>CAVABU010000008.1:0-33377 GCA_963586965.1 Gemmiger formicilis
GGCTTCTCTTCGATGCTCAGACAGTTGCCGTCTTTATCAAACTCAGCCACGCCATATCGCTCTGGATCGTTGACCCAATATCCGAAGACAGATGCCTTATCATTTACTTCCGCATCTTTTACGCATTCTTGGAGAAGACCGGTGAAACCGCTACCGTGGAAGATATTGTCGCCAAGTACAAGGCATACACAATCATCGCCAATAAACTTCTCGCCGATGATGAAAGCCTGTGCCAATCCGTCGGGAGATGGTTGCTCTGCGTATTCAAACTTTACTCCGATGTCGCTACCGTCACCAAGCAGTCGCTTGAATCCTGGGAGGTCATAGGGAGTGGAAATGATAAGTATTTCCCGTATACCGGCAAGCATTAGCACCGATATGGGATAATATATCATCGGTTTGTCATAAATGGGTATCAGTTGTTTGCTGACTCCCTTGGTTATAGGATAAAGGCGTGTACCGGAACCGCCGGCCAAAACTATTCCTTTCATAGGAAATACGCTCGTTTTTAATGTGATAAAAATAGTAATTGCAATACTTTTGCGGGCCATTCGCACATCCCGCTGACATGTGTCGCAACACTTGCGCAAGTCGCAGACACATAGTGTTTGCAAAGGTAGTAAAAATTATTCAAGTGTATGTTGTTAGGAAGAAAATCTTTTGGTTCATTTGGGTTTTACTGACATAAATATTGCTTAGGCTACTTGAGATGGTACAGCGAGGGCGCTGTACCTCCTACAAAAAAGCCCACACATATTTGTGCAGGCTTCTTTTGGTATATAATCGATAAACGCGATTAGCGACGTTTCGCTTAACCACCGAAGTTATCGAAGTCAATCATGTCATCCTCGACACCAAGGCTATGGAGCAGGTCGAGCACAGTCTTTGCCATCATCGGAGGTCCGCAGAGGTAGTACTCACAATCCTCTGGTGCCTCATGCTGCTTGAGGTAAGTGTCGCCCATAACAGGAGCCACAAAACCTGGTGTGTAAGGTATGCCAGCAGCATCTGCCTTCGGGTCTGGACGGTCAAGAGCCAGATGGAAGTGGAAATTAGGATACTCTTTCTCCAACTCGATGAAGTCATTGAGGAATGGTATCTCATCAAGAGCACGCGCACCATAGAAATAGTGCATCTCACGATCGGTGCAGTGCTTAGCCTTGAGCATATGCATAATCTGCGCACGCAGTGGAGCCATACCGGCACCACCACCTACCCAAATCATCTCACGGCCTGTGCCATACTTAGGATGGAACTCTCCGTAAGGACCACTCATCACCACCTTGTCACCTGGTTTGAGGCTAAAGATGTAAGATGAAGCGATACCTGGGTTGACAGGCATAAAGTTGTTTGCATCTGGCTTCTGCTGTTCACGTGGCAAGAATGGAGGAGTAGCAATACGCACTGTAAGCGTGATGATGTCACCCTCGTCAGGATAGTTTGCCATAGAGTAAGCACGGATAGTAGGCTCTGGGTTAGAGCAGTGCAGGTCAAACATGTGGAACTTCTCCCATGTAGGAAGATAAGTGTCACCAATGAGACTACGATCGAAATCCTTGTAATCTATCTCAAATGCAGGGATACGTATCTGAGCGTAAGAACCCGGTTCGAAGTCCATGTGCTCGCCAGGAGGCAGAGCCACCTTGTATTCCTTGAGGAATGAAGCCACATTACGGTTGCCAATAACCGTACACTCCCATTCCTTCACGCCGAGTACTGAGTCTGGCACCTTGATATCAATGTCACCCTTGACCTTGCACTGGCAACCGAGACGATAGCCTTCCTTTATCTGCTTACGTGTAAAGTGACCCTTTTCTGAGTCGAGGATTTCACCACCGCCATTGACTACTTTACATTTGCACTGGCCACAAGAACCCTTACCACCGCAGGCAGAAGGCAGATAGACGCCCTCTTCGGCAAGAGTGGAAAGAAGGCTTCCGCCCTGCTCCACCTCATAAGTATTCTTGTCGTTGACAGTGACCTTCACCTTTCCCGAGGGAGTGAGATACTTCTTTGCGATAAGAAGCATGGCCACAACCAGCAGTATGACTACCAAAAAGACTCCTATTGAGACTAAAATGAAATTTGCCATATACTTGTTTTCCTTCCTTATTTATATAGTAAGACCAGAGAATCCCATCATAGCCAGAGCCATAAGACCCACTGTGATAAACGTAATGCCGAGTCCCTGCAGAGGTTTCGGTACATCAGAATATTCCATCTTCTCACGTATAGCACCCATAGACACGATAGCGAGAGTCCATCCAAGACCTGAACCCACGGCATAAGCGATGGCATCCCACACATTACCAATATACTGTGTATTTGTAGGTTCGAGGTTGATGCGCTGTTGCATAAAGAGCGAAGCACCCATGATGGCACAGTTAACGGCAATCAGAGGAAGGAATATACCAAGAGCAGAATAGAGTGATGGAGAGAATTTCTCCACAGCCATTTCCACGAGTTGGGTAATACCTGCTATGACAGCGATAAAGAGTATCAGCGAGAGATAACTCAAATCTACGCCCTCAATGATACAGTCAGGGCCGAGCACCTTGGTCTGGAGCAGATAGTCGATAGGCACGGTAATGAGCAGCACGAAGGTCACTGCGAGACCAAGTCCCAAGGCAGTCTTCACATTCTTGCTAACCGCAAGGAATGAACACATACCAAGGAAGAATGCAAATATCATGTTGTCGACAAATATCGACCGGAAAAACAGTGAAATTATATGTTCCATAGTTTATTTCTCCTCCTTATAAAAATATGCACGGTGCACCCAGATGGCGATACCCACGAGGATAAGAGCCATGGCAGGCATTGTCATCATGCCGTTGTTTACATATCCGAAGTCATACACACTCTCAGGAATAATCTTGAATCCTAGAAGTGATCCACGACCGAAGAGTTCACGCACGAAACCTACTATCACGAGGATGTAAGCATAGCCCAGACCATTACCGATACCGTCGAGGAATGAAGGCCATGGAGAATTCATCATGGCAAATGCCTCAAGACGTCCCATAAGAATACAGTTGGTAATGATAAGACCCACGTAGACTGAGAGTTCCACACTCACGTCATATACATAAGCCTTCAATATCTGGCTCACGATGGTCACAAGAGCTGCCACCACGATGAGTTGCACGATGATACGTATACGATTAGGGATGGTCTTCCTTATCAGCGAGATGGTGACATTGGAGAAAGCGGTGATAACCGTCACTGCCAGTCCCATCACGATAGCTGGCTTGAGCTGTGTGGTAACCGCCAATGCTGAACAGATACCGAGGATCTGCACAAGAATCGGGTTGTTGCCACTTAAAGGAGAGGAAAGTGCTTCCCTGTTAGCTTTTGAAAATAAACTCATATCTTTTACCTCCTTTTATTTACTTTGCATTAATAAATGACAGATAGTTTGCCAATCCCTCATGAAGCATATTGTCCACGCCATTGGATGTCAGTGTGGCACCAGTGACGCCGTCTACCTCAGATGCAGGATTCTCCACATTCTTCTTCACACCAAGAACCACCTTGCCGTCAGCAAAGGCTTTCTTGCCATTAAACTTAGCCTGCCATGCCTTGGAGTCCTTGATTTCTCCGCCGAGGCCAGCAGTCTCGCCCTGATGATTGAAGTATGCGCCATAGACTGTCTGACGGTCTTCATCGAGTGCGATGTAGCCCCAGATGTTGCCCCAAAGGCCCATGCCACACACAGGAAGCACATATTTGGTCTTGCCGTCAACATTAGCCACGAAGACGTGATAACGACCAGCCTTGATTTCAGGACTGTAGTCCGTCTGGAAATCCTCTGCTGCCACCTCTGTGAGTTTGGTTCCGTCCCAAAGGTTGTCCTTCACTGTCTTGCTATAAGTGTCATCCACATTTTCGGTTTGGATGTGCAAGGCTGTGAGAATCTGTTTCTTGACGTCATTGCGCACATTCTTATCCTGAGTCTCCTGCAGAGCAGAAGAAACGAAGGCAAGAAGGAATGCCACGACGATTACCATTATGGCAGCATAGGCAATGATATATGAATTGCTGTTTGTATTCAGTTTTGCCATTTCGTCATCCTCCTATTATTTCTTGTTAGCACGTTTAGCACGCTTATTGATATTTGCCTCCACTACGAAGTGGTCGATGGTAGCAGCAAACATGTTCATGAGCAATATTGCGAGCATCATTCCCTCAGCGTAACCAGGATTCATCACACGGAAGACGATAGCCATGACTCCGATGAGGAAGCCGTAGATATACTGACCTGTCTGAGTGCGACATGATGTCACAGGGTCGGTAGCCATGAATACTGCACCGAATGCAAATCCACCGTAGCAGAGTTGCTCTACCCACGAGAGGTTGCTCATGCCAATGCCATGGAACAATGCCGATACCAATGCACCGCCTACGAATACGCTGAGCATGGTGCGCCAGCTTGCGATGCCTGTCCAAAGCAGGATGACTGCACCGATGGCTATGGCGATAACAGAAGTCTCACCGATAGAACCAGGGATAAGACCGGTCACTGCAGCGCAGAGGTCTGTGCCAGTGCTTCCGCTCTGAGCAAGGATGCCGAGAGGAGTAGCAGCTGTCGTACCATCAGGCACGGCGCAACCAACACCGAAGATAGTGTCTTGAGCCACCCACACGGTGTCACCACTCATCTTAGTAGGATAAGAGAAGAAAAGGAACGCACGCGCAAGGAGAGCAGGGTTGAAGATATTCATACCCGTACCACCAAATATTTCCTTACCTACGATAACAGCAAAGGCGCATGCCAAAGCAAGCATCCACAAAGGACAGTTGACTGGCATTATCATCGGTATAAGAATACCCGACACGAGATAGCCTTCTTGGATTTCCTCATGTTTCCACTGTGCCCAGCAGAACTCGATGCCAAGGCCGACGATGTAACTCACGAGTATCATCGGGAGCACCTTGAGCAGTCCGTAGACGAACATAGAGACGCATGATGTCTCAGCAAGTTTGCCTGCCAGCGCTGCATTCTGATAACCCACATTATACATACCGAAGAGGAGTGCAGGTATCAATGCTATGACTACAAACGACATGATACGCTTGGAGTCGATGGAGTCATGGATGTGCACGCCCGACTTAGAGGTGTCGTTAGGAACAAAGAGGAATGTCTCGAAGCCTTCAAAGACACTCTGCAACGCAGAGAATTTGCCGCCCTCTACAAAGTTTGGCTTAATCTTGTCAATATAGTTTCTCAATGCTTTCATAACTATGCATTCTCCTTTCTCAGAATATCAAGTCCCTGACGAACGATCTTCTGCAACTCTAATTTACTTGAATCCACAAACTCTGCCACAGCAAAATCCTCAGGTGACACCTCATAGATGCCAAGTGCCTCCTGCTTATCGATATTACCAGAGATAATGGCTTTGATGAGATATTCGCCATAGATATCCATTGGCAACACCTTGTCATATTCGCCACTCATTATCATATGGCGCTCGCCACCCTTGATGCGGGTATCCATTTTATACTTCTTCTTACCGCAGAGCCATGAGAAATAACTTCTTGACACTGAGAACTGACCAAAGCGTGGCATAATCCATCCGAGCATTTCGTCTGCATGCTCACCTTCAGGAAGCACGCACACCTCAGAGGTATGAGCGCCAAGTGAGTCCTCGAGAGAAGCCTTCTGACCTGTGAGAGGATTGCCATTGATAATTCTCTTGCCCTCAGCACTGTCGAGATGACCAGCGAGGATATCAGAAAGAGGAGCACCCACAAGTACGTCTACATAACTTGCATCCTTCACCTCCGAACCAGCTATAGCCACCGTGCGGGTCAAATCCACCTTACCAGTGTTAATCAGTCTACCGATAAAGATCACCACTGTCGGGTCTACTGTCCACACAGTCTCGCCCTTGTTGACAGGGTCAAGATGATTGACTTGCACACCGACATTGCCTGCTGGACACTTGCCGTCAAAGACAGTCACCTCCACATCCTTCGCATCAGTCAATGCTGGAGACGTCTGCTTAGCTCCGATGCCAAGATAAGTCTTAGCCATCTTGCTCAGTGCGGTGAGTCCAGTCTGGAAATCTTTCTCCTGACCTTTGAGTTCCACCTCAAAGTCACCAGCCAAAGGCATGTCTCTCAATGCAGAGACAAAGATACCCTTAGGAGTGCTCGCAGCATCAGCCACGACAGCGTAAGGCAACTGGTTGATATAACCAAACAGTCCAGCCTCAAGCAAGAGAGACTTCACCTGCTCGCCAGTCATGTTTCCTGAGATTTTTTGCGAGAAGTCTGCATGCTGCTGTTCAGCGTCAGCCTTCACCTTAATACCCAGCAACTTGCGCCTTTCACCGCGCTCCACCAACTCAACAACACCACTCACGGGAGATGCGAATTTCATCTCTGGTTGTTGCTTGCTGACAATCAAAGCATCACCGGCTTTGACAACGTCGCCTTCCTTTACCACCGCTTTGGGAGTCAACCCTACAAACGATGACAAAGCAAGAGTATACGAAGCCGAAAGTGGAAGTTTCTTCCTTTCAGGCTTTGCCTCTCCTGCAAGACGAATGTCAAGACCTTTTTTCAGCCTAATTACATTTGCCATAAATTATATTTATATAATTAAATTGTATTTCGTCGTGTGATATTTCGTCACACTTATTCTACCATATGTTAACGTATTGGAAAACTGTATGCAAATTTATAAAAAATGGTAGACATAAAGAAGAAAACAAAATGAAAGATTCCGTATTGACACAAAAATAATGTAATTTTGCGAATCATTTGAAATAAATAATTCTCGTTCTGAAAAGAATTGGACACGTTATAAACATACTGGTATGGACTCTGATAGGTGCATATCTGGTAGTGACTGTGCTGCTGAATATCCCGGCGGTGAAGCGCATCGTGGCCGAAAAAGCGAGTGTCGCATTGTCTGCAAAACTGGGCACGGAGGTGTATGTCAAGAAGGTTGACATATCACTTTTCAATCGTGTTATAATCGACGGCATCGACATAAAGGATCAAAGTGGCAAAGACCTCTTGTCGGCTCCACGTATGTCTGTGGGATGGTCTCTCTTAGAGATGATGAAAGGACAGATATCCATCTCTTCTGCGCAGATATTCGGCATGAAGGCCAACCTCTACAAGAAGACGGCCACGTCAAAGACAAATTTCCAATTTATCATTGACTCATTGTCATCTAAGGAGAAGAAAGAACCGAGTGCCATCAACCTAAAAATCAGTTCACTGATAATCCGACGTAGCCAGATAGCCTACAATCAACTGGATGCTCCTTACGATGGAGTCATATCTCCAAAGCACATAAACATAAAGGATATAAGTGCGCACCTCATCCTCAACAAGCTGACCAACGACTCCATAGACGTCGCAGTAAAGAAATTAGCATTCAACGACAAGAGCGGACTTGCAGTAAAGCGTTTTACGGCAAAGTTTACTGGTGGAAAGAAGGGCATGAGATTGTCGGACTTTCATCTCTCCCTACCCCACTCCACCATTTCCATACCTGAGGCTACTGCCAGTTATATCGTTGAAGGTGGCAAGATTAAGGAGAATAGTCTACGTTACACTCTGTCACTAAGGGATTCCTACGTGACACTGCACGACCTTAGTTGTCTGACAAATAAATTGACAGGCACCACACCACCCGTACACCTATCGGCAGACATTGACGGCACCGACTCGAGGGTGCGCCTGACTAATCTGTCGGTGAAGCAGACACCAGGACTAACGATGACCTGTAATGCACTGCTACACAAGAAAGACGGTGCATGGAACTGGGATTGCACGCTTGATAACCTACACACAAATGCCGAAGGGATAAAGTCTATCGCATCCAACATCGGTAAAGAGAACTCCATACCGACCATGGTGGACAACATCGGTGATATCACTATCACGGGCAAGGCCTCGGGTAATAGGGATAACATACTCATTGACAGCAAGATTAATACAGGCATAGGTGGCGCGGACATCCACCTAAACAAGCAGGGTAATAGTTTTGAATCCAACGTCAAGGGCAACAACCTCAACCTCGCTACTCTCACCGGCAAGGATGACTTCGGCAATCTTGACGGCAACATCCTGCTCAAGGGCAATCTTGCTGGTGGCAAACTTACCAACTGCAATGTAGTGTCAACCATTGACAAGATTACCTATAGGAACCACACTTACCACAATGCTGACATTAAAGCGAACTATTCAAATGGCGGTCAAACAACGTTTGCATTGAGTTTAAACGATGAATATGCGGTGGTTGCAGCCAACGGAAGCATCGATTTGTCAAAGCAAAAACCTAATACAGAGTTTACTGTAAAAGCAAACAACGTATGTCCGTCATGCCTTGGAATAACAGACAAATGGAAAGGCAACGCCTTTGATTTTACCCTTGACGGCAACATTCACGGAAGCAACATCAATAATGCCGAAGGCAGAATAACACTCAAGGATTTTACCATGTATTCAGAGGATGACCTCTATCAATTGGACAATCTCGAGATACAAAAATACAGCGACAATAGCGGAGAACAGCGGATTACCATGCGTAGCGACTTTGCCAATATGACGATTGATGGAAAGTTTGATTATAGCACGCTATACAACAGTCTGATAGCCACTGTATACAATCGACTTCCCACCATGCCAGGACTACCCAAAGTGAGAAAGACTGGCAACAGGATAAACCTCTACGCCACGGTATACAAGACTGACTGGGCGGAGAAACTACTTGGAGTGCCTCTCCAACTCGGGGAAGAAGCGCACATCATAGCCAATATTGACGATAAGGCTGACAAGGCAAATGTCAACATAGACATCCCCGACTTCACTTACAACGGCAAGAAATACAAGGACGGATACCTCATAATGACTTCGCCCAACGACTCTCTAAAGGCGAAAGTAAACATTACGGCTATAGGAAAACGAGGCAACACCGCACATTATCAACTGAATGCCAAGGCCGTGGACAATCATCTCGTGTCGCAGGCGCTATTCAATATCAATGGGCGAAATGTCATCAATGGTCAATTGAACACTGACACCCGATTCTACAAAAACTCGGACGGCATGGCTACTGCCCATGTCAACATAAAGAAGTCTGGGATTCTCATAGACGACACCATTTGGACAGTAAGTCCTGCTGACATAGAGTTTCACAAGAACCATCTTTCTGTTAATCACCTATCAGTGAAGCACGACCGCCAAGAGATAACCATTGACGGAAAGAATACCGCCAACCCTGACGACGAAATCAAGGTAAGACTCAAGGATATGAATATTGCATACATCCTCGACCTTGTCAACTTCCATTCAGTGGATTTCGCTGGTCATGCTTCGGGTGAGGCTTCCCTTTGTTCGCTATTTGACAACCCTTCGGCTAAGGCGGACATAAACGTAAAGAACTTCCTTTTCGAAAACGGACGACTCGGCACTCTCTACGCTAAGGCTAACTGGAATCTAAAGGATGGTGACATAAACATTGATGCACACACTGAAGAGGATGGTGGATACAAGGCCACGGTCGAAGGTTTTGTGTCGCCAAAGAACAACAATATCGGACTACAAATCAAGGCTTACGGATCCAATCTTGAGTTTCTTCATACCTTCTGCGACAGTTTTGCCGACGAGATCAACCTTCGCGGTTGGGGCACGCTCAATGTAGTGGGGCCATTCTCTGCCATACAGTTGATTGGAGATGCGAGCGCCAAGGGCACTGCCAAGATAACAAGCCTCAACACCACATACAGGATTGACGGAGCGAGGGTGAAATTCAATCCTGACGATATCATCTTCTATAATGACACCATATATGATCGGGTGGGAAATATCGGCATTGTCAATGGTCATCTGCGCCATAAAAACATAGGGCATTTCACTTATGACCTTGACATTGTAGCCCAAAACCTACTCTCATATGACACGCATGAATTTGGCAATGACGTATTCTATGGCACTGCCTATGCCACTGGCTCATGCAACATCAAAGGCAAATCTGGTGAGGTCACCATCAACATAGAGGCTACGCCTGAGCGCAACTCGATGATTGTGTACAACGCCACATCACAAAATGCCATTGCCAATAGCGAGTTTATCACATGGAGCGACCGCAATAAGAAACAGGATGAAGATAATGACAACGCTGGTGACGAGAAGCAACGCACCAACCAAGTGGGCACAAACATGTATCTCAACATGCTGGTGCACTGCAACAATAATGCCACCGTGAAAGTGCTCATGGACCAACAGTCGGGTGACTATATCGCTCTCAACGGAAGTGGCGCCATAAGGGCATCCTATTATAATAAAGGAGGTTTTGATATGTTTGGCAACTACACCGTAGACCACGGTGTCTACAAGTTGACCATACAGAATGTGATAAAGCGCGATTTTGATTTCCTCAGTGGTGGCACTATATCCTTTGGTGGCGATGCCTACAATGCAGCACTCGACCTCAAGGCGCAGTACACGCTCAATAGTGTGCCATTGTCTGACATCAGCCTCGGCAGTTCGTTCTTCAACAATAATATCCGCGTGGACTGCATCATGAACATCTCGGGCACGCCTGGCCAACCTCATGTGGACTTCTCACTTGACATGCCTACCGTGAGCAATGATGCCAAGCAGATGGTGATGAGTGTCATGAATAGCAACGAGGAGATAAATCAGCAGGTGCTCTATCTGCTTGCCGTAGGACGTTTCCTCAATCAGAGCAACAACTCCGCTGCTCAGTCACAGCGACAAAGTCAGACATCACTTGCCATGCAGAGCATCATCAGCGGTACTATCTCACAACAGTTGAGCACTGTGCTGGAGAATGTGGTGGGTAGCAACCAGTGGAATCTCGGAGCAAACATATCCACGGGTGACGAAGGATTCAATAATGCCGAATATGAGGGTCTGGTGTCCGGACGTCTGCTCGACAATCGTCTGCTCATCAATGGCCAATTTGGATATCGTGACAATCAGAATGCCACGTCATCATTCATCGGCGACTTTGACATAAGATATCTGCTTGTGCCGAGCGGTAGCGCCGCCATAAGGGTATACAATCAGACCAACGATAAGTATTTCACGAAGAATTCGCTCAACACGCAGGGCATCGGACTTATATTCAAGAAAGATTTCAATGGTTGGCGCGACTTCTTCAGATGGGGCAAGAATAGCAACAAGCGATAATCGAGTTATTACACCTTATATATAATATTGTTATGACAGAAGGGTACATACAGCAAGACTACAAAGGTCCAGTAAAGCGCTATTGTCAGACCATGGATTTGAAAGACAATCCAGAGTTGATAGCACGCTATCGCAAAGCACACAGCCAAGAGGAATTTTGGCCAGTAATCGGTGAGGGTATAAAAGCTTGTGGCATCCTCGAGATGGAAATCTATATCCTTGACAATCGTCTATTTATGATTGTGGACACACCGATTGATTTCAATTGGGATGAGGCTATGGCAAAGTTGGCCACCTTACCACGCCAGCAGGAATGGGAAGACTTTGTTGCCATACTGCAGGGTTGCCAAGCGGGACAAACAAGTGACGAGAAATGGAAGATGATGGAACGTATGTTTCATATCTATTAAAAACGACTTAGGTCACTGGAGAAAGCGACTCCTATGACCGCACACCAGCTGGTGTGCGACTGCATAGCAGCTGGTGTGCGGTTGCACAGCAGGTGCTGTGCGCTCGTCTCTCAGCTGTTATGCGATAAAAATCTTATAGGTAATAATAAGTAGGCGAAGCGTCCCCGCTTTGCCCTTTAATAAAGCTAAGCATTTATATAATATATAAGGTGTAGCGACCTCGCTACACCTTATATATTATTCATAAACCTCATCAAGATTTATCTCCGATGACTCATCCCCAGACGAGTCGCTACCACCTCCACTATTAGAAGAAGAACCGCACGGATTAAAATTCTCCGGCATCTCAAACGGCACTGACTCGGAATATCCCAGTGCCTTATCCTTGTAGACCTTCTTCATATAGTATGCCCATATAGGTAGCGCCATGGAGGCACCTTGTCCATATGCCATGGAGTCGAAGTGTATGTCGCGGTCTTCACCACCTACCCAGCATCCTGACACCAGTTGCGGTGTAAAACCAATAAACCATGCATCGGAATTGCGGTTGGTGGTACCTGTCTTACCTCCTATCTCTCCACCTATATTATATTTATATCTCAGTCTACCGCCCGTACCCTCATCGATAACAGCACGGAGCATAGTGAGCATCTTGTCGGCAGCCTCAGCTGAGATGACCTCATTCATGCGCGGATGGAACTCATCCAGCACATTGCCATTGTTGTCTTCTATCCTTGACACAAATATCGGCGACGTGCGTATGCCATGGTTGACGAATGTCGTATAGGCACTTACCATCTCTGCCACTCTCACCTCGCAAGGTCCGAGGCACAATGCCATAGACGGATGTATATCAGGATTGTTTATGCCGAATGAATGTAGCAAGCCCACAAACTGGTCTGGTGATAGACGACTCATGAGATATGCTGATATCCAGTTATTTGACTGCGACAATCCCCACTTCAGCGTCACCATCTCACCATAGCGACGGCGTGAGGCATTGCGAGGAGTCCAAGCCTGTCCTGCGACAATATATGTCTGCTGCACATTGGGCGCCACATCGCATGGAGTCATACCATTTTCCATAGCGAGGGAATAGAGGAATGGTTTTATAGTAGAACCCACCTGACGATAACCCGTTGACACCATGTCATACATGAAATGTGTATAGTTAGGACCACCCACATAGGCTTTCACATAACCCGTGACGGGGTCCATAGACATAAATCCTGCACGTAGGAATGACTTGTAGTAGCGTATGGAGTCAAGTGGCGTCATCGTGGTGTCTATCTCTCCGTTATAAGAGAACACCGTCATCTGCGTCTTGCGATGGAATGCCTCGTGTATTTCATCGTAAGAGCAGCCAGCAGCTTTCATCTTTATATATCGTTCACTCTGCTGCACAGAGCGCCCCATTATGGCATCCACCTGCTTCTTGGTCAGAGCACTCGTAAATGGAGCATTAGGTTTCTTAGCATTCTCACGATCAAATGCTGGTTGAAGATACTTGCCCACATGCGCCATCACCGACTCTTCAGCATACTTTTGCATGCGCGAGTCTATGGTGGTATATACTTTCAGACCATCTTCATACACATTGTATGGCGTACCATCCTTCTTTGTGTGCTTATTGCACCATCCGTATTGAGGATCAGTCTCCCATGCTATGGAGTCTACGACAAACTGGCGATAGTTCCAGTCGGGATAATCCGAGCGTCGCGGTTTGTCAGCCATGAGATACTGACGCAGATATTCGCGCAGATACGGAGCAAGTCCATCTTTATGGTCTATGCGGTGGAAATTGAGTTTCAGTGGTTGTTCTGACAGTGAGTCATAGTCTGCCTGCGAAATATAGTCAGCCTTGAGCATCTGTCCCAGCACCACATTCCTGCGTTGCAATGCTCTGTCGGGATAGCGCACAGGATTAAATAGCGACGGGTTCTTGCACAAGCCCACCAATAGGGCGGCCTCATTAATGGTAAGGTCTGCCAGCGGTTTACCGAAATATGTATCTGCTGCCGTCTTTATGCCCACTGCATTATGAAGGAAGTCAAAATAGTTGAGGTATAAGGCGATAATCTCTTCCTTAGTATAAGTACGCTCCAATTTCACTGCGATAACCCATTCTATAGGTTTCTGCAACATTCGTGCGAAAGTATTGGATGCCACGTCCGAATAGAGTTGCTTTGCCAACTGCTGGGTAATAGTAGAACCACCTCCAGCACTTGTCTGACCGAGTATACCTCTCTTCACTATGGCTCTGCCGAGGGCTATAAAATCTATACCAGAGTGTTCATAAAATCTCGCATCCTCAGTGGCAACAAGGGCATCTACCACATGACGGGATATGTCGTTATAACTCACAAGGACACGGTTTTCTTTGTTGTAACTCCACGTGCCAAGTAGTTTACCATCAGACGATATCACCTGCGTAGCACTGCGACTGATAGGGTTTTGCAGGTCATCTATATCTGGCATATATCCTATCCATCCATTCCATATTGCCACAAAGGAAACGACAGTCACGCACACTGCCGTAGCCAGGAGTCCCCATAGGGTATGTATGATTTTTCTACGCATGCTATTTTAGGGTGTTCAACAAATCTCTCGCAAAAATACAACAATCTTTCCATTTACGGCTATCTTTCAGAAAAATATTGCTAACTTCGCAGTCAGAACAAGCCTTTTATTTTAAGCCAAGAAATGGAAAAACTTGATTTTGTAACCATTGCCGACCTGTCAAAGGATGATATCATGTATCTCATCCACATGGCAGAAGAGTTTGAGAAACACCCTAACCGAGAACTGCTTAAGGGACGCATCGTCGCTACCTTGTTCTTCGAACCTTCCACACGTACACGTCTTTCCTTTGAGACTGCAGCCAATCGACTTGGTGCAAAGGTGATAAGCATCACCGATGCCAAGGTGTCGAGCGTATCTAAGGGCGAGACACTCAAGGACACACTGCTCATGGTGAGCAACTATGCCGACGTGATCGTCATGCGCCACTTCATCGAGGGAGCGGCTGTCTATGCGAGCGAGGTGGTGCCTGTGCCTATCGTAAATGCTGGTGACGGCGCACATATGCACCCGTCGCAGTGTCTGCTTGACCTCTACTCTATCTACAAGACCCAGGGCACGCTGGAGAATCTCAATATCTATCTTGTCGGCGACTTGAAATATGGTCGCACGGTGCATTCGCTCATCACTGCCATGCGACATTTCAATCCTACCTTTCATTTCATCGCTCCGAAGGAGTTGGCTATGCCAAATGAATACAAGGTGTACTGCAAGGAGCACGGCATAAACTATCAAGAGCATACGGCCTTTAATGAGAAGATTATTGCCGACGCTGACATTCTCTATATGACCCGCGTGCAAAAGGAACGTTTCTCCGACCTGATGGAGTATGAACGTGTCAAGAATATCTATATCTTGCGCAACTCCATGCTCGGACTTGCACGTGAAAACATGAAGATTCTCCATCCTCTGCCACGTGTCAATGAGATAGATTATGACGTGGACGACAATCCACATGCTTACTACATACAGCAGGCCAAAAATGGTCTTTATGCACGCGAGGCAATATATTGCCACGTGCTTGGCATTGACCTTGACACTGTGAAGAATGACCCAACGGTAATAAAATAAATGTAACGTCCTACGACAAACAACATAAAAACCATGAACAAGAACGAACGATTAGTAGCCGCCATCAAAAACGGCACAGTTATCGACCACATACCGCCATCAAAGACTTATCAGGTGGCAAGTCTTCTTGACCTTATCAACGATCAGCATCCAGTAACCATCGGTTACAACTACCCTTCATCCAAGATGGGATGCAAAGGCATCATAAAGGTCAGCGACCGTTTCTTTACCACAGAGGAAATCAACAAACTCTCGGTCATCGCCCCAAACATCGTCATCAATGTCATCAAGGACTATGAGGTGGTGGAGAAAATCAAGGTTAACACTCCCGACACTCTCATCGGCATCGTAAAGTGCAACAACCCTAAGTGCGTGACTAACAACGAGCCGATGCCTACCGTGTTTCATATCAGCGACAAGGAGCACGGCATACTGCACTGTCACTATTGCGATAAGGAGCAGGAAATAAGCAAGGCAAAACTCTTGTAGAAAACAATAAAGCAAAGAATAGAAGACAATGGGATTCACTGCCGACATAATCACACGCAACTTCTTTCGCATGATGCGGTCAGGCGCGCTCAATGAGTACGTCGACATGGAACCCATGTCCGAATTCAAGTGGCGCAGATTGGTTGACACCGTCATAGCAGAGAATGTGGCAAGTGTGGCTTCAAGGGCGGTAAAGAATCACCAATACGAGCCTAAGTTTAATATGCCACAAGACCTTCGTGAAGAACTGCACAAGGCTGCAGCTAACACTGCTGGGCAGAGCATACGTCCAGAACTGGACAACCCGATGCTCAATAAGAAATACAAGAAGATATACACCAGGGAGCGACACTCGGAAAACTACTCCAAGGAGTCGCTCGACCTATTCAACATCATAATAGCCAACTGCCACGCCATACTCAATCGTGGCACATCCACACGCCTCATCATCCACCTGGGCAACTATGTCCGCATCAATGGCGAGCGCATAGATTATGAAAAGGTGAAACGCTGGCTTAGGGACCTCCAGATGCAAAAGGTGGCACAACTGGCAGGAAGCATTCTCATAGTCAACTTCGCATTCAAGAAAGAGGAACTACCATTCGTCAAGAGCATAGATTCTAAAGCGGCAGTAGCAATGATGCAGGGCATAATGCAGCGCCGCAGGGTGAAGCACAATAAGGGTATCACCTATTTCGAATACGCGCCATTGGAGAATGCAAGCATCATCCTCGGCAGACTCAAGACACAACTCGACAATATAGAGGAATAGGTCATAACTTATTTTGTAGTTCCATCATATTATTGTAACTTTGCAAATATGAAGAGGCTATATTTTATTCTTGTGTTCATTTGTTTTACAGTCCATTCCTTCGCACAGGACGACTGGTTGTATGTGCAATGCGAAGACACATGCAAGCATATTCACGGGATAGACCTTAGCCATTATCAAGGCGACGTATTCTGGGAGGCAGTCGGAGAAAACCGCAAGACTGCCTACGTATACCTCAAAGCCACAGAGGGTGGCGACCGCATAGACAGTCGCTATGCAGACAACATCCGCATGGCAAAAGCCAACGGACTGAAGGTCGGCTCCTATCATTTCTTCCGTCCCAAGACTCCTCTCCATCTCCAACTCGACAATTTCACCACGCAGTGTCGCCCTGAAGATCAAGATCTCATCCCTATGATTGACATCGAGACCAAGGGAGGACTGTCCAATGAGGCTTTCATCGACTCTCTCCACACATTTCTGCAACTCATAGAAGACTATTATCATCAGAAGCCGTTGCTCTATACGGGCGCTAACTTCTACGACCACTATCTTGCTGGGGAGATATCGGAAGACTACAAGATGATGATAGCGCAGTACACTGAGCGTGAGCCACAACTCATCGACGACCGCGACATCACCATGTGGCAATACACTGGCAAGGGGCGCATAGGCGGTGTCAAAGGCAATGTGGACAAGAGTCGCTTCATGGGTAGGCACGGGCTACGCGAGATAAGATTTATAAGACATAAACGATAAAAACATTAGATATATGCTGATAAAATGTCCTGAATGCGGACACGAGGTGAGCGACCAGGCTCCTGTGTGTCCCAACTGTGGAGTAAAACTCCATCAGAAGCCAAAGAATAATACTCCTCTATACATCATCATCGCAGTGCTGGTAGTAGCCATCTGCGCAGGAGGCTATTTCTTCTACTCTTCATCACAAAATGACAAAGAGGAGGTGGCATACGAGAAGGCCATGGCAAGTAGCGATATGACTGAGATGCAGGCTTTCCTTGATGAATACACCGACGCTCCACAGGCCCACCGTGACTCCATACAGGCACGCATGACGATGTACAATACCGAACTGCGTGAATGGAATGATGCCGTCATCAGTAATTCTCGTGCTGTCTTGCAGCAGTATCTCGACGAGCACCCAGACGCTGTGCATGCCAAGGATGCCATCCGCATGATAGACTCCATAGACTGGCAGTCAGCAGTGAGCGCTAAGACTCCTGAAGCACTGAAGTCATATATCGAAGGTCACCCAAACGGCAACTATGTGGACAAGGCCAACGACATGATACGCGACATCAATGCCACAGTGGTGCAACCTGAGGAGAGACAGATGGTCAGTTCGTTGCTAAAGAGTTTCTTCCAGGGCGTCAACATGAAGGATGAAAGCCGTCTGACAAGCACTGTCAACTCCCTGCTGACATCATTCCTCGGCAAGCAGAATGCCACCAAGAGCGATGTCATCACCTTCATGAACAAACTATGGAAGGAGGATGTGCAAAACCTCAACTGGCATCTCAATGATGACTATGAGATAGACAAGAAAGAGGTGGGCGACGGCGAATATGAGTTTACTGTCACCTTCTCTGCCACTGAGGACGTAGAGAAGGCTAACGGCAATACCACAAACCGCTATCGCATCACTGCCCGCATCAATCCTGAGGGCAAGATCAGAGATTTCAACATGAGCCGTGTGATAGAATAACGACACTCCTATGCGCAAAAAGAAACCGCTACCAATATACGAAAACGTCACCATCACTGACGTGGCTGCCGAGGGCAAGGCTCTTGCCCGTGTGAATGACATGGTGGTATTTGTACCATGGGCCGTACCAGGTGACATCGTCAACCTCCAGGTGACAAGAAAGAAACACTCTTTCTGCGAAGCTCGCATCATAGACTTCGTAGAGAAGAGTCCACTGAGAATCAAACCACGATGCCCTCACTTTGGCATCTGTGGTGGATGCAAATGGCAAAACTTACCTTACGCCGAACAACTAAAGGCAAAGCAGAAACAGGTGCACGACCAGTTGACTCGCATCGGCAAAGTGGAGTTGCCTGAGTTCCGCCCAATAATGGGTTCGGTGAAGGAGTTTGAATATAGAAACAAACTGGAGTTCGGCTTTTCCAATAAGCGTTGGCTCACTCAGGACGAGGTGGACAAGGGTTTTGAGATAAAGGACAAGAATGCCGTAGGTTTTCACATCACGGGTGCCTTCGACAAGATATACCCTATAGAGAACTGCAGTCTAATGGAACCACTGCAGAATGATATCCGCAACTCCATCCGTGACTATGCATTGGAGCACAATCTCACCTTCTATGATTTGCGTAATCAGCACGGTCTGCTACGCGACATGGTGCTACGCAATTCCAATACTGGCGAGTGGATGCTGATAATGCAGTTCCGCTTTGACGAGGAGGGCGACGAGAAGCGTGCTGAGGGTCTCATGCAGTATGTGGCTGATAAATTTCCACAAATCACCTCCCTACTCTACGTCAACAATCAGAAATGCAACGACACATTCAATGACCTTGAGGTTGTCACCTTCAAGGGCAATGACCACATATTCGAGGAGATGGAGGGCTTGCGCTTCAAGGTAGGTCCGAAGAGTTTCTATCAGACCAACACTGAGCAGGCTTATCACCTCTACTCCGTAGCACGTGAGTTTGCTGGCCTCACTGGCAACGAATTGGTGTATGACCTCTATACTGGTACGGGTACGATAGCCAACTTTGTGTCACGAAAGGCACGTAAGGTTATCGGTATTGAATATGTACCCGAGGCCATCAGCGATGCAAAGGTCAATAGCGAAATCAATGGCATTGACAACACTCTATTCTATGCTGGCGACATGAAGGACATCCTGACCGAAGACTTCATCGCTGAGCATGGCCGCCCTGACGTGATCATCACTGACCCTCCACGTGCTGGCATGCATCCTGATGTGGTGAATGTCATACTTGGAGCAAGTCCTAAACGCATCGTCTACGTGAGTTGCAATCCTGCCACACAGGCACGCGACCTTCAGTTGATGGATGCAGACTACAAGGTGGCAGCAGTGCAACCAGTGGATATGTTCCCACATACTCCACATGTAGAGAATGTAGTATTGCTTGAAAAACGCGAGGGATAATGGTCAATAAGGTATTACTCATCTATACTGGTGGCACTATAGGCATGGGTGTCAATCCATCCACTGGTACTCTCGAACCGCTGGACTTCAATCACCTATTGAAGCAGTTGCCTGAGTTTAAATATATCAAGACGGAGGTCGATGTGCACCAATTTTCTCCTGCCATCGACTCCAGTGATATGACACCTGAGTTGTGGGCACAATTGGTGAGAATCATATCTTACAACTATGACTTTTATGACGGATTCGTCATCTTGCATGGCACTGACACAATGGCGTACACTGCATCGGCATTGTCTTTCATGCTTGAAAACCTCACCAAACCTGTTATACTCACTGGTTCGCAGTTGCCTATAGGGCAGTTGCGCACTGACGGCAAAGAGAACCTTATCACAAGCATCGAGTTCGCATCCGCTGTCAATGAGGATGGCCGGGCTATGGTACCAGAGGTTTGCGTATACTTCTCGGGCAGGCTATTGCGTGGCAATAGATGTACGAAAAGAAATGTAGACGGATTCCGTGCCTTCGACTCCAAAAACTATCCTCACCTCTGTGATGCAGGTGTAAATTTCACTTATCATCCGCACCACATCCTGACACCAGACTTCTCTAAACCGATGATTCCTCATACAAAACTCGACACTGGTGTCATCGTGTTTAGCCTTTTCCCAGGTATACAAGAGAAGTTCATACAGAATGTTCTCAACATGCCTGACCTTCATGCTATTATCATGAGAAGTTTTGGCAGCGGCAACGCACCACAAGCAGAATGGCTCACCAATATTCTCAGTAAGGCAACAGAGCGTGGTGTGACGGTGGTCAATGTCACGCAATGTGCTAAAGGAGGTGTGGAGATGGACCGCTATAGCACAGGCTATCATCTCAAGCAAGCAGGAGTCCTAAGTGGATATGACAGTACGGTGGAGGCTGCCGTCACTAAACTCATGTATCTCCATGCACGCTACTCCGACACTGATGTCATAAGGGAGAAAATGCAACAGTCGCTTGTAGGCGAAATCAGCATTCTATAGTAGATGCAGCGTCCTCGCTGCATCCTCTCCATTTTTTATATTATATGGGCAAAGCGGTGACGCTTCGCCTACTATGATTAGTGGTTGTCTTGTTTTCTTGCACTCATAAAGCCATTTTTATAGCACTGAACCATTATGAACTTGTACGACTAAAACTAATTACCGAAATTTGCAGGCGAGAGATAAAACTAACCACAATCTAACACTAATTACTATGCGAAAGATTAAAACATTGACTATCGTAGCATGTGCATTGCTGACTTTTTGCGCATGCTCGAGCGAAAATGGTAGCACGCCTGCACCAAATCCTACACCTACCCCAACTCCTACTCCCGAAACGGAGAAGATTCCTATCAACATCAGCACCACTGTCACAAGTCGTGCCACTGAGAGCGCTTTCGAGGTGAACGATGCCATCGGACTCTTCGTGGTCAACCGCAATGCTGACGGAACTGCCACCACACTAGCACCAACTGGCAATCATGTTGACAACATGAAGTATACCTACAACGGCAATTGGACTCCTGTCACACAGACATACTGGAAGGACAACACCACTCATGCTGACTTCTACATCTATTATCCTTACTCATCGTCTATTAGTAGTGTGGAGGCTATGCCTTTTGAGGTTAACGCAGACCAAAGCACTGTCGCCAACTATAAAGCTGGTGACCTCATGATAGGCAAGACCACTGACGTGACTCCTACTGCAAATGCAGTAAAACTCGACGCTAAGCATGTGATGAGTCAGATGGTCATCACGCTCGTGGCTGGCAACGGATTCACAGAGTCTTCGCTTGCAGCTTCTCAAGTGAGTGTAAAGATTAACAAACTGAAGACTCAAGCCACTGCCAACATTTCCACAGGCGCTGTCACAGCCAAGGGCGACGATGTGGATATCACACCTCTAAAGGAGGACGGCAACTACAAAGCAATAATCGTGCCACAGTCGGTCGGCGAAGGAAATCTTGTCACTGTCAACGTAGACGGCAGGGACTTCAATCTAGCAAAAGCATCCAATTTTACATCCTTTGAGAGTGGACGCAAGTATAAGTTCACCGTTACCCTGAGCAAGACCAGCAATGGTGTGAATGTGAACATCACCAAGTGGGAAGATGACGGCGTAGACTACGGTGGCACAGCTGAATAACTATTAAAACTATCGAGTTATGAAAATCCTTAATAATACATTAATATATATGTTCGCCTCAGGTGCACTGCTCCTGTCGGGATGTAGCGATGACATGTTCAACGGCACCGACAGACAGGATGACAGTAATCGCATCCAACTGTCAGGCGACATCGATCAGTTGGCAGTGACGCGTGTCAATGACAACGGATTCTGCGATGGTGACGTGATGGGCGTGTATATCGTTGACTACGACGGCAACAATCCTGGCACGCTGCAGACCAGTGGCAACCGTGGCGACAATGTGCGCCACACTTTTGATGAGGCAAACTACAAGTGGAGTTCTGCCTACGACCTCTATTGGAAAGACAAACACACGCACATCGATGTGTATGGCTACTATCCATTTGCTAATCCCGAGAGCATCGAGGACTATCAGTTTGAGGTAGAGAAGGATCAGAGCAAGGAGGCTGCCGACGGCGAGATGGGAGGCTACGAAGCGAGTGACTTCCTTTGGGGTAAGGTGGCTGACGTAGCTCCTACGACGAGTGTCATCCGTCTGCCTTTGTCACACAAGATGTCTAATGCTCGCGTGACGCTCGTGGAAGGTTCAGGCTTTGATGAGGGCGAATGGGCACAGACAGAGAAGATTGTCTTGACGGCTAACGTTGCCCGCAAGGCAAGCATCAACTTGTCTACTGGCGAGGTGAAGACTGCTGGAAGTGTGGAGAGTACGATGACAATCCCTTCTCGCGTCAATGACGAATGGCGCACCATCGTTATTCCTCAGACAGTTCCTGCTGGCACCACCCTGTTCAGCATCACCATTGGCGGTGTGCCACACAAGTTCACCAAGAGCGAGGCGTTCACCTATGTTGCTGGCAAGATGATGAACTTTGGTATCAAGGTAGACAAGCAAGCTGGCAGCGGTCAGTATAAGTTGACCCTTATCAGTGAGAGCATCACTCCATGGGAGAATGACCTCGTAAGCCATGATGCCACTGCGAAGGAGTATGTGGTTATCAACTCGACTGCAGGTGGGTTGAAGAATGCCATTATTGCGAGTAACAAGGACTATACACAAGTAAGAAATTTGAAGATCACTGGAGAAATTGATGCTCGTGACTTCTATTTCATGAGAGACTCCATGTCGCATCTATCTGCACTCAATCTTAAAGAAGTACGCATCAAGGGATACGATGACAACCTTGATGATCAGATACCTGGCAGTGCCTTCTATTTTTATCAAACTGGTAGTGGAAGTCAGACATTAAATCGAATAGTACTTCCTGATGTATTAAAATCCATTGGAACAAATGCATTCAACGGATGTAAGTATCTGACAGGTTCTCTTTTGATACCTGAAGGTGTCACAGAAATTCAACAAGGAGCCTTCAAAGAATGTACAGGACTCAATGGTACATTGTCTCTTCCATCCACACTAAAAAAGTTAGGAAATGGATCTCAAAGTGATATTGATGGCGAATCTAATGACTATTTCGAAGGTGTATTCCTAGATTGCAGGAATCTAACGGGTAATCTAATCTTGCCAAACGATTTGGAACTTATTAGAGGTTACTGTTTTTCAGGATGCAGTGGATTTTATGGAGAACTGAAACTTCCAGAAAAGTTGAAGAGAATTGGCAATTGCGCTTTTAAAAGCTGTAGTGGACTATCTGGGGCACTCACAATTCCGCAAGGTGTAACTGACATCCCTTCAGAAGCATTTCATTGGGCAGGTTTTGATGGAACCCTCACTCTACACGATGGCATAACAAACATAGCCAATGATGCGTTCAATAGTTGCCATTTTAAGGGAGAGTTGCGTTTGCCAAAGAATTTGAAGGTAATTGCAAACGATGCGTTCTATGGCAATGATTTCTCTGGAGTATTGACTTTGCCATCAACACTTACTCATATTGGCAGTAATGCCTTCGCTTACAACTGGCGTTTGATGGGTGTACTTGAAATACCAGACGAAATTGAAAGTATAGGAGAGCATGCATTCTCTAATTGTAAAATGTTGGAAGGTATAACGTTCCCTGAATCTATGGAAACAATACGTCAAGGAGCTTTCGAATATTGCTATGGAATATCTTCCATTGTTTGTAAAGGAACAATGCCAGCTCGTATAGAGAGTGGTGTATTTGAAGGCGTAGCCAAAGACAACTTCACTCTTGAAGTTCCAGAGTCAGCTGTTGCTCAATATCAGTCGGCATCAGGTTGGTGCGACTTCAAGCGCATAGCCGCTCACCACGAACTTGTTTGCCGCCCTTCATTGGCTAGCGCACTCAACACGGAGCATAAGCAGACATTGGTAATCAATGCTGAGGGCGACTGGGAAGTGGCAAGCAAACCGAATTGGTGTGAGGTATCTCCATCAAGCGGTAGCAAAAAGACTGAGGTGACGCTCACCATCAATGCCATGGCAAAAGGTTCTGCCGATAGAGACGGCAAGGTGGTATTCCGCCTGAAAGACAAGGACTACACCCACGAGTGCAGCGTATCGCAATATAACTACGAGTATGGCGAGGACGAATGGATTACCTTGCAGAAAGCTACCAAGGGCAACAATGGTGGCATCAACATCGTGTTGCTTGGCGATGGATACAATGCTAAGGATATCTCCAGTGGCGAATACTTGAAGAATATCAAGCAGGAGGTGGAGTACTTCTTCGGTATCGAACCGTACAAGACCTATCGTGACTACTTCAATGTCTACACCGCTATGCCTTTGTCTACAGAGAGTGGTGTCGGCACTGTTAACACCATCAAGTACAACCGCTTCAATACGACCTTCACTGGTGGTGTGGGTTTGAAGGCTGACTATGATGAGATCTTTGCGTACTCTCTGAATGCTCCTACTGTCACAAAGAGCAACCTGGATCAGGCTCTGATTATAATCGTACCAAACTCTACCGACTACGGTGGCATCTGCCAGATGTGGTATAGCGGAGCTGCTATCGCCTTCTGTCCTCTTAGCACCTATGGTTATCCTCTCGACTCACGAGGCGTGATTCAGCATGAGGCTGGAGGACACGGATTCGGCAAACTTGGTGATGAGTACATCTATCACAATGCCTTCATTGACGCTTGTGGCTGTTCCTGCTGCGGACACGTGGATGCAATTACTGGTGCAAAGGCTCTCGGTTGGTATGACAACCTCGAAGTCACTGGCAAGATGCATAGCGTAGGTTGGAGCCATCTTATCTTCGACGACCGCTATAGTGACATCGTGGATATCTACGAAGGAGGCTACATGCACAATCGTGGCGTATTTCGTTCGGAGTCCAATTCTTGTATGAACAATGATATCCCTTACTACAGCACTATCAGCCGTGAGAGCATCGTGAAGCGCATCAAGCGTTATGCTGGCGAGGAATACTCATTTGAGGACTTCGTAAAGAATGACAAGCGTGATGCAGGCACTGTGAGCAGTCGTGCTGGAGTGAGCGAGAATGACCATCGCAACTCAGGTACTTACCAGCACGCTCCTGTATTCCACAAGAGCAGTCCGCTGAAGATGGCAAAAGTAAGACGACACAAATAAGAGAAAAAACATGAAAAGAAATATAATAACATACGCATGCTTTGCGTTGGCTATAATAGGAATATCTTCGTGTGGCAGTGACATTGCCACGGACGAAGTGACTTATCCTAATGCCAAGTCCACGCCGATGACTTTCAGAGTAAATCACCCTGGACAAGACACCACAAGCAAAAGTCGTGCCACTGAAACTGCCTTCGAGCAGTATGACAAGACCGGTCTCTATGTCGCTTCATCTGATGCAGCGCTGGAGATAGGTGGCAATTTGGTAAACAATGAGGCGCTGACCTATGACGGCAACAACTGGACTGCATCACGCACCCTCTACTGGGATGATGGCACTTACAATGCCTATGCCTACTACCCCTACATACAGGGAGTGAGCAGCATAGAGGATCAGCCGTTTAGCGTAAGCACCGACCAGAGCACGAAGAAGACGGACACTGCTCTCGGAGGATATGAGGCAAGCGACCTGCTCTATGCCACAAGCAAGGGCATCACTGCTTCTGCATCGCCCATAGATCTCACCTTCAAGCACATCATGAGCAAACTCAAGATTCGTCTGGTGAAGGGAGAGGACTTCGAGGGAGACATGCCGACAACTGCCACAGTGTATGTCCACAACACCGTACCCACTGCCACCATCGACCTGCAGGCAGGTGTGGCTACACGCTATGTGAAGGGCACTCGTCAGACCATCACCGCCCGTCAGGACGACGAGACGAGTTACTCCGCCATCATCGTGCCACAGCGCATCGAAAATCGCATGCCTCTCATAGAGGTGGTGATGAAGGGCGTGAGCTATCTCTTCGAGAGCAAGTTCCAGTTTAAACCTGGCACTGAGCACCTCGTCAACCTTGTCATCAGTGACAATCCTGACCAGGTGAAGATAGACATCGGCGGAGAAATACAAGATTGGAAATAAGAATATTATCTCTAATATCACTGAATGAAGAAGACGGTATTTATACTATCACTTCTCGCACTCCTGCTAACAGGAAGGGTGGCAGCCTTATGGTTGCTGCCCTTTACTGCACATAATGACTGCACAAGGGAAAACCGCTACGGCATAAATGAAGGTCTCGAATTGGTGGAGCAAATCGATGCCAATAACGGCACGCGCTATGTGGTGGAGGATGGCGATGGCAAGATGCTGTTTGCCATACCATTACGCGGTTGTCTACTCGATACACGATATCGCAACGACCAACTGAAATTCCGCGAGCAGGCTACGGGGAGAGAAGGATATATAGACCGTCAGGGCATGGTGGTCTTCACTGCAGGATATGCAGATATGCCAGAGGAGAAGCGACAAGAGATAATAGATGAATCCATAGAGCAGAAGTCTGCGCCTGAGGAGCAGCAGGCTGTCACTACCAAGACTGGCAAGACGATAGAAAGCGTTGACCTAAAGCAGATGGCGCAGAGCAATCCTTTCTATAAGGAGGCATCAAAGATCATGCAGGGCAAACTGGAGGAAGATGATGCCAAGCGACGTCATCAGATACTCAACTATTGCGAACACTTTCGCACTGCCTACACCACTAAGGATATAGATTTCCTCAGACAGGTGTTTAGCGACAAGGCTCTCATCATCGTGGGCAATGTGGTGAAAACTGCCACGATCGATGACAAGTGTCAGGCTGACGAGAGGATAACCTATGCCATACACTCCAAGCAGGACTATATCGCACGTCTATCCAAGGTGTTTGCCTCAAACAAAAACATCGATGTGAAGTTCTCCGGTTTTCGCATCATGCGACACCCCACGATGGACGGCATCTATGGTGTCTCCATGCGACAGCAATACAAGAGCGACCGCTATAGCGATGACGGTTACATCTTTCTACTATGGGACTTCCGCGACAAGTCGTTGCCTCTTATCCATGTGCGCACATGGCAACCATCAAAGGGCATCGGCGAGGGAAATGAGATTATCAGTTTACAAGACTTCAACTTACAATAATAGCCTATGACAACCGGAAACAAGATACCATTGGCATGGCGACTGAGGACGATGTTGCTAATATTAGCAGTCATCAGTTTCATATCCGCACGGGCACAGGAATTCTCCGTGGCGAGTTTCCGCATGTTGCCCAACGATGTGAGCGCATTTATCGAACCCGTGCGTGACCTCAACAACGAAGCATGTGCCCTCATCAAGGTGGTGGCACCTGAAGATTTCGCCTTCTCTTCTCCTCTTGGCATAGTGAAGCGCAAGGATGAGGTGGGCGAGATATGGCTCTATCTGCCTAAGGGCACGAGGACTCTCACGCTGAAACATCCCGAATGGGGTGTGCTGCGTGACTATCGTTTCAGCAAGTCTCTTGAGAGTCGCATGACATACGAACTAAAACTAAACATGCCGAAGCAGACTCCTCTCATACAGGAACTGCATGACACCATAGTGGAAATCAAGACTGTCACCGATACGGTCACCATCACACGCAAGCGCACTCCGATGCCATGGTCCATGCACATCATGCTGACATCTGCCTTTCACACCGATGGTCCATCATGGGGCATCATGCTAGTAGCTATGCGTCGTCACGGCGGTTTTGTGCATCTCAGTAGTAACTTGAAGACTACTGGCACTACTATTGGCACCTGCGACAAACAAGGATACTTGACCGAAACTACAGACAAACCATATTACACTGGCACCACACGCCACTCCAACTACTCCATAACGGCGGGAGCCATACATCACCTGACGCACGGCTTATGTCTATTTGAGGGTATCGGCTACGGACGCACAGCCACTGCATGGCAACAGTCAGAGAGCAATGGTGGTGGATATCTGCTCAATGAGGGTCTCACCCACAAGGGCGTGAGTGGCGAACTGGGACTGCTGGCTTCCTTGGGCAGGATAAGCGTGGCAGCATCTGCCATCACCATAGCAGGAAAACAATGGCAAGGAAGCATCGGTATCGGTATAAAACTGGGGAAACAACGAAACTAATGGACTTAAGAAAACTAATATACTGCTTAGAAATTCTTACTGCAACGGCAATGACGACGGGATGCTCGGATAGTGACAAACCGACTTATCTGGAGCCTCATCTCACCACTCTTGCAGCCTCTGACATCACACGCACCACGGCTACTCTCC
Source organism: Gemmiger formicilis (assembly GCA_963586965.1). Taxonomy (GTDB): domain Bacteria; phylum Bacteroidota; class Bacteroidia; order Bacteroidales; family Bacteroidaceae; genus Prevotella. Next base: position 28,481 of record CAVABU010000008.1, read on the forward strand.
ATGGCACTGCCACCATAGAGGGCGAGACTGACATGCCAAGTCTGCATTTCAGATATGGCACTACGGAGGACATGGTCAATAGCACTAAGCAACTGACGGCAGACAACTCGTCTGTATCATTAGCATTGGAAGGTCTAAAGGCGGGCACTGCATATTACTATATGTTGGAGGGCAACAACGGATACACCACGACTAAAGGTAACACTGTATCTTTTACCACCCTACCCAACGTAAATCCTACACTGCAACCGCTGACACTCCTCAGCCATGGTCCCACAAGTGCTATCGTGACTTATGAGATAACTGATGATGGTGGCGAACCGATGACTGAGACGGGATGCTATGTGTATCCCACGGATGCTCCCGATAACAAACAGAAGTGCACCATAGAGAGTTTTGACGGAAGCACGGGCACAAAGAAACTGCGCATCGGCAATCTCGAGAGAAACAAGAGTTATCAGATTATGCCGTATGCCAAGAATACTGTGGGTGAAACCATTGGCGATGCCATCACCTACACCACATCCGATGCCGTGATGCTCAATGAGGCGGGCATATTGTCCTCTCTGATGGGTGACAACATCTACGAACTGACTTCACTTACTCTCGCAGGACCGATGAACGGCGACGACCTAAGTTGCTTAAGACAGATGGCAGGACGCAATACTGACGAGAGTGTCACTCCAGGCAAGTTGAGTGACATTGACATGACAGATGTGCAGATATTGGCAGGTGGCGGTCCTTACGGACAGTCTAGATATGCGCAAGACAATGTGATAGGTCAAGGACTGTTTGCCAATTGCACTGGGCTGACACACATCTCACTGCCAGCAAGTGTCACCACGATAGAGAAGGATGCCTTTGAGGGATGCACCTCGCTTCAGAAGATAGAGATACCAGCAGGCATCACCAACCTATTGCCTTCGAGCGGATGCACTGCGCTGGAAGATATCAGCGTGTCTTCTGCAAATGCCAACTACAGTAGCCAGGACGGAGTGTTGCTCAATGGTGACGGCACACAGATAGTGTGGTTTCCTATGGGCAAGACAGGCGACTACATCCTACCCTCCTCCATCACCAACATCGGTGACTATGCATTCAAGTGTTGTAGCATAGAGACATTCCGCTTCCCTGACGGAATGAAGGACATCGGTCAGGGGGCTTTCATGGATAGCAAGGTGAAGGAAGTGAAACTGCCTGACGTATTGAAACAGATACCCACTGGTACATTCCAAAACTGCACCCAACTCAAGGTGGTGCGACTTGGTAGCAAGACTGAACTAATCACCGACTACGCCTTCGACCAGTGTCCGCTCACTGACATTTATATAGATGCGACATACCCGCCAGTATGCGAGGAGCACGCATTCAGTTACAGTAAAGGGACGAGTTTTACATCCACATGCGTACTGCATGTGCCAACGGGGAAGAAGAAAATATATCAGAATCACAATAGATGGAAAGTATTCACACACATCACAGAAGAACAATAATATGACAACACCAGAGATAGAAGAACTGAAATCGCTCGTAGAACAAAAATATGGCAGAATCCTCGGCACCACGACAGACTTTGAGGAGTTCTCTCTGATGCTTGACAAGAAGATGAACTACCGCATATCGGCATCCACGCTGAAGCGTCTCTACGGATATGTCAACGATGATCATAAGCCTCGCATGATGACGCTTGACATCTTGTCACAGTATCTCGGCTATAGCAGTTTTCTTGACTTTACACAATGGCTCAAGACAAGCACGAAATACAACTCTTCATTCTTCATGGCCAACCAGTTGGTGAGTAGCGAACTGGCTATTGATGACGAGGTGGCAATCGGTTGGAGTCCCAATCGTATGTTGCGCTTGCGCTATCTTGGCGAAAGCGCTTATGAGGTGACAATGTCGGAAAATAGCAAACTCCAGCAAGGTGACCGCTTCGTGACGGGATGCTTCATCAAGGAGCAACCGCTCTATCTGCCTTATATAGAGCGCAACGGCGAGCGCACTGCATCATTTGTGGCAGGCAGAAATGGTGGCCTTACCATCATCAATAGAATAACGACAAAATAAGCATATAGCGCCAGGCATGGAGGACAATAGCAAGCACATAACTCAAGAACAGGACAAGAACAGTCCTACATCGGGATTTACGACAAACCTGACCGAAGAACTTAGCGACACGGAGGGCATGACGGGGCGAAACGAGTTTCACAACCTCACACCTTTTTATGTGTCGGAGTCAGGTCATGCCCGACTGTTCACTGCTATGCGCTATGGCAAACGCTTCATGCTGAAATGTCTGAAAAGCGATTTCCTATACACGCCCATATATCAGCAGATACAAAATAAGGAGTTTGAGATTGGTGTGCAACTTGAGCATCCCAACATATGTCGCACGATAGGACTGGAAAAGGTGGACGGCCTCGGCCCTGCTATCATTATGGAATATATCGATGGTGACAACCTGCAGACTCTGATGGATCGTGGTATGCTCACACCTGCACTGGCGAGGAAGATTGCCAGACAACTGATGGATGCGCTGGAATATATGCACAACAAGCAGATAATCCACCGCGACCTAAAACCATCCAACATTATGGTGACGCACAATGGTCAGAATGTCAAACTCATCGACTTCGGACTTTCCGATAGCGACTCATTCTGCATACTGAAGACTCCTGCCGGCACATCGGGATTTATCGCACCCGAACAGATGCTTCCTGATGCCAAACCCGAACCTGTTGCCGACATCTACTCTTTGGGATGTATCTTTGAGAAGATGGCGAAAGCCACCAATTGTCGCAAACTGAAGACGATGGCAGACATTTGCACCATACGCGACACGCACAAGCGTCCTAAAAGCATCGGCACACTGCGCCAAAGCCTTCGTCACTCATCACATCTTCTCACTTTTGCCATAGTCCTCGCCGCCTATTGCTTAGCCATGGCTACCGTCCTCACCATCTCACTTTGGCATAAGCACAAGCAAGAGACAGTAACACTACAAGAAAACGCAGTAAACTGCGACAGCCTACAACAAAATACCAACAAAGTCATAGACTCCAAACTATGGCCATAGGAGGTACGGCGCCCTCGCCGTACCATCGCTAATAATCGTCTTTATTCGTTTACCAATTCCTTCGCACGCTCGAGCGCTATGGAGATATGGCTGCATATATTGTCCGTACCCACCAATTCGTCGAAGCGAGCCTTATGTAGCGTAGCCTGCACCTTCGGGCGCACACCAGAGAGCACTATGCGTATGCCCTCACGCTGACTGGTCTCGCAGAGGTTGGTAAGGTTGTGTATACCCGTAGAGTCTATAAATGGCACCTTTCTCATACGGATGATGCGCACCTTAGGACGGTCGCCCATCGTAGCCATGATATCCTCAAAGCGGTTTCCTGCACCAAAGAAGTATGGACCATTGATCTCATACACCTCCACACCCTTAGGAATGGTGAGATGCTCCAGATTACCCTGTTTGATGTCAGCATCCTCATTGAGGTCTATCTCTTCAGTAAGGATGCGCACATCGGTGTTCTCTGCCATACGGCGCATGAAGAGCAGACAAGCGATGACAAGACCTGCCTCTATAGCGATGGTGAGGTCGAAGATTATGGTGAGGAAAAATGTGATGAGCAACACGGTGACGTCACTCTTAGGATTCTTCATCAGCGACTTGAATGAGCGCCAACCGCACATACCATATGACACCACTACGAGCACACCTGCCAGACATGCCATTGGGATGTATTTTGCCAGTGGCATGAGGAAGAGGAAGATGAGCAACAGTACTATGGCATGTATGATACCAGCTACTGGAGTGCGTCCGCCATTATTGATATTGGTCATCGTACGTGCTATGGCACCTGTGGCAGGTATACCGCCAAAGAGAGGCGACGCTATGTTGGCAATACCCTGAGCCACGAGTTCGGTATTGGAGTCATGGTGATCACCAGTGACACCGTCAGCCACAGTGGCTGAAAGGAGCGACTCTATGGCACCAAGTATGGCGATGGTAAATGCAGGACTGACAAGGCGCTTGATGGTCTCCCAACTCATAGCGGGCACGGCAGCGTCAGGCAGTTCGTTGCTGATGGTGAAGCGGTCACCGATAGTCTCTATGGTGGTCACACCTGCATACTGCTTAAGTAGCAGTGCTGCAATGGTCATCACGATGATGGCAATGAGCGAACCGGGTATCTTCTTACTAAACTTCGGTGTGATGGCGATAACAAAAACACTTGCCAACCCGATGATAGTGCTCCACATGTCAAGAGTGTGGAAACTGGAGAAATATGCGCCCCACTTCTCTATGAAGTCTGATGGCACAGTAGCCATGGTCAGACCGAAGAGGTCTTTCACCTGTGTGGTGAAGATGGTGACGGCGATACCGCTGGTAAAACCGACTACGATGGGATAAGGGATATACTTGATGATAGTTCCCAATTTCAGCACACCGAGCAATACCAAGAACACACCTGCCATGAAAGTGGCAATGGCAAGACCTTCCATGCCGTATTGCTGGATGATGCCGTAGATGATGATGATGAATGCTCCCGTAGGTCCACCTATCTGCACCTTGCTACCTCCGAAGATAGAGATGATGAGTCCTGCCACGATAGCTGTGATGATACCTTTCTCGGGAGTTACTCCACTGGCAATACCAAATGCTATGGCGAGTGGAAGGGCAACGATGCCCACGATGATACCTGCCATAATGTCGGCAGTGAGAGTCTTGCGGTCGTAATGTCTCAGAGTGCTAAGCAATGACGGCCTAAATACAAATGGTCTCATAAACCTTTTAATAACAATCTAACCTATAAAATAACAATCTTATCTCTAAAACTCACCCTTATGATACAAAGCGAGGATTTTACGCACATTCTTCGCTTAT
>CAVABU010000009.1:0-30647 GCA_963586965.1 Gemmiger formicilis
ATGATTTTATTGTAGCAAAGAGAGAAAATATAGCGATTATTTACCCAAATCTATATTTCTAACCGAGATTTGGGTAAATAATCTCCATAAAAAATCGTTTCTATACATATCTATCAAAATTCAAGATAGCTTCGTTGCCCAGAGAAGATATCTTCATCGGCTGGAGAAGATAGCTTCGTTGCCCAGAGAAGATATCTTCATCGGCTGGAGAAGATATCTTCTCCGAATATATACGAAAAAAGGAGGGCGCGCCAATATTGACACGTCCTCCTCGTTTTCGTATGGATGAATATAAATCTATCTCAGATGAAGACTATTTGACTTCGATGGCCTTTGTGGTCTTAGCCTCTTCCTTTGGAGTAATCTTTGGGATTACGATTTCGAGTACGCCGTCTTCCACTTTGGCTGATATCTTGTCGCGGTCTGCATTCTCAGGCAACGTGTAGCATTGCTGATAGTTGCTGTAAGAGAACTCGCGACGCAGATAGTGTTCGTGCTTATCTTCACTCTTGTGCTCCATCTTATTCTCGATGGCTACATCCAAGTTGCCTTCATTATCGACATTCACACGTACCCATTCCTTCTTGAGTCCAGGAGCTGCTATCTCCATCTTATAGTTTTTCTCGTCTTCCTTCACGTTGATGGCTGGAGCGGTAGCGTTCATACGTTGTGCCAACTCTGTGTTGAAGAATGCGTCATCAAAGAAGTTACTCAACCAATCTGAACCATTGTTTCTACGTGCTAACAACATAATTATTACCTCCTAATTTTTATTTTTCTTGTCCTCCCCTCGCCTTGCGGCTCGGTTGGGATTTTTGTTTATTAATTAATGTTCTTTGATTGCCTTAGCCTTATCTGCTTCGGCTTTCACTGACACTATTCGCAAGATGTATACCAGAGGACAAAAGAAGCCAAAGTTGTCAGCAAAGTATAATTTATTTAATCTTTACTGACAACTTTAGCAAGAAATGGCAATATTATCCGCGGAAAAATGTATCTTTGCACCCAAAAGATGTGCGGAAAAGTGTATCATCTCAGCGCTTTTAAGTGCGGATAAATGTATCGAAACACATGGAAAGACTTATATTACGGCAACTTAAGGAGTGGAAATACAGCAAGGACAGGAAGCAGTAAGATTCTCGATGCTTCCATTCAAAAAGCAGGAACAATTATACAACGTCCCATTATACGCAATATAGCCAGCCCATATCAGACTGACTATATTGCGATTTTTTCGTAAATATTACTTTCTCAAAGCCCTCACTATCTTGCCCATATACATCGAGTGGATGCCTGAGGATTTGTCGGCATAGCGCTTCTTTGGCATGTCGCCGAAGCCCTTAGGGTCAAATGGTGCATGATATATCATCTCACACTCGAAGACTGTCTTCGCCTCTTCGAAATAAGGTGTGCCATGCTCCGTGTAGAGGGTATGCAGACCCATAGCCTTTGCCTTGTCGCCATCGCGACCGCTATGCGTGCCCATATACTCGAGAATGTCCTTGTGGGCATCATCAAACTCCATCACGGTGAAATATTTTGCTTTCTCCATATAATGGAAGGTGTAGCGTGCTGGTGCCACATAGACTGTCATGAGCGCCATACCATTCTCCCAGATATTGCCCATAGCGCCCCACCCGATGGTCATCTCGTTGTGATCAGCCTCGTCGCCTACGGCAAGGAGGAGTCCCTTGCCCTTGAAGTAGGTGAACGGATTGCCATGGAAGTCCTTGGTCACGTCAAACTCCTGGAAGTCTGCACTTTTATCTGAGTCTGCTGACTGTGAATTTACTGTAGCACTGTCGGTAGATGCGTTATTACTGGAAGAGCATCTTGCGCACATTGCCAATCTCACTGACACGATGACAAGTGCGATGGCCAATACGATATTTAATAATACTGCGGGTTTCATAATGTTTTCTATTTTATATATATCATTTTGAAGTTTGGCTCAGTTTGAGCAATGTACCCATAGGGCATACAAATCGACAATAAGGTCTTGTCACGACAAGCGACAAGAGCACGAATGCCACCGCCAAGACGATGACTACCCATGATGCCGACTGGAAGATGAAGGCGGAGAAGGGTTCATAGTCAGTCCAATCTGCCCACACTCCGCTCCATATGCAGAGCATCAGCGCTGCCCATAGCACCTGACGGAAGAGGTCGAGTCGCTTTACAGTCTTTTGACTCATCTTCACCTTATATTTCACACACTTGCCTGCCACTTGCTGCAACGAACCGAATGGGCAGACATGGGTGCAATAGTATGTCTTCTTGCCAAAGAGCGGATAGATGAATGCCGTGACGAGCATGATGACGGGGATGATGACGGCAAGCACATTGATGCCGTGCGCCATATATCCTATCAGAGATGTGTAGGACAGGAATGCGCCACACCAGAAGCCAAGCACCACGACATTGAGCACCATCTGGCATAGATGATATCGCTTATCTTTGATAAACAGTGGTAGTATGGCTGCCATCAGCACCACTATGAGTCCGATGATGTTCTTGGTCGAAGCATCAAATGCCCCTATCCACGAGTCGGAAGTTTCTGCCTCTTGACTCTGCGCATATTGCAGTCCGCGCTGCATATTGCCAATTATAGCCTTGGAAGAGAATGTGGCACCTGACACAGCATCCACCTCCATTGACATAGCCTCATCGACGGTCTTGCCATTCCATTTGGAGAGCAAGGCGGAGGCTTGTTCAAAGAAGTCGGGGGTTTCTTCATTATCAAGAGCCTTCACGCTCTGCACCACTCCTTCCTTGACGGTAATCTCAAGTGGCACCTTGCCAGCATAACCCTTGATGTCAGAAGCCAAGTCTTTGGTATTGATGACCACCGCCCCGTCAGCGAGTGTGCGCGCGGTGTCATTGTTGACAACTTGTGCCGTCTCCGTATGTTGCTTCATCTCGTATCCCATCCACTCGCCATACTTGACGATGGAGAGCGAAGAGATGAGCATCAAGCAGACGAGGAGACTGCATAGTTGTGGTATCTTGTTGGTAACGTTCATGTTGTCTTTATCGTTTTCATAATACAAGAAATGGACGACTTGCCACCAAAAATGTCAAGCCGTCCATCTATCATGTATTCAATACAGGTGTCATAAGCCTGTTACAGTTTGTTGTACTCTTCCAATATCTTACCTGCTATGGCAGACATCTCCTCTGCAGGGAGCGACAGTTTTGGATTAGAGAAGATCATATCCTTCTCACTCTGCATAGGGATGAGATGTATGTGGGCGTGACGCACCTCAAGACCAATGACGGCCTGGCCCACCTTCAAGCAAGGGAAGGCATTCTTGATTGCCACTGCCACCTTCTTGGCAAAGATCTGGAAAGCAGCCAGTTCTTCGTCTTCCATATCAAAGATGTAGTCCACTTCACGTTTTGGTATCACCAGCGTGTGACCTTTCACCAACGGATTGATGTCGAGGAATGCATAAAACTTGTCGTTCTCGGCACACTTGTAGCTCGGTATTTCGCCTGCAGCTATCTTGCTGAATATTGACATAGTGTAATATATATAATAATGTGTATATTTCTCCGCAGGTATTTCTTATCCCACGGTGATGTTATCAACTCTCAGACGCATCACCCTGCCATTAGGCAACTGGATGTTGGCTTCTTCGCCCACCTTCTTATTGAGCAGTCCCTGTGCGATAGGAGTCTTGATGGAAATCTTACCTGCCTGCAAGTCTGCTTCGCTCTCGCTCACGATGGTGTAAGTCATCTTGGCATTGTTGTCGAGGTTGGTCATCTCTACCGTAGACAAGATTTGCACTGCATCGCTACGTAGAAGTGAGGTGTCCACCACCTTGGCAGAAGCGATATCCATCTTGAGTCTATTAATCTTAGACTCAAGATGAGCCTGTGCCTCTTTTGCTGCGTCATATTCTGAATTTTCACTCAAATCTCCTTTGTCGCGTGCCTCAGCAATCGCTGCTGATGCCTTGGGACGCTCTATTGCCTCCAATCTATGGAGTTCGGCCACGAGTTTATCATAGCCTTCCTGTGACATGTATCCCATATTCTGGTTGTTTTTAGGGGTTAATAATATTATTGTCTGTATAACGCAATAACACGGACATGTCCACACTAAAAAAACAAGAACTCCGATTGAAATATCGGAATTCCAGCCATATAGTCGGGCCTGTCCAGACCTTGTCTTGTTATATCTGCGGGCAAAGATAGTGGTTTTATACGAAACTGCCAAAACATAACGCCACTTTTTTACCATGATTTAATCTTGCCACAGGTGTGTAAGAGCAAGATATTTATTAACTTTGCATTGTAAACACACAATAACATCACAACTAATATGACGAAAGACATTACTACTCAGATTAAGTACATCGGAGTAAACGACAAGGACCTGGACTTGTTTGAAAGTCAGTACGAAGTGCCTAATGGCATGGCGTACAACTCGTATGTTATCCTCGACGAAAAGGTGGCCGTGATTGACACTACTGATGCACGCACCGCCGATGCGTGGAAGGCTAATCTCACGAAGACTCTCGGTGGACGCACACCGGATTATCTGATAGCCCATCACATGGAGCCCGACCACGCCGCCCTCATAGCGGAGGCTCTCATCATGTATCCATCGATGACGGTAGTGTGCTCGGATAAGGCACTAAAGATGCTTGGCAACTTCTTTGAAGATTTCGACTTCGCAAGTCGTGCCAAGACGGTGAAAAATGGCGAGCAACTGTCACTCGGCAGTCACAATCTGACATTCTATAATGCCATGATGGTGCACTGGCCTGAGGTGATTGTCACCTATGACTCTACTGACAAGGTGCTCTTCTCTGCCGATGCATTCGGCAAGTTTGGTGCTACTGATGTAGAGGACAACTGGACTGACGAGGCACGTCGCTATTATATAAATATATGTGGAAAATACGGCCCACAGGTAAGACGACTGCTCACCTCTGTTTCGGGTCTTGACATCAAGTGTATATGTCCTGCACATGGTCCAGTCTTGAGTGATGACCTCGGAAAGTATGTGGCACTCTATGATCGCTGGAGCAATTACGAACCAGAATCGGACGGAGTGCTCGTGGCTTATGCCTCCATACATGGTGGCACGCGTCAGGTGGCAGAAACTTTTGCTGATATGCTGAAGGATAAAGGTGCTAAGGAGGTAGTCGTTGCCGACCTGTCACGTTGTGATCAGGCATGGGCAGTAGCAGAAGCTTTCCGCCTCAGTAAGTGCGTGCTTGCAGCCGCAAGTTATGATGCCAGCGTATTCCCTCCTATGTATGATTTCCTCCATCACCTTCGTCTTAAGGCTTGGCAAAACCGCCGTGTGGGAATCATCGAGAATGGCACATGGGCTCCGAGTGCAGCCAAAGTGATGCGCATGATGCTCGAAGATATGAAGGAGATAGAAATCGTAGACCCTCAGGTGACCATCTGGAGCAGAATGAAGAAGCATGATGCTGAGGCGCTCAACGAATTGGCAGATGCCATCTTAGCATAGGAAATAATCATAGAATATCCATAAACAGTAAGAGGGTGTGTCAAAATGATGACACACCCTCTTACCGTTTAGTAATGTAAAAAGAATAACTTAGTATACTCGGCATGAGCATAATAAAAAGTCAACGGCACCAGAGAGTCCTCTGGTGCCGCATTAGGTTTGTATAGTTACTGATTGTTTCTGAAATAAGGATTTATTATGAGAAGCGTAGGATCATACCTGCGCGTATTTTCGATTTCTTTGTTATATTGTTGAGTTTACACAACTCATCCACTGTCACGCCTCTCTTCTGTGCGATAGAATAGAGAGTCTCGCCTTTTGCCACCTTATGATAAGCAGGCTCATCAAGTACAACTGGAGTTTTGGTGCCCTTACCACTCTTGGATGTTCTACTATCAGCAACGCTGGTGCCAACCACATCCTCACGGGTATAACCGCCATTGCCAATCACGCCACGCAGACGAGTGGCCTCAGCACCCTCTGCCTCGTAAGTGTCACGATGGAAGACGTAATAGTCGCCTGTCACATCTTGTGCACGGAAGTCAAACATAAGAGCAGGATTGAGAGCGATGCCACAAAGACGTGTCTCAAAGTGCAGATGCGAACCGGTGCTTCGACCAGTATTGCCACCGAGAGCAATCACATCGCCAGCCTTCACTACCTGATTCTCTTCCACAAGTTGCTTGGAAAGGTGTCCGTAGATAGTCTCAAGACCATTGTTATGACGGATAACGATATACTTGCCATAACCACCTTTATTATATTTTACCATCCTCACCTTACCGCTAAATGCAGCACGGATAGTGTCACCTACATATACTTTGATGTCGAGTCCCTTGTGTGAACGTCCCCATCTTGCGCCGAAATTACTTGTCAAGGCACGGCTCTTGGTAGGCATGCAGAAATGACGGAGATCTATCTTGAATGTCTCAGGCAATACGGAAGCCTTGTGTGCAAAGGTATTGTCCCACTCTTCATAAAGTTCGTAACTTGGGTTTTCTTCCATCTCCCTTTCCATAATACGCTGCAAAGCAAGTGTATCCACTGTTCTAGCCTTGCGGTCTATCGGTGCCTGGCGTGCGAGCAAGTCCTGTGCCTGGACGCTCAAGGTCGACATTATAATAATGAGGAAAAGGAGTATTATATGTTTCTTGCCTGTAAAATTCATGCTTCAAGTTTTGTCGGGTGCGGTGTCACAATATCTTAACACCGATTGCAAAGATAGAAAAAATATTTCGATTTTGTTGCCCAATATCAAGAAAAACGTGATATTTTAACAGTTTTTCTATTATCACATGTATATTCATCCACACCATCACATAAATTAAAACGGCTTTAATATTTTGCAATGTCACCCGTTTGGCTTACCTTTGTAGACAATATGCCATCATCCGATATACTCAATCAAGACATAAAGTTTCTCGCTGGTGTAGGACCGCAGCGCACCTCCATCCTCAATCGTGAACTCAACATCACGACTTGGGGGGACCTATTGGAATACTATCCATATAAATATGTGGACCGTAGTCGCATATATGCCATCAGCGAACTTGACGGCACCATGCCTTTCGTGCAGATACGTGGCAAAATACTGTCATTTGAGGAGTTTCCCATGGGAGGAAAGCGAAAACGCGTGGTGGCACACTTTAGCGATGGTCACGGAGTGGTGGACCTCGTGTGGTGGCAAGGCGCACAATATGTGTACAAGACGTACAAGGTGGGCGTAGATTACATCGTATTTGGTAAACCGGGTGTCTATGGTGGCAGATACCAGTTTGCTCATCCTGACATTGACAAGGCGGAAAGTCTCGAACTGTCTTCAATGGGTATGCAACCGTATTATGTCACCACGGAGAAGATGAAGAAGTCGGGACTACAATCACGACAAATAGAGAAACTGACGCAGACTCTGGTGGATAAGATCGCACAGGTGGGACTTCCTGAGACATTGCCGGAATTTATCACCACCCCACTCCATCTCATATCTCGCACCGAGGCATTCGTAAAGATCCACTATCCGAAGAACGTGATTGATGTACAGAAGGCTCAACAGCGATTGAAGTTTGAGGAACTCTTCTACGTGCAACTCAACATTCTCCGCTATGCCTCTGACCATAGACGTCGATACAAGGGATATGTGATGCAACGTGTAGGCGACGTATTCAATACGTTTTATCGTGACAATCTCACCTTCGAACTTACCAGCGCACAGAAGAGGGTCATGCACGAGATAAGAAAGGATTTATGCTCAGGCACTCAGATGAATCGTCTGTTGCAGGGTGACGTAGGCTCAGGCAAGACTCTCGTGGCGCTCATGACAATGCTCTTGGCTGTAGATAATGGTTTTCAAGCGTGCATCATGGCTCCCACGGAGATACTCGCCGAACAGCATCTTGCCACAATAAAGAATTTCTTGCACGACATGGATATCCACGTAGAACTGCTTACTGGAACGGTAAAAGGGAAACGTCGCGAACAGGTGATGCAGGGACTACGCTCGGGGGATATCAACATACTCGTCGGCACTCATGCCGTGATAGAAGACTCGGTGGAGTTTGCACGACTCGGAATAGCCGTCATCGACGAGCAACACCGATTCGGTGTACAACAAAGAGCACGGCTATGGACAAAAAGCCAACAACCGCCACACATCCTTGTGATGACTGCCACGCCTATCCCGCGCACTCTTGCCATGACCATCTATGGAGACCTCGATGTCAGCGTCATCGACGAACTGCCTCCTGGCAGAAAACCTGTGCGCACGATTCATAAATATGACGACGCTATGGGTTCTCTCTATGATGGCATAAGAAAGCAGGTGCATGAGGGACGACAAATATATATAGTGTATCCTCTTATAAAAGAAAGCGAAAAGAGCGACTTGAAGAATCTTGAGGAGGGCTACGAACAATTGTTACGCATATTTCCTGATATGCGCATCAGTCAGGTGCATGGCAAGATGAAACCGAAGGAAAAAGATGAGGAGATGCAACGCTTTGCTTCTGGCGAGACTCAGATACTCGTTGCCACGACGGTGATAGAGGTGGGAGTAAACGTACCCAACGCCTCTGTGATGGTAATACTTGATGCACAAAGGTTCGGTTTGTCGCAATTGCACCAGTTGCGTGGACGCGTGGGCAGAGGTGCCGACCAGAGTTTCTGCATCCTCGTGACTGGACACGAACTATCAAAGGAGACGCGCACGAGGATAGATATCATGTGCGACACCAATGACGGTTTCCGCATCGCAGAAGCAGACCTCAAACTGCGCGGACCTGGTGACCTGGAGGGTACTCAGCAGAGTGGACTCGCCTTTGACTTAAAGATAGCCGACATCGCACGCGATGGACAACTAGTACAATTGGCACGTGAAGAGGCGCAGAAGATAATAAATGCTGATCCAGAATGCAAGTCACCTATGTACGATATGTTATGGAATCGCTTACGCGAACTGCGCAAGAGCAACATCAATTGGGCTGCCATTAGTTAAATGCCATATACAATACCGCCACACATTACATCAAACGTTAAAACTGTGAAAGAGTTTGCCATGTCGGACGCAATTATATAATTTAGTAGTTGGAATAATCAATTCGCAAGAAACATGGACAAAACCAACAATCTGTATTGCATCATCCTTGCTGGCGGAAAAGGTCGCAGGCTATGGCCGGAAAGTACAGCCAACATGCCAAAACAGTTTATCGACTTCTTCGGTTCGGGACGCACGCAGATACAACAGACATATGACCGCTTCCGCAGTTTTCTTCCTGCTGACCACATACTCATAAGCACTTCCCAAGACTATGTAGACCTCGTCAAACAACAAATACCAGACATCCCCGAGGAGAATATCCTTGCCGAACCGGTATGGCGCAACACTGCTCCATGCGTAGCGTGGGGCGCATATCGCGTGGCATGCATCGATCCTAACGCCTCCGTCATCATAGCACCTGCTGATCATCTCGTAATGGACAGGGAGAAGTTTGCCAGTGCCGCCATCAAAGCGTCGGAATATGTTTCAGCACACGACTCCCTGCTTGTCATGGGAGCCACACCCACCCGCATAGAACCCGGCTACGGCTACATACAAAAGGACGGCCAAGTGGGTGATGGCATCTACAAGGTAAGGTCTTTCATCGAAAAACCAGAAAGAGACTTCGCAAAGGTATTCATAAAAAGTGGTGAGTTCTATTGGAACACTGGCATATTCGTATCAGGTGCACGTAGTCTCATAAATCGTTTCAATAACCTATTGCCTCAAGTACTGCGCAGTATCGAACAGAAAAAACTAAGTATCGAAGAGGAAAATAGATATATGACTGAGCATTTTCCACTCTACCCTAACGTATCCATGGAACAAGCCACGCTGGAGAAGTCGGAGAATGTCACCGTCATGCACTGCGACTTCGGATGGGCAGACCTCGGCACCTGGCACGGCATATACGAGGTGGAGCATGCCAACGAGGGTGACAATGTAGTGCTCGACTCAGATGTCATCCTCGACAATGCACACGGCAATATAATAAAGGTACCAAAGGGACACCTCGCCGTCATCAACGGTTTGGAAGGTTTTATAGTGGTGGAAAACAATGACACACTACTGATATGCCCACGCGAGGACTCCTCCGCTCTGATAAGAAAATACTCTGCCGAGGTGGAAATCAGATAAACACAGCCCTTATGGCAAACCACATATGCTTCCACAATGTGAGCGGCAAGCCGTAGTGCGACCGCATCACACGGAAGCGTTCACGAAGCGATGCCTTGTGGTTTTTTGTCGTCATACCTTCCGAGAGATAGTTTGCCACCACACGGTTTACACGGCATAGACCACGGCCTTCCTCTTGCGATATCTTCATGATACGTATACACCAATCCACATCTGCAGAAAAGCGATAAGATGTGTTATAAGGTGTATTGCGCGCTATGGGCACATATGCATAGAAAGCCTGATGACACACCAACATGCCGTCCGCAAAACTCCTCCATGTCAGATGATCAGGTGGCGATAGACGGCGGTGACGCAAGAATCTACCCTCAGCATCCACAAGGTCGGTGTCACCATATATCACTCCTGGCATCACATCCATGCACTCCGCTTTTGTGGCAACGTCAGCAAGCACACGACTATCGGGCAGGCTATCGCCAGCATTGAGATACACCAAATAATCACCCGTTGCCATAGCCAGCGCCTTATTCATAGCGTAATACAAGCCACCATCGGGTTCTGAGTGCACGACGACCTCATGTCCATTTCCGGAAGCATCCGACTGTTGTTTGTAAGCCTCAGCCTTTTCCACTGTAGTATCCTTTGATGCACCATCAACGATGAGATGCTCCACCTCAGAATATTCTTGACGCAACACCGACTGAAGGGTGACATCCAAAGAGTCCGCACAATTGTAAGTGCAAGTTATAACCGTTATCTTTACCATCCGAGATATCTTTTTCTTGCCATTGCCTCACTATATATATTAAGGTAGCGCATCGACACGCTTGCCTGCGAATAGCATTTAGCGGTCTTTGCCAGCGCTGACTTATGCAATTCGGAGGCATCTGCCTCGTCAAGTACCCAATGGAGTCCCGTGGCAAGGTCGTTAGCATCGGCAGGCTTTGCCACATATCCGTTGAGTCTATGGTCTATCATCTCTGGTATACCACCTATATTAAATCCTACGCAAGGCACGCCACAAGCAAGGGCTTCCATAATCGTATTGGGAAGATTGTCTTGAAGTGAGGGCAACACAAACACATCGGCTGCATTATACACTTGTGCCAAATGATGATCGCCATGCACATATCCGAGCGAAATTACTTTAATAGGTACGATGGAGGCTATTTCTGCTCCATTACCACCAAGTAGTGCCACGACATAATCTTCCGCCTTGACACCGTCCATAGTAACAAATTTCCGCAGTGCCTCTACCAAGTATTCAGCGCCTTTACGCTTATCGGTCAGTTTTTGTGCCACAAACAGTATCACCTTCTTATCCGAGGGTATTCCAATCCTTTGTTTTGCCACCGCTTTATCTTCAGGGCAGAACACATTACTATCAATAGGATTGGGTATATCCGTCAGTTCCATACCATCAAGCAACGCGCTTCGCTTAGCTTGATTCTTCAGCCAACGGCTACATGCCACAAAGGTGATATTTGACTGACGATAGACTTCCTTCTTGCGTTTCCACACTTGCGAGGCGAGATTAATGCGACTATTACCCATCGGTAGCAGAGGACATTTCTTGCATCCAGTCACAAACTCACGACATTCGCCAGGATAATGACAGATAGCGGTGGCAGGCCAAAAATCATGCATCGTCCACACTATGGGTTTGCCACTCTTCACTATCTTCCGAATATCAGAGAGCGAGAGCATACCTTGATTGATCCAAGACAAATGCACCACATCAGCCTCCTTAAATTCGCGCAACTTGGTAATGTCAGCGCCCACATTGGCAATGTCGATTTGCCAAAGACGGTCTTTTCTAAACAATAGGTGACAATAGATAACAAGGCGTTCCCATACAAACCGCAACTTCATGAGCCATCGGCGCGACAACTGACATGTCGTGATACGTCCCTCGGTCTTATCACGCACAAGCATCTTTGCCTTCGCCCCGTTATTATTGAGCGCCGCCACAAGCCTATTTGCTGCTACAGCTGCGCCTCCTATACCTTCGCTAGTGTTTACGATGAGTATTCGCATAATGTCAACTTACATTGCAAAGGTAATAAAATAATGTATATAGGACAAGTAAAACACAAAACTATATGTCAGCGACACAAGTAAAAGAAATATCAAAAGGAAAAGAAAACAGGCGTTAGCAAATCATAACGAAAGTAAAAAGGACGGACAATATTACGCTAAGCGATTGATATATATCAACAAGAAGACAAAATGCTACGAAAAAAGGTAAAATTGTTTGCGCACACACAAGAAAGTTCATACCTTTGCATCAGCTTTAGGAAAGAAAGAATCTCAAACGGATTTGGAACCACTTCCCTACTTAGCCAAAGAGTAAAGTTTGATATATTGTTTAGGTTAGTAGTAATAGATTTAGGTTTTTAGTTATTAGTTTAAGGTAATTAAACAGATTGTTTAACAGGACAATGAAGACCGCGAGGTTATCATTTGGACGAAAAAAGGATTTTTAGTTAAACATAGGTAAGCGCCGATGCTCGTGAAGAGTCTCGGCGCTTATCTGTTTATATACCCTTACCTCAAAACTGGGCACATGTCACGAGGAAATGATTTCGGCAAATAATTGCCACATAATTATAAAATAAGCAACTTTTATCTTTGCAGTTCGCACCATTTACACTAACTTTGCACATCGAACAACAATCGACAAAACATGGCTGAAACAAAGAAGATTAAGACTGCACTCGTGTCAGTTTTCCACAAAGACGGACTTGACGCACTGTTGAGCAAACTCAATGCTGAAGGAGTAGAATTCCTTTCCACAGGAGGTACACGCAAATTCATAGAGTCTCTCGGCTACAAATGCCAGGCCGTAGAAGACATCACGACATATCCTTCCATACTCGGAGGTCGAGTAAAGACTTTGCATCCAAAGATATTCGGTGGCATACTGGCACGTCGCGACAACGAAGGCGACCGCGAGCAGGTGGCACAATATGAGATACCAGAAATAGACCTCGTCATAGTAGACCTCTATCCTTTCGAGAAGACCGTCGCTGACGGTGCCTCTGAGGCTGATATCATCGAAAAGATTGACATAGGTGGCATCTCACTTATCCGTGCTGGAGCGAAGAATTTCAATGACGTAGTGATTGTACCAAGCAAGGCTGAATATAGCATGCTTCTTGACATTCTCAACGAGCAGGGAGCAGAAACCACTCTTGCTCAGCGCAGAGAGTTCGCTACACACGCCTTCGCAGTGTCAAGTCATTATGACACAGCTATCAACAAATGGTTTGAGAGCACTAACAAGTAGTCATCAGACCGACATAATCAAATTTATCAAATGGGACTATTTTCATTCATACAAGAAATAGCGATGGACCTTGGCACTGCCAACACCATCATAATAAGTGGCGACAAGATTGTCGTTGACGAACCTTCTGTCGTAGCCCTCGACCGCAGAACAGACAAGATGATTGCTGTAGGCGGAAAGGCTAAGATGATGTACGAGAAGACTCACGAAAACATCCGCACAGTACGTCCACTACGAGATGGCGTCATCGCAGACTTCACCGCTTGCGAGCAGATGATGAGAGGACTCATCAAGATGGCTCATCCTGGCAACAAACTCTTCACTCCTTCACTGCGCATGGTCATCGGCGTACCTTCGGGCAGTACTGAGGTGGAACTGCGTGCCGTGCGCGACTCTGCAGAGCATGCTGATGGACGTGACGTATACCTCATCTTCGAGCCAATGGCGGCTGCTATCGGTATTGGCATTGACGTGGAAGCACCTGAGGGCAACATGATTGTCGACATAGGTGGTGGTTCTACAGAGATTGCCGTCATCTCTCTCGGTGGTATCGTGAGCAACAACTCCATACGCGTGGCAGGTGACGAACTGACATACGACATACAGGAATATATGTCACGCCAGCACAATGTGAAGGTATCTGAGCGTATGGCTGAGAGAATAAAGATCAATGTAGGTTCGGCACTTACCGAACTAGGTGACGACGCTCCTGAGGACTACATCGTGCACGGTCCTAACCGTATCACAGCACTTCCTATGGAGGTACCTGTATGCTATCAGGAGATAGCGCACTGCCTTGACAAGACCATTGCCAAGATAGAGAGCGCCGTGCTGTCAGCACTGGAGAACACACCACCAGAACTTTATGCCGACATCGTGAAGAATGGCATCTACCTCAGTGGTGGTGGCGCATTGATAAGAGGACTCGCTAAGCGACTGACTGATAAGATTAATATCCAGTTTCACATCGCTGACGACCCACTCCACAGCGTGGCACGCGGTGCAGGCATAGCGCTCAAAAACATTGATAGATTCTCATTCCTTATGAGATAACCATACACAAAAAAGTACAGCCTTACAGATGAGAAACTTGATAGAGTTTCTGACACAGCATTACCATTGGTTGCTGTTTGTAATACTTGAGGCAGCCGGAATCACACTACTCTTCAGCTACAACAGCTACCAGAGTAGTGTGTTCTTCTCTACTGCCAACACTGTGAGTGGCAAGTGTCTGGAGTTGACATCCGCCGTCACCTCATATTTCAACTTGACGGAGACCAACAAGCAACTGACACTTCGCAACACGATACTTGAACAGCAGTTGGGCAGTGCAAGAAAGACAATCGAACGGCTTACCGGTGACACCACGCTGACACGTGCGGAGGTGGCACCTATGTACACCACCATTGCAGCCAAGGTGGTGCAAAACTCCATTGACCGCGCGGACAACCTCATAACCATCGACAAGGGTAGCGCCGACGGTGTAAGGAAAGACATGGGAGTGGTATCGGGCAGTGGCGTAGTAGGCATCGTATATCTCGTCGGCCCACATTACTCAGTGGTGATACCCATCCTCAACTCCAAATCAAGCATAAGTTGCACCATACGCAAGAGAGGATGCTTCGGTTACCTGCACTGGCAAGGACCTGACAGTCAATATGCTTACGTAGAGGATATTCCTCGACATGCCCACTACATAAAGGGTGACATCATCGAGACAAGCGGATATTCGTCAGTATTTCCTAAGGGTATAACCGTAGGAAAGGTGGTATGCACATTCAATTCAGCCGACGGACTTTCCTATAGGATAAAGATACGCTTGTCGACAGATTTTTCCAACCTGCGTGATGTCTGCGTCATCAGTGACCCAGAGATGCTTGAGCAAAACAATATACTGCAGGCTGCGAGAGACTCCATAGCAGGAAAGAGAGACTAAACCATAGAGACATGAACACCGACACGATAAAATACATATTAGGCGCACTGATATTGTTGGCGGCACAGGTTCTTGTGCTCAATAATATCCATCTCTTCGGTTGTGCCACTCCCCTACTGCTCGTTTACCTCCTCATCATATTGCCAGCAGACACACCGCGATGGCTATCTCTGACCACGGGATTTATCCTCGGAATCGTTTCCGATATATTTTCTAACACTCCTGGTGTAGCAACGACATCCATGACGACAATGGCATTCCTGCAACCATTTCTCCTACCACTTTTCATCAGTCGTGACGCTCCAGAGTCCTTATCACCATCAATGTCATCACTGGGCAACATGAAATTCTTGCTTTACAGTTTTATACTGATAATCCTTTATTGCTTCTTGTTCTTTGCACTTGAGGGGTTCACATTCTTCCACATAGGACAATGGGCTATCTTTGCAGGAGCCAGCACAGTGCTGACATTTCTTCTTATGCTGACAATAGAAAATTTCAGACGGGTTTAGATGAAAGACTACAACCTCGAAAATCGCAGATACGTCATCGGAGCCATTGCCATAGGCATCGTGATAGTCTACACCATAAGGCTTTTCACCCTGCAATTGCTTAGTGATGACTATAAGAAGAACGCCAATTCCAACGCTTTTCTGAAGAAGACGGAATACCCTTCGCGCGGTCTGATATATGACCGCAATGGGGAACTTCTCGTCTACAACCAACCGTCATATGACGTCATGGTCATCATGAATGAAGAGAAAGGCAGGATAGACACATTGGAGTTTTGCAAGACCTTAGGCATAACAAAGGATTTCTTCATAAAACGAATGGAAGACATCAAAGACCGTGCCAAGAACCCTGGATATTCCCGCTATACACAACAGTTGTTTATGACACAACTCACGGAACGTGAATTTAGCATCTTCCGTGAGAAGATGTTCCGTTTCCCAGGTTTCTATGTCCAAAAGCGCAGTCTACGTCAATATGCATACCCCTACGCTGCCCACGTCCTCGGAGATGTGGCAGAAGTGTCACAAAGCGACATCGACGATGACGACTACTATCAGCCTGGTGACTATACGGGTAAACTCGGAGTGGAGCGCTACTATGAGAAACAGTTGCGTGGCACGAAGGGCATGCAGATCCTACTGCGTGACGCACGTGGCAGAATCCAGGGACACTACAAGGATGGAGCACTCGACACACGCCCCGTGGCAGGCAAGAATCTCACACTGGGCATCGATGTAAGACTGCAGGCTTTGGGTGAGAAGTTGCTTGAAGGCAAGATAGGCAGTATCGTCGCCATCGAACCCTCTACGGGCGAGGTGCTCTGCATGGTGTCATCGCCGACATACTCTCCACAGGAAATGGTGGGCAAACAGCGTAGCCAACGCCATAGAGAACTGATGAACAACACCTGGCGACCACTCTTGAATAGAAGTATCATGGGACAATATCCTCCTGGATCAACATTCAAGACTACACAGGCGCTCACCTTCCTCACAGAAGGCATCATAACGCCAACGACGGCATTCCCTTGCCATCACGGTTTTTACTATCGCGGTCTACATGTGGGATGTCACGGCCACGCATCGCCTATAGCGCTCGTAGATGCCATCAGTACTTCCTGCAATGGTTACTTCTGTTGGGGACTCTATTACATGATGTCCAATAGGAAGAAATATCCTCACGTGCAGGATGCCATGGACACATGGCGTGACTACATGGTGAGCATGGGCTTCGGATATAAACTCGGCATCGACCTACCTGGAGAGAAACGTGGCCTCATACCGAATGCATCATTCTACGACAACGCATACAATAAGTCATGGAATGGACTCACCATCATATCCATATCCATCGGTCAGGGCGAGGTCAACCTCACTCCTCTGCAGATAGCCAACCTCTCGGCGACAATCGCCAATAGAGGTTATTACTATGTGCCTCATGTGGTGAAGAGGATAGAGAGCGAACCCATAGACACGCTCTACACCAATCGTCATCAGACCAAGGCATCACGCCGTGCCTACGACTATGTGGTGGCAGGTATGCGCAGTTCGGCACTTAGGGGCACATGTAAGATGCTCTCCCGCTATCCATTTGAGGCTTGTGGTAAGACTGGTACAGCACAAAACCGTGGTCATGACCACTCCGTATTCATGGGCTTCGCACCGATGAACAATCCCAAGATAGCCATCGCTGTGTATGTGGAGAACGGCGGATGGGGCGCAGACTATGGTGTGCCTATCGGAGGACTTATGATGGAGCAGTATCTCAATGGCAAACTCTCTCCACAATCAGAGAAGATGGCAACAGAATTCCAACACAAACGAATAGCATATGGAAACGCCAGCAGGTAAGAGTCAAAGCATATGGAAATCATTAGACTGGTGGACAGTGGGCATATATCTTGCCCTGATGTTTTTCGGATGGATAAGCATATGCGGAGCAAGTTTTAGTTATAGCGAACCCAATTTCTTCAGTCTGGACACACGTTCAGGCATGCAGATAGTATGGATTGGTTCTGCCATCATCCTTGCCTTCGTAATCATGATGACAGACAGCCGTTATTTCGACTCGTTCTCCTTTATCCTTTATGGCATACTGCTGCTACTACTGTTTGCCACGATATTCAATCCGCATGAGATCAAGGGCTCGCGATCCTGGCTCGTACTGGGTCCTTTGCGTCTACAACCGGCTGAGTTTGCTAAGTTTGCCACTGCGCTGGCATTGGCAAAGTATATGAGCAATTACAACTTCAACTTCTCTCGCTGGCGCGACGCAGCCTATGCGCTTGCCATCATCCTCGTGCCGATGCTCTTCATCGTGGCACAGAAGGAGACTGGTTCGGCACTCGTCTACTCTGCCTTCTTCCTGATGTTTTATCGTGAGGGAATGCCTGGTAGCATATTGTTTACAGGCATAGCATTAGTCTTCTATTTTGTCGTGGGAGTGAAATATGCCGACGTGATGCTCTTGGACACGCCGACATCGGTGGGCAAATACACCGTCCTACTTGCCATACAGTTATTTGCTTCAATCTTGGTCTACGTGTATTGTCGGGAGAAAGACTATGCATGGAAGATGCTTGGCACTGTCATCGGCACTACGCTGATAGCCACGCTCTTTGCCGTCTATGTCATCCCATTCAACATCGCTTGGGTGCAGGTGATAGTAAGCATCGGACTGGTACTATTTCTACTCTACAGATGGCTTTATGCGAGGACGGGTAACTACCTTTTCATATTATTGTTTACCATTGGTAGTCTGACATTCTATTATTCTGCCGACTATGTTCTCAATAATGTGATGCAAGCCCATCAGCGCACGCGTATCAACGTGCTACTCGGACTGGAGGAAGATCTTGCCGGTGCTGGATACAATGTGCACCAGAGCAAGATAGCCATAGGCTCGGGCGGACTAAAGGGCAAAGGTTTTCTCAATGGCACGCAGACAAAGTTGAAATATGTGCCCGAACAGGACACCGACTTCATCTTCTGCACCGTGGGTGAGGAAGAAGGATTTATGGGTAGTGCTGGAGTGCTGTTGCTATTCTTAGCATTGATACTTAGGCTCATCCATCTTGCCGAGCGACAACCGTTTGCCTTCGGCAGGATATATGGATATTGCGTGCTGAGCATCTTCCTCTTTCACCTATTTATCAATGTTGGCATGGTGCTGGGCATAACGCCCGTCATCGGCATCCCGCTACCATTCTTCAGTTACGGAGGATCTTCGCTATGGGGATTCACCATCCTGCTGTTTATCTTCTTGCGCATTGATGCCAGTCGCAACAACAGGTTGATGTCCTAACAAATACCTATAGGCTTCGTTATTCCCTTTCTATCGTCAATCCCACATCAGAGATGCCCGGCAAGATTTCCCGCATCATGTTGTGATTGACCTTTATGGAGAGGGAGTCACCCTTTGAAAACTGTTCAGACGCTATTCGAAAGCGGTATTGATAGAGATTAATGCCCTTGCCGAGAGATTGTCCACGATAGTCGGCAAGTTGGCATTTCAATGTGTCAGTGCAATGCAAACCCGACTGGCTTGCATTGCAGTTGACAATCATTGTTATATTTGTAAATGGGAAACTGTTGTCAGTACGGAGGTTGAGGTACATACCATAAGTACCATCCTGCTCCATGGCTGGCACGCTAAAGACCACAGTGTCATTGCGTTCCCAACCATTAAGGGGTGTATGCGCAAAACTGTCATACACCTTTTTGCCGTCACAAGCGGAAAACATCAACACGACGGCAACCATCATCAACAGGAATATGCGACTACGCTTCACTCTTGTTCTCCTTTGGTTTGTCTTTACGACCTACGCTACGGTTTTCCTTATTGTTTCCCTTATTATTTTCCTTTGCTTCCTTTCCCTCTTCCTTCTTCTGTCCATCATTGCGACGAGGGTGGTCACCATTGCGACGATTGTTTTTGCGACGCTTTGACTTGTCAAAACGATTGATATCTGCATCTGCAAGCAAGTCCTTCGGACGATCAGCCTCACGCTTCTTGCCATCTTCCTGCAATGAGAGAGGACGCTCGCCACGCTTATTCATCTCGATGATAGCATTGGCACGCTCAGCAGATATCGTCTCGATGTTGGCGGCAACACGTTTATCGGTGGAATATGACACCATGCCAGCAAGGATGTCAGCCTTGAAGAAGTGGTAGTCACCATCCTGAGTCTCCAGCACTATGTTGCGTTGTGGCATATTCTTGCCTGCCTCCACATACATATCAGCCTCATAGTTGAGACAGCACTTGAGTTTGGCGCACATACCTGCGAGTTTCTGCGGATTGAGCGAAATGTCTTGGAATCGTGCGGCATTGGTGCTCACCGAACTGAAGTTCTTCATCCATGTGGCGCAGCACAGTTCTCTTCCGCAAGGACCAGTACCGCCGATGCGACCTGCCTCCTGACGTGCACCGATCTGCTTCATCTCTATTCTCACGTGGAAGGTGTCGGCAAGCACCTTTATCAATTGACGGAAGTCCACGCGCTCATCTGCTATATAATAGAATATCGCCTTATTGCAGTCGCCCTGATACTCCACGTCACCGATTTTCATGTCGAGGCCGAGATTCTTTGCTATCTGTCGGCTCTGTATCATGGTGTCGTGCTCGCGCGACTTGGCTTCGCGATATTTCTCCATATCCGACTCCTTTGCCAGACGGCAGATGCGGCGTATGTCATCAGGCAAGCGGAGGTTGGCCTTCTTGACCTGCAGTTCCACCAGGCGTCCGGTGAGAGTCACCACGCCTATGTCATGTCCAGGATTTGCCTCCACCACCACGGTGTCGCCCTTCTTCAGGTCGAGGTTGACGGTGTTGTGGTAGTATCCCTTACGAGTATTCTTAAACTGTACCTCCACCAAGTCGGTGGTCTCATTATTGCCGGGCACGTCAGCCAACCAGTCGTAGGTGTTGAGTTGGCGGTCAGAGCGTCCTATACCCTTTCGGCACAGTCCCTGACAGCATCCGTCGGCAATGCGGAATTTCATATTCTTGTAATCCATCTATTTTCTTTTTACCAAAACTATCGTCTTGAGCGCCAGGTCAAAGAATTCCATCTTCGGGTTGGCATTCTGTCCGATAGCCTTGCTTGTTTTATCTATTAATTCCATCATGTCTATCACATTGGCTTCATTGACAAAGCGGGCGAAGTTCTTAGAAAACTGCTCCTCCTCTTCTGTCATGTAGACGAGTTGCGGGTCGCCAAAGTTGTACATGAAGTTTTCCCTCACTTGCGATGACATGTACGTCAGCAGACGTTTCTGCTTCTCACGACCATAACTTGCCACTGCGTCAGCCCACTTTTTCATACCCATCGTGTTGAGTTGGTAGGCGAAGCGCATCAGCATGACAAACATGCCATGAAACTCCCTATTCTCATTTCCTGTGTCAAGAAATTGCATCGCCTTCAACCAGTTGCCACAGGCTATATGCGTCACGCGCTGGGCTGCCGTCTCGTCAAGACCACGTTTTTCTATCAAGGCAGGCTTCATAGCGTCGTCAGAGATACGCTTCACATCTATGCGCTGCACACGACTACGTATGGTCTCGAGGAGTTTCTGCGGTTCTTCGCTCACGAGGATGAACACCGTCTGGCTTGGCGGTTCTTCGAGGAGTTTTAGTATCTTATTGGCAAATGTGACGTGCATACGCTCGGGTAGCCATATTATGCACACCTTGTAGCCACCTTGGCTCGACTTGAGCGACAGTTTGTGGATGAGGACATCGGCCTCAGCAGCAAATATCTGTGCTTGCTGGTTTTCCGTCTTCATCGCCTCAAGCCATTCCTCAAAGGTGAAGAATGGCGACTGCATCAGCATCTCATGCCACTGCTTAGAGAAGTCATCGCAGTAGATATCTCGATGCGATGGTGTGCCGGCAGGACGTATGACGGGATAGACGAAGTGTAAGTCGGGGTGGCTGTATTTTGCGAGCATCGCCTCCACATTGGCATTGGTGACTTCCTCGCGCTCACCGAGCAGATAGGAAGCCAATGCCAGCGCCAGGGGCAACGTGCCATAGCCCGACGCTCCTGCGAGCATCAGCGCATGAGGCATCCTGCTCTCCTCGATCATCAAGCGCAGTCGGGCGATGATGTCTTCTTGTCCTATTATCTCACTAAACTTCATTTATCAAGTCCTCAATTAGGCTTCCATCGATTAGTGTCCCAGACGATTTGTTATCTCCACCACGGAGTCGACAGCCGACACGGTGTAGAAGTGTATCGTGTTGACACCACGTTCATAGAGTTCACGGCACTGGTTGATACCCCACTCCACGCCCAATGCCTTGGCATCAGCATCGGTCTTGCACTTCACTGCCTCGCGTGCAAGGTCTTCGGGCAAGTCCACGTGGAATGTCTTTGGCACCACGGTGAGTTGCGAGAGTTTTGCCATCGGTTTGATAGCGGGTATGATAGGAATGGTGATGCCCTCCTTGCGTGCTGCTTCAACAAACTCAAAATACTTATTGTTGTCATAGAAGAGTTGTGTCACGGCATACTCTGCGCCGAGGTCTTGCTTCATCTTGAGATATTCCAAATCCATCTGCAGGTTGGGTGCTTCCTCATGCTTTTCTGGATAGCACGCCACGCCATAGGAGAAGGGAGTGCCAGGATGCTTCATTGTCGTACCGTCACGGAAGTATCCTTCATTAAATTTATTCACCTGTTGCTGCAGTTCGGTAGTGTGTGCATATCCGCCTGCCACTGGAGTAAACATGCGGTCTTCCTTTGCCTTGTCGCCACGGAGGAGCAGGAGATTCTCTATACCGAGAAACTGCAGGTCAAGGAGTTCGTACTCGATGTCATCGCTATTGACTCCCGAACAGATGACGTGGGGCACCACGGGAATATCAAACTTGTTTTGTATGGCTGCAGCTATTGCCACCGTACCGGGACGGCGGCGCACTCTCATGCGCTCAAACTGTCCATCGGGGAGTTCCCTGTAGACGTATTCACTATGATGAGTGGTGATGTTGACATACAGAGGATTGTTTACGGAGAGTTTCTCTATCGTAGCGAATAGCGACTCCATGCCATTACCCTTGAGCGGTGGCAACACCTCGAAAGAGAAGTTTCTGCCTTTCAAATCCTTGAGTCTGTCTGTTACTTTCATCCTTTATGCTTGTATAGTTTCTTACATTATTATATATCCTTGCAAAGATACTAATTTTCTGTCATAATAGCATCATTTACTTGTGATTTTAATATTACCGAATAATGGGCGCACAGCAGGTGGTGGACGCTTGCATAGCAGGTGGTGGACAAGCGCACACCAGCTGGTGTGCGGTCGCATAGCAGCTGGTGTGCGGTCATATGAGTTATCTTCATCGGAGAACTTCACCATCTTATTTGGGCTTTTCACCTAAGTGTAATATGGAAATAATGAAAGATGGAAAGATTGAAATATGGAAATATTGAAAGATGTACATTATAGTAGACGAAGCGTCCTCGCGTCAACATATAGGAGGTACGGCGCCCTCGCCGTACCACGCAAGAAAGAAACAAGAAAGAATATCGTCCTTTGAGTGGTACGGCGAGGGCGCCGTACCTCCTAAGGATACCATTGTCTGCTTGGTTGCAGCGGGGACGCTGCAACTACTATGGATTGCAATCTGACTACTTGAGATGGTTGCAGCGAGGATGCTGCAACTACTAATATTAGTAGGAGAAGCGTCCTCGCGTCAACATATAGGAGGTACGGCGCCCTCGCCGTACCACGCAAGAAAGAAACAAGAAAGAATATCGTCCTTTGAGTGGTACGGCGAGGGCGCCGTACCTCCTAAGGATACCATTGTCTGCTTGGTTGCAGCGGGGACGCTGCAACTACTATAGATTACAATCTCTCGCTTGCGATGGTACGGCGAGGGCGCCGTACCTCCTTCAAAAGAAACTCGAGTAAAATAGGTCGGGGCAAAACATTTTTTGCTAACTTTGTATGACACAAAACACCTTAAGCGGTAATATAATTATGGAAAACCAATATGTGAAGACCTTCCCCGACTTAATGAAAGGCAAGACGGTGATGTATGTGCACGGATTTGGGTCAGCGGCTTCCACTAACACTGTCAAACTACTGCAGACGCTCATGCCCTCGGCAAGGGTGATAGCGGAGGACATACCTCTCAACCCCGTAGAGGCGATGGATATGCTGCGCACGATGGCGGATAGAGAGAAGCCAGACCTCATAATCGGCACGTCGATGGGTGGCATGTACACGGAAATGCTCCGTGGCTATGACCGCATACTCACCAACCCTGCATTTCAGATGGGCGACACCATGTCGGAGCATGGGATGATAGGCAAACAGACTTTCTTCAATCCGAGAAAGGACGGCATACAGGAATTCATCGTGACCAAGGCGATGGTGAAGGAATATCGCGAGATGACCTCTCACTGCTTTGAAGACATGACTGACGACGACCGCGAGAGGGTGTGGGGACTCTTTGGCGACAATGACCCCACAGTGCATACGTTTGACCTCTTCCACTCGCACTATCCCAACGCCATCCATTTTCATGGCGAGCACCGCCTGACGGAGCATATCATCTACCGATATGTCATCCCGCTCATACAGCAGATAGATGACCGACAGAATGGGCGCAAGCGCAGCATCGTATACATCTGTAGCGACACGCTGAAGGACAACTACGGCAAACCGAAATCCAATCTTGCCAAATGCTATGAGTATCTGTTGCCTATCTATGACATCAACTTCGTGGCACCTGCTCCTACCAATGACCCGCAGAGCATCACTGACATGCAGGCATGGATAGAGGATGCATTCTCTGCGCCAGCATGGAATAAGGTGGTCTTCACCAATCATCCCGAACTCCTGCTCGGCGACTATATCATCAGCACGGAGGAGTATCCAGACTTTATGGGCACAAGCATAAAGTTTGGCACGGATGACTTTAAAACTTGGGAGGAAACACAGATATTCTTTGAACGCCTTGGAGGACAATAACGAACTGCTACAGGAACTGCTCCACGCGCTCGACACGAAGTCGGCAAGGGATGCTTACAGGACATTGCGCTTTGTCCTGACGCGACTTGTAGACCTTAGTCTGCGCGACCTGCCGATGCAGTTTTCTGGTCTCTTTGCCAAGACGAGTTACCTACTCAAAGAGCATAAGGCTGACGACAAATTAGTCAAGGGCGTGGGCAACGCCCGACAGAGGATACGTCATCTCAATGAATTGGATGACAATACTCTACAAAAGTGTTTCCTCTATGACTTGAAGAGTGTCACGGCTCTATTGCATCTACTGCATCCTTCCATCATCATTCCCGAGAGGTTGCAGTCGGCATTGCCTGCTGGCTTCATGGACGGAGGATGGGACAAGGCTACCACTGACTGTCTGCGCGTCATCGTGGACAGTTGGGACGACACCACCATACACTGTAGGGCTGACGAGGGCGACATGCCTCAACTGACGGTGTGCTATGGCGCTGACAACAAGTATCTGCAGTATGACTACTCTTACCTCACGCCGCTGCTCGCCGCCGACACACAACTCAATCTCATCCATCCTCGTCAGGAGAATGGCGTGACTTATCCCGAGACGATAATCTTTGAGCCCGATTTCTTGGTCGACATATCATCCTTGGCTGCCATGTTTCAGGAGTATGGATTGACTCCGCTGACTGCCTTGATAAAGAAGATTGCGCCATCAGCGCAGACACGCTACACGCTACTGGGTGACTTCGCCAGCCAACTGCTCGACGAGGAACTGCATGGTCAGTCCTCACGGCCATATAAGGATAGCATCAGTGACTTCTGCAAGTCACATGCTCTCACCATGGCGGCGTGCGATGACCTGGGCGAAGACTTTCACAGGGAAGCCTTGTCGCAGAAGAAGCATATCCACAAGGCTTTTAGCGAGGATCTGCCTAATGCGGTGAAGGAATTTGATCCCGCGGAGGTGGTGCTCGAGCCCTCTTTCACCTGCGAGATGCTCGGCTTGCAGGGACGTATCGACTTCCTGCAGCGTGACAGTCACATATTGATAGAACAAAAGTCGGGCAAGGCTGGATACGTGCCTGGCGCACAGGGCTTCATCACTCCATCAAAGACTACGCCACACTATGTGCAATTGTTGCTCTATCGTGCCTTATTGCATTACAACTACAACATTCCCAACAGTCAGATACGGCCTTTCCTACTCTACTCCAAATACGAACTGCCACTGATACACACGGAGTCGGCACCCGAACTATTGTATCGTGCGTTTCGGCTGCGCAACCAACTGGTATGGAGCGAGATGCAATACAAGGATGAGGGGTTTGGCATACTCAAGACTCTCAAGGCGGAAGACCTAAATATCAATCACACGTCGAGCCGTCTATGGCGTGACTACACCGCCGTAGACATCGACCGCACGCTCTCCGTCATACACACAGCGACACCGCTGGAGCAGGCTTACCATCAAGCCATGTTGAGATTTGTGCAGAGGGAATACATCCTCTCCAAGATAGGAAACAAACGTAAGGAGAATAGTGGTGCAGCAGCTCGCTGGCACGACTCACTGGAAGAGAAGAAGGAGGCGGGAAATATCATAGATGGCCTGACCATCAAGGCTTCCACCACACACATAGTGTGCGAGAATGCTGACCTTAGCGCGTCCAATTTCCGCATAGGTGACATCGTGACGCTGTTTCCTTACCAGCGTGGCACCGAACCCGACTGTCGCAAGACGATGGTGCATCGCGCTTCGATAGAGAAGATAGAGGCGGATAGTCTCACACTGAAACTGCGTGTGCCGCAGACGAGCATCGGAGTATTTGACACTCCCGCTAACTATCTTTGGGCGGTGGAGCACGACTTCATGGACTCGTCCTTCGCATCACAGTTTCGTGCTGTTCACGCCTTTCTTTCGGCTTCCACCAAGCGTCGCAATCTGATTCTCACGCAGAGGATGCCCGAGGTGGACCATAGTGTGACGCTCCATGGCGACTACAAGTCTTTTAATGATCTGTCGCTGAGGGTGAAGCAGGCACGCGAACTGTTTCTCATCGTGGGCCCTCCAGGCACGGGCAAGACCAGTTTTGGCATGCTCAACACTCTCAAGGAGGAACTCACCGAGCGTGACTCTTCCGTCGCCGTCATGGCTTACACCAACAGGGCGGTGGACGAGATATGCTCCAAACTGGTGGAGGAAGGCATCGACTTCGTGCGCATAGGCAATGAGGCATCATGCAGCGATACGTACCGCCCTTATCTGCTTAGCAATAAGGTGGACGGCATAGTGAAAATCTCTGATATAAAGGAGTTTGTCAAGAGCCAGCGCATATTTGTCGGCACCACCACCGCCTTCAATTCGCACCAAGCCATCTTCGCCCTACGCAGTTTTTCACTTGCCATCATCGACGAGGCATCCCAGATATTAGAGCCTCAACTCCTCGGCTTGCTCTCGGCAAGACATGGCGACAAGGAGGCGATACGCAAGTTTGTGATGATAGGCGACCACAAGCAGTTGCCTGCCGTGGTGCAGCAGGAGCAGGCGGAGTCTGCCGTCAGCGACCCATTGCTACATGAGATAGGACTTGACGACTGTAGGCTGTCGCTTTTCGAGCGACTTCTACGCCAATACCGCGACAATCCACAAGTGGTCTATATGCTTCATGCCCAAGGACGTATGCATGAAGACATTGTGGCATTCCCGAGTAGAGAGTTTTATGAGGGGAGGCTCTCTTGCGTACCCCTACCCCACCAGGTAGCGCCGTCTACCTGCAAGAGGGTGCAGTTTATCGATGTGAGACCCGCAGAGATAACATCTTCTGACAAGGTCAACACGGCTGAAGCCGAGGTCATCGCCCGTTTGGTGGAAGGCATCGGCGACGGCATGAGCATCGGCATCATAGTGCCTTACCGCAGTCAGATATCTGCCGTGCGCAATGCCTTGCTCCAGCGTATGCCTCACGATATGGACATCACCATCGACACGGTGGAGCGCTTCCAGGGTTCGCAGCGCGAGGTCATCATCTACGGATTCACTGTGCAGAGGCATTATCAGTTGGATTTCCTCACTGACAACTGCTTCACAGAGTGTGGCAAGACCATAGACCGTAAACTCAATGTGGTGATGACGCGCGCCATGAAGAGATTGTATCTAGTGGGAAATGCCAGACTGCTTGCCTCCGTACCACTCTATAGGAAACTCATAGACACATATATAATATAATGTATAACATATAATAAAAACCATACATATGAAACGACAACTACTTACCTTAGGTGCCTCACTGGCACTCGCCACTACCGCTATGGCACAAGTGGACATCCACATCGACAGTCGCCCCACGGGCATTGACATCAGTCCCATGCTCTACGGCATCTTCTATGAAGACATCAATCATGCTGCTGACGGTGGTATCTATGCCGAACTGATTAGAAACCGCTCATTTGAAGATGACGAGACAACACCTGCCTACTGGCAACCATACCTGTCGGTCAATGGTAATGTGAAGATGACCATCTCCAAGGAAGACCTTCTCAATGATGCTCAGAAGCAGTGTCTGCACGTGGTGACCACGGGCATAGGCGACACTGACGCAGGTGTATCCAACAATGGATTCTGGGGTATCAATGCCGTGAAGGGACGCACATATAAGTTGTCTTTCTGGATAAAGGTCAACCGCTCTCGTGAACTCTATGCCATGATAAAGGGTAAGACGGGTACTCGTCTGTATGCTTCGGAGCGACTGAAAGTCAACACTTCAAAGCGCGGATGGCAACACGTGACTGCCACGCTGACTTCTTCCACCAATGACAAGGATGCCATCTTTGTCATCACGTCTAAGGGCAACTCGGACTTCTATCTTGACATGGTGTCGCTCTTCCCTCCTACCTACAAGAATCGCGACAACGGCCTTCGCCCCGACATCGTAGAGATGCTTCAAGACTTGCATCCCTCATTCATGCGTTTCCCTGGCGGTTGCTTCGTGGAGGGCCAGGATTCGCCAGACAATGCATTCCGCTGGGAGCGCACCATAGGTCCTATAGAGGAGCGCCCAGGACACTGGAATAAGAACTGGGGATATCGCACCTCGGATGGTCTGGGCTATCATGAGTATCTCCAACTGGCTGAAGACCTCGGCGCAAAACCACTTTATGTCTGCAATATAGGTATATGGCATGGCGGTGTCACCCCTGTGGAAGACGTGCGCATGTGGGTCGACGAATGCTTGAACGCGCTGGAATATGCCAACGGACCTGTGACATCTAAGTATGGTGCTATGCGTGCCAAGAACGGACACCCCGAACCATTTGGTATAGAGTATCTGGAGATAGGCAATGAGAATAACCAACCTGATGGCCAGCAGACTTCTGACCACTATTACCAGAGATACCGCATATTTCGCGATGCCGTCTTGAAGAAATATCCTAAGATGCACATCATCGGCAACGTGGCTGCATGGGGCACGGATGATCCTCGATGGGAGTCAAAGGAGAAGGTGAAACTCGTGGACGAGCACTATTACCGTACTCCGGCATGGTTTACACAAAACTTTAAGAAATATGACTCTTACTCCCGCACTTGGCCTAACATCTACTGTGGCGAGTATGCCGTGACACAGGGCTTCGGTGACCTCGGCAATCTCAATGCTGCACTGGGCGAGGCTGTGTTTATGATGGGTATGGAGAACAATAGTGACATGGTGAAGATGAGTTCCTATGCCCCGATATTTGTCAATGAGAATGATGACCGCTGGCGTCCGGATATGGTGAGATTTAATGCTGGCGGTGTGATGGGCACACCTTCTTACTATGTGCAAAAGATGATGGCAGACAATCGTGGCACGAGGACTCTCAAGGTGACCACGGGCGACGAGATTCTCATGAAGGGTAATCAGATGTTCACTCCTGAGGAGAGTTTTGTGGGCGTTGGCACATGGAATACGCAGTCGGTATTTGCTGACGTGACCATCACGGCTGGCACGCACACCATATATGCCAGTGGCAAGAAAGCGGATGACTTCACGCTGAGGTCTACCTCATGGAAGATACAAAACAATGGTCTGGCACAGACTGGTAGCGGTGAATCCGTGACCGCTCTCGTCAGCACGCCTATCGGTGGCACACGATACTCAGTGTCAATGCGTGCCAAGAAGACATCTGGCGACGAGGGATTCCTGCTTATCTTCAACTATGAGGACAAGGACAACTACTGCTGGTTTAATGTCGGCGGATGGAGCAACTCAGCATGCGGATTTGAGCAGGCTGCCGGCGGTGGCAAGAGTGCGCTGAAGACTGTGCCGATGAAGATAGAGACGGGCAGATGGTATGACATCCGTGTGGACATCGATGGCAACAAGGTGACGGGCTACGTGGACGACAAGAAGATGGTGGAGGCCGAACTGCATGGAGTGACCACACCAGGACTCTTCACATCGGCTTCCATGGATGATAGCACCAATGAGATGATCATCAAGATAGTCAACACATCAAGTGAACAGGAGACAGCCGACCTCCATCTGGGTGACTTCTGCGCTGATGGTGCCGAGTTGATACAGATGAAGTCAAAGCGTGGCATTGACGAGAACACTCTCGACTCGCCCACAGCAGTCTATCCTGTCAGCAAGCGCATCAGTTTTGAGGGCACCACTCCACAGTTTGGCATCCCTCCATTCTCCGTAAATATCATCAGGGCAAAGCAGAAGAAATGATGTTATCATAGTAGTTGCAGCGTCCCCGCTGCAACCTTAGGAGGTACGGCGCCCTCGCCGTAC
>CAVABU010000010.1:0-9656 GCA_963586965.1 Gemmiger formicilis
AGAAAAGTATGATGGCAAAGGTCGTGTGACAATTTACATGCATTTTGTTTTGCATTAGTCATAGATAATTTATAATTTTGCAGTAACAATAACGAAAATACAACAATATTGAAAGCCAGTAATACTGACTTTAACATCTTATATTATAAGAAAGAAGTAAAAATGAAGAATCTTGATTGGGCAAACTTGTCTTTCGGTTACATGAAGACCGATTATAACGTTCGCTGCTACTATCGCAACGGCAAGTGGGGAGAAATAGAAGTTTCATCAGAGGAAACTATCAACTTGCATATGGCTGCCGTGTGTCTACATTACGGTCAGGAGGCATTCGAAGGACTAAAGGCTTATCGTTGTCCTGACGGCAAGGTGAGAGTATTCCGTCCTGAGGAGAATGCTGCCCGTCTGCAGTCTACATGCCGTGGCATCGTGATGCCTGAAGTGCCGACCGAACTCTTTGTAGAAATGGTGGAGAAGGTGGTGCGCCTCAATCAGGAGTATATCCCGACTTACGAGAGTGGAGCCACACTCTATATCCGCCCGCTCATGATAGGCACCAGCGCCCAGGTGGGAGTGCATCCTTCAAAGGAATTCCTCTTTATGATATTCGTCACTCCAGTAGGTCCTTACTTTAAGGGTGGTTTTGCAAGCAATCCTTATGTCATCGTGCGCGACCATGACCGCTCGGCACCGCTTGGCACAGGTATCTATAAGGTGGGTGGCAACTATGCCGCTTCGCTCTATGCTAACCAGAAGGCACATGAGATGGGCTACGCTTGTGAATTCTATCTTGACGCTAAAGAAAAGAAATATATCGATGAGTGTGGTGCAGCCAACTTCTTCGGTATCAAGAACAATACTGGGCTACGCTTGCGAATTCTATCTTGACGCTAAAGAAAAGAAATATATCGATGAGTGTGGCGCAGCCAACTTCTTCGGCATCAAGAACAATACCTACGTGACACCAAAATCCACATCCATCCTGCCATCAATCACCAATAAGAGCCTGATGCAGTTGGCAGAAGACCTGGGACTGAAGGTGGAGCGTCGTCAAATACCAGAGGAAGAACTCTCTACATTTGAGGAGGCAGGAGCTTGTGGCACGGCAGCCGTGATATCACCTATATCACATATCGATGACGTGGAGACAGGCAAGCGTTATGACTTTGGTGAGAAGCCAGGACCATGGAGCGAGAAACTCTATCACAAACTGCGTGATATCCAGTATGGTATAGAGGAGGATAAGCATGGTTGGACACGCGTCGTCATAGACTAAGCACAAGTATTGGATGGGAAAAGGAAAACTTGCCAAATTCGCGGATATGGACAGCTATGACTGCGTGTTCCAATATCCATACAGTGTTATCAGCAATGACGATTTTCCGATGAAAGGACGTTGGGGTGAGGAGTATTTCCATAACTCCAACCCCATCGTGCTCGAGTTAGGATGCGGAAAGGGAGAATACACCGTAGAACTCGCACATCTCTATCCTGATGTCAACTTTATCGGAGTAGACATCAAAGGTGCGAGGATGTGGACAGGAGCTACGCGTGCCGTCAATGAAGGACTGAAGAATGTGGCATTTCTGAGAACTAATATCGAGTTCATAGATAGCTTCTTCTCTGAAAACGAGGTGCATGAGATATGGCTCACATTCTCTGACCCACAGATGAAGAATCCGAGGAAACGACTGACGTCGACATATTTCCTCAACCGCTATCGTCGTTTCCTTGCAGACGGTGGCATCGTGCACTTGAAGACTGACTCTAACTTTCTCTTTACCTATACATCTTGTTTGGTGGATGCCAACAAGTTGCCAGTGCTTTTCCGTACCACAGACCTATATCACACGGAAGGACTTGACGAGGAGACACGACGCATATTGTCCATACAGACATATTATGAGAAGATGTGGATGGAGCGTGGACTTGACATCAAGTATCAGAAGTTTAGACTGCCACACGATGGTGAACTGATAGAACCGGATGTGGAAATCGAACTCGATGACTATAGGTCATACCATCGTGACAAACGGTCTTCTTTGGAAAAGGCGAAGTAAAAACGGGCAATCTTACTGCATTTTGCAAGTAGATAAACATATAAAAGGTGTAGCGCTTTAGCTACACCTTTTTTGTGTACATGTAAATAATGTCATACGCCTTTCATAGTGAGGCTTATGCGTTTGCGCACATTGTCCACATCCATCACTTTGACTTTTACGTGTTGATGTAGGTGCACTACTTCATTGGGATCTTTTACGAAGCGGTCAGCCAACTGTGACACATGCACCAGTCCATCCTGGTGTACACCTATATCGACGAATGCGCCGAAATTGGTGATATTGGTCACTATGCCAGGCAACACCATGCCGACTATAAGGTCGTCGGGAGTCTTTACGTTAGGATCAAACTCAAATGTCTCTATATTGCCACGTGGGTCGCGTCCAGGTTTCTCCAGTTCGGTAAGGATATCATTAATGGTAGGCAGTCCTATGTCGCCACCCGTATATCTCTTGGCATCAATACTCTTTATGAGATCCCTGTTACCAATAAGGTCAGCAATCTTCATATTCAGGTCCTTAGCCATACGCTCCACGATGGAGTAAGACTCTGGATGCACGGCACTGTTGTCAAGCGGATTCTTACCGTCTGTTATGCGAAGAAATCCTGCACACTGCTGGAATGTGGCAGGACCAAGACGTGGCACCTTCTTTAGTTCTACTCTTGAGCGGAAAGCTCCATGCTCCTTTCTATAGTCCACGATGCTCTTTCCGAGTGTAGGGCCCAGGCCTGACACATAAGTCAGCAGATGCTGTGAGGCAGTGTTTACATCTACACCCACAGTATTCACACAACTCTCCACCGTCTGGTCAAGAGACTTCTTCAGTTTGGTCTGGTCCACATCGTGCTGATATTGCCCCACACCGATACTCTTGGGGTCAATCTTGACAAGTTCTGCCAATGGGTCCATCAGTCGTCGACCAATGCTTACAGCACCTCTGACGGTGACATCCTCATCCGGGAATTCATCACGAGCCACCTTTGAAGCGGAGTATACGGAAGCGCCATCTTCAGACACTACGAATAGGTCTATGTTATTATCAAAGTTGAGTGACTTTATATAATCAGTAGTCTCGCGCGAAGCCGTACCGTTACCAATAGCGAACGCCTCAGTCTGATATTTCTTAGCGAGTCGTATGATGGCATCACCGCCTGTGCGATTGGAAAGAGACAATACAGTGTGATAAAGCAAGTTGCCCTGAGCGTCGAGACACACGATCTTGCATCCCGTGCGAAATCCTGGGTCTATACCCATCACTCGCTTTTGTCCGAGCGGAGCCGCTAAAAGAAGTTGGCGAAGATTCTCCGAGAATACTTTTATAGCTTCTTCGTCAGCCTTCTCCTTGGAAGCAGTAGCAAACTCAGTTTCTATGGATGGCGTAAGAAGTCGCTTCATAGAGTCATCGATAGCTTCCTTCACAAGTTTAGAGCAAGGCCCATATCCATGTACAAATAGTCTTTGCAGTCTACCACGACAGTCTTCCTCGTCTACCGAGATGGTCACTCTGAGTATGCCGTCATTTTCGCCACGTCTCATGGCAAGAAGGCGGTGTGAGGAACATCTCTTCAATGGTTCTGACCAATCGAAATAGTCAGAATACTTCTGAGCCTCATCCAAATCTTTCTTTGCTTTTATCACTTTAGAAGAGATGATGGCACCACGAGTAAATACGTTTCTCATCTGCTGACGAGACCGCTGGTCCTCACTCACCTGTTCGGCTATGATGTCCTGCGCACCCTTTATAGCACTCTCCGCATCCTTTACGTCACCATTTATGAATTGTGCAGCAAATCGCATAGGATTCTGCTCACGCTGCAACAAGATGGTCGTGGCAAGACGCTCCAAACCCTGTTCGCGTGCTATCTGTGCCCTCGTGCGACGTTTGGGTTTGTATGGCAGATAGATATCCTCAAGTTCGGTAGCATTCCAGCAAATGGAAATCTTCTTGCGAAGGTCCTCAGTTAGTTTTCCCTGTTCTTCGATAGTCTTCAGAATCGTTTCCTTCCTTTTCTGTAGTTCGGTGAGGC
This sequence comes from Gemmiger formicilis, assembly GCA_963586965.1. Lineage (GTDB taxonomy): Bacteria > Bacteroidota > Bacteroidia > Bacteroidales > Bacteroidaceae > Prevotella. Next base: position 4,087 of record CAVABU010000010.1, read on the forward strand.
GGTCATTGAGATTGCTTATTTCCGCAATCTGCACCTCATCCATATTACCCGTCTTTTCCTTACGGTAACGGCTTATAAAAGGTATGGTGCAACCCTCGGAAAGAAGTTGCAGAGTGTTGTCTACATTATTAATCGGAAGACTCAGAGAGTCTGCTATGTATTGTGAAAATCTATTCATTTGTGTTGCTACTTAAGGGAACTCGAAATGCAAAAGTAATTAAAATCCTTGAATTGTTCGGTAAATTGGCGTACCTTTGTATAAAATAAACATATGATATCAGTAGATAACTTATCGGTGGAATTCTCTGCGCGTCCGTTGTTGGAAAACGTGAGTTTTGTCATCAACGACCGTGACCGCATTGCCCTTGTAGGCAAGAACGGAGCAGGCAAATCCACCATGCTCAAAATATTAAGTGGTATCCAGACACCGACATCAGGCGCGGTATCTATCCCCAATGACACCCTTGTGGGCTATCTGCCACAGGTGATGAAACTCCAAGATGACACCACCGTGAGAGAAGAGGCGCAGAAGGCTTTCTCATCAATGGCTGCCCTTGAAGCTAAAGTAAAATCTCTAGAGAAGGAGATAGCCGAGCGTACTGACTATGAGAGCGAAGAATATATGGCTCTCGTGGAGAAATACACCAATGAGTATGACCGCTTGGTCATGGCTGGCGCTGACAATCAGGAGGCTGAATTGGAGCGCACGCTAACAGGACTTGGATTCTCACGTAGTGACTTTGATCGTCCCACGAAAGAGTTTTCTGGAGGATGGCGCATGAGAATCGAATTGGCAAAGATACTGCTTCGTAAGCCAGACGTTTTGCTTCTTGATGAGCCTACCAATCATCTTGATATCGAGAGCATCCAGTGGCTTGAGCAGTTTCTTGTGCAGAGCGCCAAGGCGGTGGTGCTTGTTAGTCACGACCGAGCATTTATCAATAATGTCACCAATCGCACAATAGAGATAACCTGTCGTCATACTGTCGACTACAAGGTGAAATATGACGAGTATGTGAAGCTCCGTGCTGAGCGTCGCGAACAGCAATTGCGTGCTTACGAAAATCAGCAGAAGGAGATAGCTGACACCAAAGCTTTTATTGAGCGTTTTCGCTATCAGGCTACCAAAGCCATACAGGTGCAGCAACGCATACGCCAGTTAGAGAAGATTGTGCCAGTAGAGATAGACGAAGTGGATACCTCTGCATTGCGATTAAAATTTCCTCCCTGTCTGCGCAGTGGTGACTATCCCGTCATCTGCAAGGATGTAGAGAAGACATACGGCGACCACAATGTCTTTCATGACGTGAATCTCATCATCAAGCGAGGTGAGAAGGTGGCATTCGTGGGAAGAAACGGCGAAGGTAAGTCCACACTTGTCAAGTGCATCATGAATGAGATACCATTTGGTGGCACTCTCAAGGTGGGACACAATGTGCAGATAGGTTATTTCGCACAAAATCAGGCACAGTTGCTTGATGAAGACCTCACCGTATTTCAGACCATCGACAATGTGGCAAAGGGTGAGATAAGACTGCGCATCAATGATATACTCGGCGCATTCATGTTTGGTGGCGAAGCATCCGACAAGAAGGTGAAGGTGCTGAGCGGTGGAGAGCGAAGTCGACTGGCAATGATAAAACTACTGCTCGAACCCGTGAACCTTCTCATACTTGATGAACCGACAAACCATCTCGATATGCGCTCAAAAGATGTTTTGAAGGAGGCTATAAAGGCATTTGACGGCACTGCCATCGTGGTAAGCCATGACCGTGAATTCCTCGACGGACTTGTAGATAAAGTGTATGAGTTTGGTGGCGGACATGTGAAGGAGTACCTTGGTGGCATCTACGACTGGCTTCGTAGCCTATCATCATCCATGAATCAAGAAGAAACCTCGCAAGCCTCCATTGACGCTATGCTTCATAACAGTAAGAAGGCCGTGCAAGAGCAACCAGTTGTGGAGAAAAAGTCAGAGCCTCAGTCCTCCGTGTCGTATGCCGAGAGAAAGGAGATGCAGAAGAAAATCAATCGTCTGCAAAAGGCTGTCAAGGAGAGCGAGGCCAAGATAGAAAAGTGGGAGACACGCATACACGAACTCGACACCATACTCTATGACCCTGCGAATGCCTCAAATATGGAACTCATCAATGAGTATACCGACACAAAGGCAAAACTTGATGACGAGGAGTTGAAGTGGACATCTCTGTCAGAACAACTTGAAGAAGAAAGTAAAAAACTACAATAAACACAAATGAAGAAGACAATTATCACAATGGCAATTATGGCAATGGCAGCAATGCCTTCCATGGCGCAACTTAAGTCGGGCATTGACATAAAGAATCTCGACAAGAATGCACGTCCAGCAGACGATTTCTATGAGTTTGCATGCGGTGGATGGATGAAAAACAATCCTCTGCCTGCCGCTTATTCGCGTTTCGGCTCCTTTGACCGTCTTGCACTTGAGAATAACAAGCGCATCAACGCCATACTCAATGAACTGAATAAAGGCAAGTATGCCAAGGGTAGCCTTGAGCAGAAGATCAGCGACCTATATAAGCTCGCTATGGACTCAGTGCGTAGAAATAAGGAAGGCGTCAATCCTGTGAAACCTTACATCGCAGAGATGGAGGCAGCGCGTGATAAAGCAGCGCTGCAAGCAATACAGCTCAAGTATGCTGCCTTTGGCTATGGTGTGCCTTACGGAGCATATATCGGAGCAGATGAGAAAGACTCCAAGAATAATATCCTAAATATCTACCAGGGCGGACTATCACTTGGCGAGAAGGAATATTACCTCGACAATGATGACGCTACGGCAAATATCCGCAATGAGTATAAGAAGCACATCGTCAGAATGTTTCAACTCTTCGGATTCTCTTGGAGTGAAGCTTCGCAGAAGATGGAGTCTATCATGCGCATAGAAACTCAGTATGCTATTGCGTCAAAGAGCAAGACCGACCTTCGTGATGTGGAGAAAAACTATAATAAGGTAACTCTTGAGGAGTTTGAGAAAAACTATCCTAATCTCCGCTTGACACAGATGGAGAATGGCGAGGGTGTGCAGACTCAATACATGCAGACACTTGTCGTCGGTCAACCAGAATTCCTCGCAGCTGCCGACAAGATCGTGGCAATGCTCACCGCTGACGAGCTCCGTGCACTCATGGAGTGGGACCTCATACAGAGTTCGCTCTCATATCTGAGCGATGATATCGCTGCCGCTGCATTTGAGTTCAACGGCAAGGTTATGAACGGTCGCAAGCAGGATTACGAACGATGGAAGAAGGCTACGTCAATAGTCGAACAAGTACTCGGCCAGGCATTGGGCAAACTCTATTGCGAACGTTATTTCCCAGAGTCAAGCAAGGCACGTATGAAGACTCTTGTGGAAAATCTGCAAGTGTCACTCGGTGAGAGAATCAAGGCTCAGGACTGGATGAGTGAAGAGACCAAGGTTGCCGCTCTTGAGAAGTTGTCTACTTTCTATGTGAAGATAGGTTATCCTGACAAGTGGAAGGATATGAGTGGCTTGGTGGTAGATCCACAGAAGTCTCTCTATGAGAATATCATGGCAGCACGCCTCTTCCGCAATAAGCAGCACATTGAGGAGACTGCCGGCAAACCTGTTGACCGTGACGAGTGGCAGATGACTCCACAGACTGTCAATGCATACTATAATCCTACCACTAATGAGATTTGTTTCCCAGCTGGTATCCTTCAGCCTCCATTCTTTGATGCAAAGGCTGATGACGCATTCAACTATGGCGCTATCGGCGTGGTCATAGGACATGAGATGACTCACGGATTTGATGACCAGGGTTCTCATTACGACAAGGAAGGCAATATGAGAGATTGGTGGAAGAGTGAAGATGTGGAAAACTTCAAGAATCGTACCAATGAATACGCTAACTGGTTCTCTCAGATAAAGGTCTTGCCTGATCTTAATGCCAACGGTCAGATGACACTCGGCGAGAACCTCGCTGACCACGGTGGTCTGCAGGTGTCATACAATGCATACAAGAACGCTACAAAGAATGCTCCGCTCAAGACTATCGATGGATACACAGGCGACCAGCGCTTCTTTATGGCTTATGCAGGTGTGTGGGGACAGAATATCACTGAAGAAGCAATCAGAAATCTCACCCGCTCAGATGTACACTCACTCGGTGAATGGCGCGTAAATGGTGCACTGCCACACGTAAAGGCTTGGTATGATGCATTTGGCGTAAAACCAGGTGACAAGATGTATATCCCAGAGAGCGAAAGACTTAATCTTTGGTAAACCATGCCATTAAGACTACCAGACAAACTACCAGCAATAGATTTGCTGAAAAAGGAGAATATCTTTGTTATGGACCAGACAAGGGCCCATAGCCAAGATATTCGTCCTCTGAAGATTGTGATACTCAATCTGATGCCACTCAAAATCACGACAGAGACCGACCTCGTGAGAATACTCTCGAATACGCCTCTTCAACTTGACATCACATTTATGAAACTCAAGAGTCACACGCCTAAGAATACTCCTGTGGAGCATATGCTGATGTTCTATAAGGACTTCCATTCTCTTAAGGATATCACCTTTGACGGAATGATTATCACTGGCGCACCTCTTGAGATGATGGATTATGAGGAGGTGTCCTATTGGAATGAGATCGTCGAGATATTCGATTGGGCAAAGACGCATGTGACAAGCACCCTCTACATCTGTTGGGCAGCCCAGGCAGGACTATTCTATCACTACGGCATACAGAAATACAAACTCCCAATGAAGAAGTTTGGTATCTTCAAGCAGCATCCTCTCAGACCCTTGGAACCCATCTTCCGTGGTTTTGACGATGAGTTTATGATGCCTCATTCACGACACACGGAGATCAGAAGGGAAGATGTGCTGAAAGTGCCAGAACTTGTTCCTTTGGCTGACAGTGAAGATGCTGGACTGAGCATCATCATGGCACGTGAGGGTAGGGAGTTCTTTGTGACAGGACACTTGGAATACGCTTACAACACCATTGACAACGAATACAAACGTGACTTAGGAAAGCGTGATGATGTGGCTATACCAGAAAACTACTATCGTGACAACAATCCTAATAATCCACCTGTAGTCACGTGGCGCGCTGCTGCCAATCTTTTCTACCACAATTGGATAAACTACTACGTTTATCAGGCTACACCTTATAATATAAAGGATATAAAATGACGCGCAAACTTGAATTGCTTGCTCCGGCAAAAAACTTAGAGTGCGGCATCGCAGCCATTGACTGCGGTGCTGATGCTGTATATATAGGTGCCCCCAAATTTGGTGCACGTGCAGCTGTCGGCAATTCTATGGAAGACATCAAGCAGTTGATAGACTATGCCCATCAGTTTGGCGTAAAGGTCTATGTCACACTCAATACCATAGTCTATGATGCAGAACTCGATGAAGTAAGTTGCCTTGTCGATGAGTTGGCAAGTCTACATGTCGATGCTGTGCTTGTACAGGATATGGCTGTGCTTGAGATGGTGAGAAAGGCAGGACTCGTGGTGCATGCTTCCACGCAGACTGACAATCGCGACAAGGA
>CAVABU010000010.1:9892-11685 GCA_963586965.1 Gemmiger formicilis
TTGATGCCAACGGACAAGAATGGGAACATCAGCGACATCTGCTTTCCTTGAAGGATATGTGTCAGATAGACCATCTTGAGGAATTGGCAGATGCAGGCGTCATATCATTCAAGATAGAAGGCAGACTCAAGGACATCAGTTATGTGAAAAATGTCGTAGCTGCATATAGTCAGCGTCTTGACCGTATCTGTAAAAAAAGGAAAGATGACTACGTACGTGCTTCACGAGGCAAGGTGCAGTATGCTTTTACGCCGGACTTGACGAAGACATTCAATCGCGGATATACCAATTACTTCCTTAATGGTCGTGTCCCCGACATTTTCTCTCCCGATACCCCCAAAGCCATCGGAGAGTATGTGGGCAAGGTCAAGGAGATAAGAGGGAAGTCGCTTAATGTGGCGGGGTTATCCAATTTTAGCAATGGTGACGGCATATGCTTTATCAATAGAAATAAGGAACTCGAAGGTTTTAGAGTCAATCGTGTGGAGGGCAATCGCCTCTTCCTACTTAATATGACTAAGGACCTTCGTCCAAAGACGGCACTCTATAGAAACAATGACGTGGCTTTCGAGAAAGAGTTGGCACGTCAAGGTACAGAGCGAAAGATACCTCTGACGCTCACGCTTTCCGCTACACAAGATGGCATATCTCTTAAAGGAGAATGTAGTGGTATGCCCTGCGTGATGGTGTCAGAGATAATGGAAAAGCAAACGGCTCAGAAACCTCAGCATGACAACATTGTCAGCCAACTCTCTAAGTGGGGCAACACTATCTATAGCGCCGAGAATGTTGTCATAAATGATAATCTTGACCAATGCTTCATCCCTTCAAGTAAGTTGTCGCTCTTGAGAAAGCGTCTATGCGAAGCCTTGATGGACATTGACATCAATGATGCTCCGCATGACATTGCCGTGAGCAACCCCGCAGTTCCGCAAGAGATGCATGACAGACACGCACAATACTTCAAGAATGTCAGCAATGCCGTCTCACGAGAACTTCATAAGTCATGGGGCATCAATGACTTTTCTGAATCCCTTGAAACTAATAAGCGAGATTTCTCCTTGCCACTCATGCAGTGTCGTCATTGCCTAAGATATTCATTGGGATATTGCGTGAAGCGAGGCGGACAACGACCACAATGGAAAGAGCCACTTGCCTTGCGACTGGGTGACGGACGGATGTTTCGTCTCAAATTTGATTGTAAAGAATGTCAGATGAATGTATATGCGGAAAAGTGCTAATGTCATATTGATGATGGTCGTGCTCCTCCTGGTTTGCAGTTGCTATCGCAGATCGGAAGATAGAAGCATAGTGCTCGAAGACAGCATAGAGGAATGTGCTGACTCCAACTCATATGTAGCCAATAGACACTATACACGCAATTACAACTTTGTCGTGGATTGCGATTCGCTTGTCCTGCAGAGCCAGCAACCCGAAGAGAGAGTCTCAGATTTGCCTATCGATACCTTCGCTGTCTATCGTCACCAGCATCTTGTGGTGGCAGACATACGTGTGATACCTGAAGACGCTGTCGACTCCGTATGGGTGCAGTTGGCTACAGACCGATCTATGTTTGGATGGGTGCACGAGAAAGAGATGGTGGAGAAGGTGGTGCCAGATGATCCTATATCACAATTCATCAACACCTTCTCCGATATACACATTATTATCTTCCTCGTCTTCCTTGTCATCATCTCTGCATTTTATCTTGCGCGTACACTACGACGCAAGAATGTGCACATAGTGCATTTCCGTGACATTGACAGTATATTCCCCATGTTGATGTGTCAGGT
>CAVABU010000010.1:11914-13570 GCA_963586965.1 Gemmiger formicilis
ATATGCGCCGTCAATTACGTCATATTTAGCATCACCACATTATATTATATAGGTTATCTACTCTTGGCAGTATATCTCTATCTGTCGGCAAGACAATATCTTCGCAATAATGACAAACCATACATCTGTGGCAACTGCGGTAGCAGACTGAAGCGAAGAGGTAGATGCCCCTATTGCGGTACGATGAATGAATAGGTGTGTGAAATATCACGCGGGAAGGGCATTCATATAGAAAAAGCCTTTAAAATGTTTTGCCCTTTCGCCTAATTATATTACCTTTGCTCTTGATAGAAATCAATCATTCAATTATTATAAACGAAAAATGAAACCTACATTATTTCTCCTTGCTGCAGGTATGGGAAGCCGTTACGGCGGACTCAAGCAGCTTGACACACTCGGACCTAACGGCGAAGCCATCATGGACTATAGCATTTATGACGCCATCCAGGCAGGCTTCGGTAAAATCGTATGGGTAATACGTAAAGATTTTGAAGAGCAGTTTCGTACACAGATACTTGCAAAATATCAAGACCATGTGCCTTGTGAACTTTGTTTCCAAAGCCTCGACGCTCTGCCAGAAGGTTTTACAGTGCCAGAAGGTCGCACTAAGCCATGGGGTACCAACCATGCTGTGCTGATGGGTAAGGATGTGATCAAGGAACCATTTGCTGTGCTCAACTGCGATGACTTCTATGATCGCGATGCATTCAAGGTGATGGGTAAGTTCCTCAGCGAATTGCCAGAAGGTTCTACTGGTAAGTATGCCATGGTGGGATTCCGTGTTGACAACACTCTTAGCGAGAGCGGTACTGTGAGCCGTGGTATCTGCGAAAATGATGAGAAGACACACCACCTGACTTCAGTCGTAGAGCGTACAAAGATAGAGCGTCACGATGGAGTGGTGCAGTATCTTGATGAAAATGGAGAGTGGGTAAGCATCCCTGACACCACACCAGTGTCAATGAATTTCTGGGGCTTCACCCCTGACTATTTCGCTTACTCTGAGGAGTACTTCAAGGAGTTCCTCTCAGATCCTAAGAACCAGGCAAATCCAAAGTCAGAATTCTTTATCCCACTGATGGTAGACAAACTCATCAAGGAGGGCAAGGCTACATGCGAAGTGCTCGACACTACTTCAAAGTGGTTTGGTGTGACTTATCCGGAAGACAGACCAGAGGTTGTAGCCAAGTTGGCTAAACTTCACGAAAACGGTCAGTATCCGAACAAGATGTTTTAATGTTGATATATGAATATAGATATAATGGATGAGGAGCAGCTAACACTGCTCCTTTCTCTTCTCTCAGAGACTAAGCGCGCGGCAGTGATAGGACATAAAAGTCCTGACGGCGATGCCTTGGGATCTTGCCTCTCGTGGGCACGCTTTCTCCGTAGTCAGTATGACATCGAGACCTCAGTAATTGTTCCCGATGCCTATCCCGATTTCTTGCACTGGTTGCCTGACAATCAGACAGTCATAAGATATGATAAGAAAGAGGAGACTGTCAATAGTCTACTTGCTGACGTGGACTGCATCTTCTGTTTGGATATGAATACAGAGAGCCGTGTCGGAGCCATGGAGGATGTGCTAAAGAATTCGAAGGCGAAGAAAGTGATGATAGACCATCATCTTTGTCCAGATATGCAGACCAGCCTCAC
>CAVABU010000010.1:13811-29129 GCA_963586965.1 Gemmiger formicilis
TCGTGGGCAATACGTCTGCGCGGTTATCTCATGTCTCACAAACTAAATGTGCTCGAAGACCTGCATGCGTCATATTACTCCATCTCCAAGATGGATATGGATGAATATCGATATGTTAAAGGAGATGCCGAGGGATTGGTAAACATTCCATTGAGTATCAAAGGGATGAAACTATCTATATCATTGCGAGAAGACGATCGTAAAGACAATCTTGTGTGGGTGAGTCTGCGCTCCGTGGATGACTTCCCTGCCAATGAGGTGGCAGAAAAATTCTTCAATGGAGGAGGGCACCTCAATGCTGCTGGCGGACATCTCGACTGTTCGCTTGATGAGGCTTGCAAGGTGGCACGCCAAGCAATAGCAGCTTATTCTGAGCAGTTAAAAAAATAAAAACCGATACTTAGAATCTTAATTAGGCTTTGTCTGCATAAAGTAGTTGCCCATTTTTCCGTACCTTTGCAGAGAATATGTATATCAATTGAAAATGAGAAAAATATTTGCCTCAGTAATGGTATGTCTGCTTGCTGGATTGTCATTCGTCTCATGTAGCAAGACCGAGACATACGCAGACAAAAAGAAGAAAGAAAACGCAGCTATAAATGCATACATTGCCAATCACAATGTGAATGTCATTTCTGAAGAAACATTTGCAGCCAATGGCTATAAGACTGATGTCTCAAAGAATGAGTTTGTGCTCTTCCGTAGTAATGGTATATATCTTCAGATAGTGAGAGAAGGATGTGGCGAGAAACTGAAGAGTGGAGAGACTACTGATGTGCTTTGCCGTTTCACAGAGCGCAACCTTATGGGTGACTCCGTACAGTTGTCAAATGATATCATCTATTATGCGGCAATTCCTGAAAAATTGTCAGTGACAAATACGTCAGGCACCTTTACGGGTTCATTCTATACAGACCAGAGTCTTATGTATTCGGCTTACTCAAGTGCGTCTGTGCCTTCAGGATGGCTTTATCCGCTCACTTATGTCAACCTCGGTAGACCAGTTGAGGAAAGTGATGAGATAGCCAAGATTAATGTGATAGTGCCATCATCACAGGGACAGTATTATGCGTCACTCAACACATATCCATGCCTTTACACTCTGACATACCAAAGAGGAAACTAACTATAACAAAATAAATCTAACTAACTAATACATTATTTATATGTCGTTGATAAAGTCCATTTCCGGCATCCGCGGTACTATAGGTGGCCGCACGGGAGATACGCTCAATCCTTTGGATATAGTAAAGTTTACCACTGCTTATGCAACATTCATCCGCAAGAGCGGACATTCGCAGAGCAACACCATCGTGGTGGGTCGTGATGCACGCATATCAGGTGAGATGGTAAAAAATGTGGTCTGCGGTACCCTCATGGGCGTGGGCTACGATGTCATCAATATCGGACTTGCGTCAACGCCTACCACCGAACTGGCAGTGACGATGAATAATGCCGCTGGTGGCATCATCATAACAGCAAGTCATAATCCTCGTCACTGGAATGCACTGAAACTCCTCAATGAGAAAGGAGAATTCCTGACAGCAGCCGATGGCGCTGAGGTGCTGGCTATAGCAGAGAAGGAAGATTTCGAATATGCCGACGTGGATCATCTCGGCAAGTATACAGAGGACAATACTCTTGACAGTCGTCATATAGACGCTGTGATGGGACTGAAACTCGTGGATGCAGAGGCTATAAAAGCTGCACATTTCAAGGTAGCCGTAGACTCGATAAATTCCGTTGGTGGCATCATCTTGCCAAAACTCCTCGACCGTCTTGGTGTGGAATATACATTCCTCAATGGTGAAGCCAATGGTGACTTCGCTCATAATCCAGAACCACTGGAGAAAAATCTCACAGGCATCATGGACCTCGTGAAAGGTGGTGGTTATGATATGGGTATCGTCGTTGACCCTGATGTGGACCGCTTGGCATTCATATGTGAAAACGGCCAGATGTTTGGCGAGGAATACACTCTTGTCAGCGTAGCCGACTATGTGTTGTCACATACACCAGGCAACACAGTGAGCAACCTCTCATCTACACGTGCGCTGAGAGATATCACCGAGAAGCATGGCGGTGTCTACACTGCATCTGCAGTAGGTGAAGTCAATGTCACTACTAAGATGAAGGCGGTGGGCGCTGTCATAGGTGGTGAAGGTAATGGTGGAGTCATCTATCCTGAAAGCCACTATGGACGTGATGCCCTTGTAGGTATTGCACTATTCCTTTCTTCTTTAGCACAGAAGAAGATGACTGTGAGCCAGTTACGTGCCACATATCCTAATTATTTCATTGCAAAGAATCGCATTGACCTCAACCCTGCTACCGACATCGACGCAATACTTGCCAAGGTGAAGGAGATGTACAAGGATGAGCAGGTAAACGATATTGACGGCGTGAAGATAGACTTCCCTGACAAGTGGGTGCATCTGCGCAAGTCAAATACCGAACCAATCATCCGCGTCTATAGCGAGGCATCATCTATGGAAGAAGCTGATGAACTCGGCAAGAAGATAATGTCCGTGGTCAATGCAATGATATAACGTAAATACACATGATGAGCACCCTTTTGATTTCATTTTTGCAGATAGGCATAGACGGAAATTTTCATCAGATACTCAAGGAAAAGTTTATTGAGGGTAATGCCTTCTTCATGTCTCTTGTGGCATTCGCTCTGATCTTTGGCCTTGCATTCTGCATCGAACGCATCATCTATCTTTCCCTTTCGGAGATAAATGCACGCAAGTTTGTCAAAGAGATAGACGACTTTGTCAGCAAAGGTGATATCGAAGGTGCCAAGGAAAAGTCACGCAACACTGTAGGCCCTGTAGCAAGCATCTGCTATCAGGGTCTGCTTCGTGTAGATGAGAAGTTGGAGGACATAGACCGTAGCATGGAGTCGTGCGCCAATGTGCAGTTGTCACTGCTCGAGAAGGGTTCGTCATGGATCAAACTATTTATCGCCATCGCTCCTTCTTTGGGATTCCTCGGTACGGTCATCGGTATGGTGATGGCATTTGAAAACATCGAGAATGCTGGCGACATCAGCCCGACGATTGTGGCTGAAGGTATGAAGGTGGCACTTATCACGACTATCTTCGGACTGATAGTGGCAGTCATCCTGCAACTCTTCTACAACTATATCCTCACAAAGATAGACCGTCTGACCATGCAGATGGAAGAAAGCGCCGTGTCGGTGCTCGACTCTATTAGCAAATACAAGAAGCATCAGACGGAAAACATCTAAACTATAGGGTAGGAGCGAGGTTATTTAGTAATACGGATTATGGATATCATTGACGTCATACTCGGTCTGATATATATCACATTCGTCATTCTCTTGGCAAGTGTGATATGGTCCATCTATCGCAAAAAGCGAAGTGGCGCATACCGAGTACAGGTGCAAAACGGCATCCGTGTGAGACTGCTCGGCATCTCCGTATGGGCAGCACTCGTCATCTTCGCTCTGCTATCGATGATTATTGGCGACGGTAGCATCGTTGACACCATTGTCATCACACTCTTGATGTCACTTGCCGTTTCTGTCATTATAGCCGGTTGGTCATTTATTAGAAGATAATGAAACTGCGCAGAAGAAAGAATGAAGTACCGGGGTTGAATACAACCTCCACAGCAGACATATCATTTATGTTTCTGATATTCTTTCTTGTGACCACATCCATGTTTGTCGATAAAGGTCTGATGCGCAAACTGCCACCCAAGGATAAGGAAAAACAGGAGCAGAAGGATGTCGCCATTGATAAGCAGAATATCATGACGCTCCGACTTGATGCTAATGGCAATCTGACGGTAAATGATTCTGCCATGGCAGTCAGTGGTCTTAGTCGCAAGTTGTCAGAGTTTATCCTGCGCCGTGGAAAAGAGCATGTCATCACCATAGAGTCAGACGCTCGATGCAAGTATGACGCATATTTCCACGTGCAAAATGCACTATCGGAAGCCTATCAGACGGCGCGCGAGACTATAGCAAAGCGTGACTACGGCAGGTCAATGTCACAGTTGACAAGCCATGACCGTGAAGCCGTCCTGGAGAAATGTCCACAACGTGTGGCTGAAAATTATGACGAGAGCAACTAAGGAATATGAAACTAAAACGACGTGACCACTCCATACCGGAACTGAATATGGCAGCTATGCCTGACCTTATATTCACCGTGCTCTTTTTCTTTATGATTGTCACCCACATGCGTGAAAACACGGTCCATGTGAAATATGAGCAACCTGTGGGTACTGACCTGCAAAAGGTGAGCCATAAAAGTTCGGTCATCGACATCTATGTCGGCAAAGATTACAAGAGTGGACAATATGAAGTGCAAGTCAACAATGAGGTAGTGCCCATTGACCAACTCGCTTCCCATTTGAGAGATGAGAGGGGCAAGATACCGTCAGACGGCATGGAATATCTGGCAGCCTCGCTTCAGGCAGACAAGGACGCACCCATGAGCCTCATCACAAAGGTGAAGACTGCTCTTAGGTCGGCACATATATTAAAGGTGAACTACTCAGCAAAAGACAATGAAACAATACTTAAACCTGCTCGACAGAATACTCACTGAGGGCGTAGTCAAAACCGACCGCACGGGCACGGGCACTAAAAGCGTGTTTGGCCATCAGATGCGCTTCAATATGGCAGACGGGTTTCCACTTCTTACCACAAAGAAACTCCATCTCAAATCCATCATACACGAACTGCTATGGTTTCTTGCAGGTGACACTAACGTGAAATATCTGCAAGAAAATGGCGTACGCATATGGAATGAATGGGCTGACGAGAATGGTGAACTTGGTCCTGTCTATGGCCATCAGTGGCGCTCATGGCCTGACTATAAGGGTGGCACGATAGATCAGATAGCCAACGTGGTGGACTTGATAAAGCATCATCCCGACTCCCGACGTATGATGGTCACCGCATGGAATCCAGCAGAGATAGACCAGATGGCTCTGCCTCCTTGCCATTGCCTTTTCCAATTTTATGTGGCAGACGGCAAACTCTCACTGCAACTCTATCAGCGTTCGGCAGACACATTCCTCGGAGTGCCATTCAACATCGCTTCCTATGCACTTCTGCTTCAGATGATGGCTCAAGTGACGGGACTGCAAGCAGGAGAATTTATCCATACCACAGGCGATACACACCTCTATCTTAATCACATAGAACAGGCAAAACTTCAGTTGACACGCCAACCGCGACCTCTGCCTCGGATGATTATTAATCCTGACGTGAAGTCCATCTTTGACTTCAAATATGAGGATTTCCTTCTCGAAGGCTACGACCCACACCCACACATCAAGGCCACCGTGTCAGTGTGATAGTCATGTGTGAATATGTGTAAATTATTGCATTTCGGTTTGTTAATGTTGTAATTTTACACTAACTTTGTATCATAAAGAATAAATATCATGCTAAACAGTAATATTGACGAACTGGATAAAAAGATCCTTCGCTTGGTGGCACAAGATGCCCGTGTGCCATTTCTTGAGGTGGCAAGACTGTGCAATGTGAGTGGCGCTGCCATTCATCAACGTATGCAGAAACTTCAACAAAATGGTATATTGAAGGGTAGCCAGTTTGTGATAGCTCCCGAGGCTCTTGGCTTCGAGACTTGTGCTTACATTGGACTCTATCTGCAAGATCCATCGCATTTTGACCGTGTCGTGGATGAACTACGCAAGATACCTGAGGTGGTGGAATGTCATTACACCACAGGCTCTTTTGATATGTTCATAAAGATTTACGCACGCAACAATCATCACTTGCTTACCATCATCCATGACAAACTGCAGCCATTGGGACTTTCACGCTCAGAGACCATCGTGAGTTTCAATGCTGTCATCAGCCGTCAGTTGCCAGTGGCAGACATGTTTGATGACTACGGATCTAAATAACTGACATCCCCAGCCGACATCGTCTTGTATGGAGAAAAAGATGATAACCATTCTCGGACCTACCGCTTCGGGCAAGACTGACGTAGCCGTCAATCTTGCGAAGAAGATTGGCGGAGAAATTATATCTGCCGACTCGCGACAGGTATATCGCAAGATGGATATCGGCACTGGTAAGGATTTGGCAGACTATGGCGACATCCCTTACCATCTTATAGATATATGTGACGCGGGCACGAAATATAATCTCTTCCAATATCAAGAAGATTTTCATCATGCCTATGATGACATTTGTCATCGTGGAGCGTGGCCCATACTCTGCGGAGGCACAGGACTTTATCTTGAGTCAGTGCTAAAAGGTTATAGTCTGTCACCCGTACCACAAAACGAAACTTTGCGCGCAGAATTGGCTGGCAAGAGTCTTGAGGAACTCACTGCAATGCTCTTGGACCTCAAGGCGAAGACGGGCTCCAATATGCACAACCAAACCGATGTGGACACTGCCCAGCGTGCTATCCGCGCCATAGAAATCGAAACTTACAATCTCCACAATCCTCTGCCAAGAAGGGAGCGACCTGCCGTCGACTCATTGATTATCGGCATCGGCATAGACCGTGACGAGCGCCGACGCAAGATCACGTCACGACTCAAGAAACGACTTGAGTGTGGTATGGTGGAGGAGATACAGGGACTGATTGACAGTGGAGTAAAAGCAGAAGACCTGATATATTACGGACTAGAATATAAATATGTGACAGAATATTGCATCGGCCAACTGTCATATGACGAGATGTTTCGCTCGCTTGAAATCGCCATTCACCAGTTTGCCAAGCGTCAGATGACATGGTTTCGTGGTATGGAGCGTCGCGGATTTACCATACACTGGATCGATGCCATGCAGCCCATGGACAAAAAAGTGGATGCCATCATGAAGCTATCTTCTCAGGGCGATGAAGATATCTTCTCCGAGCGATGAAGATATCTTCTCCGAGCGATGAAGCTATCTTCTCTTAGCGGTGCATTTCGCTGACACTTTTTTGCCACTAACCATTTGACAATTTTATCATGTTTTGTTTCGTGAAAATATGACAAAATTGATAATTATCATTTTTTTATCAGCATTTCCTTTGGTCATTACATTAAAAATCGTAACTTTACATATGCAATCATAGTTTGTAGCGACAAATGTGATGTAACCGATAAACTACAATCCTAAAACATAACTAACATATTGCCTATGGGTTATTTGAAATTTGAAAGAGCATTGATGACAAATCTTGACGAGTCACTTCGCAGAGAGGTTCTCAGAACCAATCGGTCAGGTGCTTACTCGTGCTCTACTGTCGTTGACTGCAACACTCGCAAATACCATGGACTGCTTGTTGTTCCAGTACCAGAACTCGATGACGAGAATCATGTCTTGCTCTCGTCACTTGATGCCACAGTAGTGCAGCACGGAGCTGAATTCAATCTCGCAGTACATAACTATCAGGGTGATGTATTCTATCCGAACGGTCATAAATATATCCGAGAATTTGACTGTCAACAGATTCCTACTACCATCTATCGTGTGGGAGGTGTGGTCCTTAAGAAGGAAATGGTGTTTCAGCATTATGAGAGCCGTATCCTTATAAGGTATACTTTGCTTGATGCACACTCTGCCACCACATTACGTTTCCGTCCATTCCTCGCTTTCCGTAGCGTGCGTCAGTTTACTCACGAGAATGGCACAGCAAGCCGTGACTATCAGGAGGTGGAAAACGGTATCAAGACTTGTATGTATGCTGGATATCCCGACCTCTACATGCAGTTTAGCAAGAAAAACGATTTCATATTCACTCCCGACTGGTATCGCGGACTTGAATATAGAAAGGAGAAGGAGCGTGGCTATGACAGCAATGAAGACCTCTATGTGCCAGGCTACTTTGAGATGCCTATCAAGAAGGGCGAGTCAATAGTCTTTGCCGCAGGTGTCAAGGATATCAAGACCTCCACGCTGAAGAAACTCTTCGACAAGGAAGTGTCTGAGCGCACTCTGCGCGATAACTTCTATCATTGCTTGGTCAATGCCGCACACCAATTCCACAACAGAGTGTCCGACGATGAACGCTATATTTTGGCAGGTTACCCATGGTTTAAGTGCCGTGCGCGTGACACATTCATCGCACTCCCTGGACTGACCATATCAATCGGTGAAACCGACTATTTTGAACTCGTAATGGACACCGCCGTGCGTGGTATCTATGAGTTTATCGCTGGCAAACCATTGTCGGTGAAGATTTATGAGATGGAACAGCCAGACGTGCTCCTTTGGGCTATATGGGCTATACAGCAGTATGCGCGCGAAGTGGGTTCGGAGAAGCAGATTGAGAAATATGGCAAGGTGGTGAATGACATCCTTGACTATATCCTTGACGGCAGACACCCAAATCTGCGTGTAGATGCCAACGGACTTGTCTACAGTAATGGCAAGGACAAACCATGCACATGGATGAACTCTACCAATCAGTGGGGACAACCCATAGTGCCACGATCGGGCTATATCGTGGAATTCAATGCATTGTGGTATAATGCGTTGAAGTTTGCCGAGAATATGTCACGCAATGTGGATGACCATGGCAGAGCTGACAAACTTGGCGAGACTGCCGAACAGTGTCGCAAGTCATTCGTTGACACATTCCTCAATGAGTATGGATATCTCTATGATTATGTAGACGGCAAAGACGCTTCATGGGAAGTGCGTCCTAATCAGATATTCGCCGTTTCTCTGACTTATTCTCCGCTTGACCTACCACAGCAGAAGAAGGTGCTCGACATCTGCACACGCGAACTTCTCACACCGAGAGGCTTGCGCTCACTGTCGCCTAAGAGCGGTGCTTACAATCCTGTGTATGCCGGTCCGCAGGTGCAGCGTGACTATGCTTATCATCAGGGCACGGCATGGCCATGGCTTGGAGGATTCTATATGGAGGCATGTCTGAAGATCTACAAGCACACGAGACTGAGTTTCATACAGCGTCAGCTCGTAGGCTATGAAGATGAACTCTATTTCCACACCATCGGCACCATACCAGAAGTCTTCGATGGCAACCCACCGTTCCGTGGTAGGGGAGCATTGTCGTTTGCCATGAATGTGGCGGAGATATTACGCACTATACGATTTATGGAGAAAATGTCATTCTATAACAATAAACAATAGGAGGAACGCATATGAAAGTACTGATGTTCGGTTGGGAGTTTCCTCCTAAAATATATGGTGGTCTGGCTGTAGCTTCCTATGGCATTACCAAGGGACTGAGCCTGCAGGGTGATGTGGAGACGATGTTCTGCATGCCTAAACCTACAGGAAACGAGGAAAAATTCCTTAAGATAATAAATATGAGTCAGGTGCCAGTGGCATGGCGCGATGTGCAGTATGACCAAATAAAAGACCATATGGTGGGACATACGGCAGAAGACTATTTCCGCTATCGTGACCATATATACGCAGACTTCAATAATCTTGGAGTTGACTATATGGGATGTCTAAACTTTGCCGGTGGCTATCCTGACAACCTGCAACAGGAGATAAATAATTTCTCCATCATCGCAGGTGTGGTGGCACGCACTGAAGAGTTTGACATCATCCATGCGCACGACTGGCTGACATATCCTGCCGGCATACACGCCAAGCAGGTGAGTGGCAAACCACTCTGCATACATGTGCATGCCACAGACTTCGACCGTTCGCGTGGTAAGGTCAACCCTACGGTCTATAGAATTGAAAAAGACGGAATGGACAATGCCGACTGCATCATGTGCGTGTCGGAGCATACTCGCCAGACGGTCATCAATAATTATGGTCAAGACCCACGCAAGTGTATCGCCATGCACAATGCAGTCTATCCGCTGAGCGATGAGATCAAGGCTATAGAGCCACACAAGAATCCTAAGGAGAAGGTGGTGACCTATCTCGGTCGTATCACTATGCAGAAAGGCCCCGAATACTTCGTAGAGGCTGCTGCTTCCGTGCTTCAGCGTACGAAGAATGTGCGCTTCTGCATGGCAGGTTCGGGCGACATGATGGAAGCCATGATAAAACTTGCTGCCCAGCGTGGCATCGCTGATAGATTCCATTTTCCAGGATTCCAGCGAGGCAAGCAAGTGTATGAGTGCTACAAGAATTCCGATGTATTCGTCATGCCTTCAGTGAGCGAACCATTTGGCATCGCGCCTCTTGAGGCTATGCAGTGCGGATGCCCGTCAATTATCTCCAAGCAGAGTGGATGTGGCGAGATTCTCACCAATGTGATAAAGGTGGACTATTGGGACATCAATGCCATGGCGGATGCCATATACTCCATCTGTACCAATGATGCACTCCACAACTATCTGCGTGATGAAGGCCTCAAAGAGGTGGACGGCATCACATGGGAGAAAGTGGGACTGAGAATACGCAAATGCTATGACCGACTGATTAACCGATAAAACAATTAAAGGATTTACGATATGAAAACAATTTGTCTATATTTCGAGATACACCAGATAACTCACCTGAAGCGCTATCGTTTCTTTGATATTGGTACAGACCATTATTATTATGACGACTACGAGAATGAGCGCAACATCAACTTCATGGCTGAGCGCAGTTATGTGCCAGCGCTGACCGCTCTCTTGGAGATGTGCAAGGAGCACAAGGGATTCTTTAAAGTGGCATTCTCCATCTCTGGTGTTGGTATGGAACAGCTTGAAGTGCACGCTCCTCAGGTGATTGACCTATTGCAACAGTTGAATGAGACAGGATGTGTGGAATTCCTTGCCGAACCATATTCTCATGGTTTGTCATCACTCGTCAATGCCGACAGTTTCAAGGCTGACGTGAAGAAACAACGTGACAAGATGGCTGAATACTTTGGTAAGAAACCAGTAGTCCTACGCAACTCATCCCTTATCTATAGCGACGAGATAGGTGAGCAGGTGAGCAACATGGGCTTCACTGGCATGCTGACTGAGGGTGCCAAGCAGGTGCTCGGATGGAAGTCGCCACATTATGTATATAGTTGCGCTTACGCTCCAAAACTCAAATTGCTGATGCGTGATGTCAACCTGTCGGATGATATATCACTGCGTTTCAATAACTCTTCATGGGAGGGTTATCCTTTGTTTGCCGACACATATATCAATAAGATAGCAGACTCTGGCGATGACGGTCAGGTATACAACATATTTATGGAACTCTCTGCCATCGGCGTGGCTCAACCATTGTCAAGCAACATCCTGGAGTTCCTCCGTGCCTTGCCAGCGTGCGCAAGAAATCGTGGCGTGTCATTCTCTACACCATCGGAGATTTGTCAGAAGGTGAAGAGTGTCGGCACCATCGATGTGCCAGATGCTGTGAGTTGGAATGACGAGGAGCGCGACACTTCATCGCTGCTTGGTAATGATTTGCAGCGAGAAGCTTTCAATAAGCTCTATGGCATCGCCGATCGTGTGAGAATATCCAATGATCCACGTATCAATCAGGACTGGGACTATCTGCAGGCAAGTGACAACTTCCGATTCATGAACACCAAGCACTCTGTCCTGGGCATCAATCGTGGTATCTATAGCAGTCCTTTTGATGCATTCACCAATTACATGAATATCCTCGGTGACTTCATTTCACGTGTCAACAGTCTCTATCCAGACGAACTCGACAATGAGCAACTCAACTCACTGCTGACTGCCATCAAGAATCAGGGTGACGAGATAGAGATGAAGGACTCTGAGATAGAACGTCTGCACACAAGACTTCAGAAACTTGAGGCTACTATAGCAGAATTGAAGGGTCAGAGCCCCGAAGCGGAAAAGAAGCCACGCACACGCACTGCAAAGCCAAAGGCTAAGGCAGAACCCAAGGCTGAAAAGAAGACTGAGGATAAATAACTCAAGTTTCTGATTTAGAATCAATATACTCTATTTCTATGATTTGTATAGGAGGTGCGGTGTCATCATCGTACCTCTTATTTAATAATAAAAAACGAACCTATCACATGAAGAAAATCTTGCTATCTGCCGTTGCCATGTCTTTCCTATTGGCAATGCCTGCATCTGCTGACGGAGGACTGCTCCAGAAATATGCTCAGCGACTGTCTACTCCTCGTCACTATGTGTGCTACCGCACCAATGAGAAGATAAAGATCGACGGCAAACTAAATGAGAAGTCTTGGGCAAAGGCTGCCGACACTGAGTCTTTCGTTGACATCAGTGGAGATGGATTTCCAACTCCTATTTATGACACTAAGGCTCGCATGATGTGGGATGACGAATATCTCTATGTGTCTGCCGTCATGGAAGAACCGAATATCGTGGCAAACCTTACCCAGCGTGACACCATCATCTATCATGACAATGACTTTGAGGTTTTCCTTGACCCTATAGGCGATGGTCAGTGCTATTTCGAGATAGAAAACAATGCCCGTGGTGTGGTCTTTGACCTTATGCTTGACCGTGCTTATCGGTCTGGGGGAAATTTCTATATACAATGGGACTGTCCTGGCATAAAACTTGCAGTACAGCATGACGGCACTCTCAATAAGCCAACTGACAAAGACCGATCATGGACTGTGGAGATGGCCATACCACATAAGGCTATAACGCGCAATTTCACCAATCCTCTGGTGGCGGGTAATGTGTGGCGACTCAACTTCTCTCGTGTGGAATGGCTTAAGAAGGGTGGTCCTGAAGAAAACTGGGTGTGGACACCTACGGGTGAGATTAATATGCACGCACCCAACCAATGGGGATTCCTTCAGTTCTCTGATAAGACGGTGGGCACAGGCACTGACGAATTCCGTTGCCCTTATAATATGGAAGCATACAAATTGCTGTGGGCATTATTTCATGCGCAGGCAGACTATAAGAACCAAAAGGGCGCATACGCCAGTTCATTGTCTGCCCTCGGACTTAGTGATAGCGACATCGCCACATTGCCCAAGGGTAGCAACGTGGAGGTAGAAGCTATCACCAATCAATTTACGGTTAGCATCCTTGTGGGTGGCATAGGCAAGCGCTACACTGTAGATCAAAATGGTAAGTTTGAAGTAAAATAACAAAGGAGGTACGGCAAGGTCGCCGTACCTCCTTTAAAAATACAAATGTCAAAGCCTATTGTTTCTGATACACACGGACGTAGTCCACATTATACTTCAGAGGAAAACTTGACAGGTCGGGCGTGCCTCCATTGCTACCGATGGCAAGATTGAGGATGATGTAATGCTTCATCTCGCTCGACGTGAAAGGATTCTCATAGTTGTCGTCATATCCCTTGTTGTATGTAGTGGAGAGGTCTATCTTGTTGACGAGTTCTCCGTCCACATAGATAGCCATCTGGCTTTCGTCCCAGTCCATACGCCACACGTGGAATTTCTTTGCCCAGTCCTTGTCTTTGCCAGTGAAGTGTGAGAACGGTGTCACTGCCTCATTCCATATAGCCTTCCATTGTTCTTTGTCACCCCAGCAAGCATTTGCCAGGATTGACGGACGACCATTCTTGATGTAATATTCCAATATGTCGACCTCACCATTGTTGGGCCATTCCCATTTGTCGCCAAGGAGCCATATGGCAGGCCAACTACCTGTAGCGGTGGGAATCTTGGCGCGAACCTCTATCCTGCCGTAGTGGAAAGCGAAACTATCTTGTGTGGTCACACTGCTTGACGTATATTCGGCATACTTGCGATTGAGTTTCCAGTTGCCACTTCCTGCCTCATAGTTAGGATTTACCACTTGTTCCTTGCGTCCCTCTATCACCAGGCATCCGTCCGCTACTGTGGCATTGTCTGACTGATACCACTGGAGTTCTTCATTTCGCTGAAATCCTTGCTCATACTTCCACTCCTTGCCAGGGCGTCCGTCGGTGTCAAACTCGTCATGCCATACGAGCGAATATCCGTCATAGGTCGTAGGTGACACGTCTTTACTAGTGGCGCGATAGGCGGTGGAGTCGACAGTCTCCTCCGAAGAGGGACTGTCGTTAGGCAGCGTTGTGCCATTGTCAGAAGAACTAGAGCAAGCAGGACAAAGCCACAAAGCCATCATTAAGAATATTGCACTCATAGTTATCTTATGCTTTCTCATTTCCACAAATCATTCTGAGTCAATGACGGATTGCAGTCGAGTTCGGTCTGTGGTATTGGCCAGACGTATTCCTGCTCGCCTTTGTAGTTGCGGTATTCGTAAGAGAACTTGTAGGTGGAAGCCTCATCATTGATGCGGTCTACAGCATCCTTGAGCGTGTGCCAACGGTAGAGGTCAAATAGGCGGAGACCCTCGAAAGCCAGTTCGACGCGACGCTCATGACGCACGATGTCTCTCAGTTTGTCTTGCGAAAGCCCTGTGCCCTCCACTGATTCCACAGTCGGCATGCCAGCCCTTTGTCTCACTTGGTCTATGAGTGCTATGGCCTTGTCCAGGCTCTGATTGCTCTCGATGTAAGCCTCAGCCAGTGATAGCAACACCTCAGCATATCTTATCAGATAGAAGTCCTGACCAGAGTCCCATGAAGCAGACCATGACAATGATGGGTCAAAATACTTCATGACATATACAGTAGAGAATGATGCTGCCGAACCGCCATAGTTCCAGTCAGCCGTATTCCATGTCATGCCTGGCAAGAAGAGAGTGGCCTTGAGTCGTGGGTCACGATTCTCATAGCGTGTGCCAGTGGCAGACCATAAGTCAGCAGTGCCGTCAGTGATATTGCAGACATCGTCCTTCTTGGTGTAGGGAGTGCCGTCCAACTGATAATAGGCATCCGCCAAGTCTATGGTGCCATTGAGTGCTTCGAGTGGTGCGCCCCAATGACCACCGATGCCACTGCCTTCGCCCTTGCCTGGACCTTCATATCTCACGCCCCATATTATCTCACTGCAGTTTTCATTCTCCTCGGTGAATAGGGTGGTGTAGTCATTAAATAGCGAGTAGCCCATGCCTGTCACTTGCTGGTAAGCATTGATGGCTACGTCCCATTTCTCATTGTAAAGTGCTATGCGACCAAGCAGGCTCAATGCAACGCCCTTGGTAATACGGCCTCTATCAGTAGTCTCCTTCGGCAATTTCTCTGCAGCCTTCTGCACATCCTCGATGATGCTTGCCACGATGTCGGCGCGGTCAGTCTTAGCACAGTTTGCCTCAGTAAGGCTTTGATTGGTTGTGATGTAAGGCACATCATGATAGGTCATGGTCAGATTGAGATACATCAATGCGCGAATGACCGTGGCCTCAGCCTTGTATTGCTCCTTGGTGCTCGTATCCATATCCACATTATCCACATTGCTTATCAGACTATTGCACCGCTTGATAGCCTCATAGTTGGCAGCCCAATAGGTCTCAATAAGTCGCGAACTGCTGGACTGTGTGCCATTGCATATATCATAGCCAGGCACCCAT
>CAVABU010000011.1:0-15547 GCA_963586965.1 Gemmiger formicilis
CTCTCAGAGTCTTCGAGCATGTAGAGCAGTCGGTCGTTGGGATAGTCATAGTCGAGTGGCACGTAGGCGCAACCTGCTTTCTCGATACCGATGGCTGCCACAAGAAACTCCCGCTGGTAGCCCATCATGATGCTGACGAAAGGTGACTCACCCTTGCCTGCACCCATCTCCACGAGTTGTGAGGCCAAGGCACCGGAAAGGTTGTCGAGTTGAGCATAGGTATACTGTCCGCAGTTGTCCACCACGGCGATGTTGCTTGGGGTCTTCGTTGCCTGCACCATGAAGAGGGAAGGATAGGTAGCACCCTCCACAGTGTCGAGATGCGCGCCAGATGACAACTGAAGCAAAGATTGTGTATTCATAAGTATGATGTATTAGTTATGGGTGGGAATTAAGAAACAAACCCTATAATCCAAACAAGGAAGAGAAGTCGGTCATGTCGAATATCTCCCTTACCGTACTATTCAGGTTTTCCACCTTCACCGTTCCTCCATTCTTCTGTGCCTTCTTTAATAAAGTGATAAACACGCGAAGTCCAGAACTACTGATATACTCCAGTCCCTCGCAGTCTACGATCACATGAGCGGTGTCTTCAGGAGTCATGTCGTCCACAAATTTCTGAAACTCCTCAGCACTTATCGTGTCCAAATAGCCATTAATGTTCACGATTGTCTTACCATCTACTTTCTTGTTACTTATTTCCATAGTGCACTATGATTTGATGTTATTATTGTGTAATCTTTTGACCATCATTAGTTTGTTCATACCATTCTGATACTCATAGTTGACTTCGTCCACATGTTTCTTTATAAGGAATATCCCCAATCCTCCGACAGGTCGTTCCTCTGCGCTGAGTGTCAGATCGACTTCTTTTGTTTTTGTAGGGTTAAATGGTTTTCCCTTATCAGTCAGTTCTATGCGGATGTATGATTCCCGAGGTTCATATAGCGCCTTTAGATTAATCTTTCCACTTTCCCCTTTGGGATAAGCGTAACTGATAATGTTGACCAAGGCTTCTTCCAGTACAAGACGGAGTGACATCATCTGCGGTTTGGTCAACATAGCTTCCTCACCCAGTGCCTTGATGAATGCGGGGAGTTTCTCGATTTCCTGGATTTTATTGTCCATAATCAGAGTCTTGCAACTGGCATAGTTGATGGCGAATATCGTCAGGTCGTCGCTCTGTTCTGCTTTACCCACAAAGAGTCGCAATTGCTCTCTGATGGTAGTGATTATCTCATGGGAAGTTTTTCCACTGATGGTGTCAAGGATATGCTCCAATCGCTGCGTCCCCATCTGATTCTTTTCGGTATTCTCCGCTTCAGTCAGACCGTCGGTATAGAGCAGTAGCGACTGTCCTTTGTGCATAGTGTATTTCTCCTCCATGTAGTTCACATTGCCAAAAAGTCCCAATGGCAGTTTGGGATGCATCGGCAAATTGCTACATCCTTCAGTCTCAGAGAAGAGATATGGAGCATTGTGCCCCGCATTGCAATAAACCATTTCACCTGTGTTGGTATCAAGAACAGCCAAAAACATGGTGACAAATATATTCGTCTGATTGTTGCGTAGCAGAGCCTCGTTGATGATGCCCATCATCTCGCTTGGAGAGTCATGCTTGCTTATGAGACTTCGAAATAGTGTACACGTCATGGACATTACCATGGCTGCAGCCATACCCTTGCCAGACACATCACCTATGGTAAAGAATATCTTACCATCTTTCAAGTCGAAGTCATAGAAGTCGCCTCCCACCTTTCGGGCTGGAGTAAGGAAGGCATCTATATCTATGTTTTCATATCCTTGTGTAAGCACAAAGTCAGATGGAATCATCTCCATCTGTATGCGGTGCGCCATCATAAGTTCGCCATTGATGCGTTCCCTCGCTGCAGTGGCACTTTTTAGATTTTTGATGTAGGTTTTGAGATTATCTTGCATATGTACGAAGGCATTGCGCAATTTGCCAAATTCATCATCGTTGGACATCTTGGGCATAGAGGTATTAAAGTCACCCTTTGCTATCAGGTATGCAGCATCCGTCATCTGACGAATGGGCCTCACCATATTGATGACCAATATGCGGAGGCATAGCAATAATAAGACAATTCCTATGATCAAGATAAATAATATGGTGAAGGTGATGGAATCTATCTTAGACATGATGTCAGAATATGTACTCACGCTCGCCACCGACCATCCCACATGAGGTATCGGGGCATAGCATATGAGGACATCGTCACCATCGAGTTCGCTGCGAAGGTATCCTCCCTTGCCCGTAAGCATATGGTGTCCTATAACTTTATAATTGTCATCATGCAGCCTGCGCCCCAAGGAGAAGATGTCTTCCTTCATAGTATACTGTGTATTCGGATGGAAGATGACGACTCCATTCTTGCTCAGTATGAAGGAATAACTATCCTCAAAAGGTTTTACGCCTCTACCTTTGGCAGCAAGACTATCTAATGCCACATCTGCCACTACCACACCTATGACTCTGTCAAGAGTATCTCTCATAGCCATGACATAAGACACGATAGCCTGGTGTGTGCCAGTGTTATCTATATAAGGTTCGGTCCATTCTCCTTGACGATTTTGCAAGACAGCCTTATACCACGACATCTTTGTGTAGTCATATTTTTCTTTAGGAATGCAATTGTGGACGATGCTATCTCTGTCATCCTCATATATATAGTCTAAATGTGCACTGCCGTATTTGATGGTATCTACTCTTAGGTCTATATATCCCACGCCCAGCATCAGCGGATTATCCTTTATTAGTTGACCTGCAAATTTCAGCATCTTACGCTTCTTGCGTTTAGGAAACAGTTTCTGTTGCTCTATCACGGATCTGACAGATATCTCCACTGTGCTGAGTTCGTCTTCCAGTTTCTGTAATTTTATATTTTGTTGTGCTTGGGTATATAGGATAGCATTTTTCTCTTCTACTTTCCTACCGTAAAAGAAGAAGACGACAGCGATGCTCCCGAATATCACTAAGATGAATAGTAATATATACAGGTATAACCGCAACTGGAATGACAATCTTATCTTCTTCATGGCTTCGAACAAATAGTATATACATAACCATGCTCCGCACACTCAATGGTGTCAAAGCAAACGCTATCATCTACATAATTGGAGTGCATCAGACCTGGCAAATTGTCAATGAGGCCAATGCCGTGGAGTTTGAGCAGTGCTTCCTTTCGTGTCCACTGACGAGTAAATTCTATTTCGGGTTTTTCGGAATGTAAGATTGTCGCTTGTTCTTCTGGCGAAAAGCAGTAGTCAAGCACGCCTTTATCCAAACTGTCGGGTATCTCCTCCACATCGCATCCCACAGGTTTGGAGTCTATGGTGCACATCACTGCTCGATGGCAATGACTCATATTAAAATGGATGTGGGGATAATCAGGAAGGTAAGGTTTGCCATTATTGCCATAAGAGAAGCGGGGTGTTATGGCTTTGCCTGTATATTCATTGAGGAGTTGGCATAGCAAGAGATACACCTTGGCACACTGCATCTTATCCGTCATATGCCGGAATGCCTCTGCCTGCTTCCTACGCCATGCGGGCAATAGACTCATGCATGATAGATACTCTTCCTCGGAAAAGTTGCAAGGAAGTTCGCTTAATAAAGTTTTTAGTGGTACTTCTCTATGCATAAGCATTTTGGCGGTGTTGTATGTCCGCTTTGTATAACTCTATCACAAAGGTCGTTAAAATACTTGAGACAAGCAAGCATTTTGCAAGATAATAGGCACATTTTGATATTAAAGTATTAGAAATGTTTGGCTTTTAGAAGAAATCATGGTACATTTGCCGATGAAATAATTAAAGGAGACAAGAATATGTATACGGCAAGCGCTACATCCAAGAATAAAGTCGTTCCTTTTTGGAACGAGATTAAAACGTGGAGTCGGGAAGATAGAACTCATCTTGTCGAATTGATTTCCGAGTCATTAGAAGATGACACCCCAAACCAGGAAATTGACAGTTTCCTTTCTGAACTTGACGAGAACTTGATGAGCAAGGCTGCCGAATGCATACATAAACAATACTTGGCAGGAAAATGTACGCCCCATACTAAAGTAATGAGCCACATAGAAGAGAAAATGGGATGGAAATAGTATGGTCAGACCTCGCATTACGCGACTTAAACGACATTGCGATTTATGTCTCCGATAGATTTGGAGATTCTATTTCCAAGAAATCCATCAGTAAGATTATCAAAAAGGTGGAAGAATTGAGTAAATTCCCAGAAAGTGGTATTCTCGACAAGTCGTATTCTACTCCAGCTTTTACTGTTCATCACGTCACATTGGTTCCAAATGTAATATACTACTTATTGGAGGATGATGCTATTGTTGTCATGACGATTCTTCATGTGAAGCGCTCTCCAAGATACGTAAACAAAGCATTGAAGAGTTTTATTGAGCACTTTATTTCTAACGAATAGTTTTCAAGAAAAAACACAAAAATAACATGAATAATAGAATATTGATGGCATGTGTGGGACTGATGCTTTGTGTCAGTTCGACTTTTGCGCAAGAACTGAAAGTATCGGGCATTTTCAAAGGAGATATGCCCGCTGGCATGCGTCTCTATGTGACTCCTGCCGAACGTCTTTGGGACAATCCTGACTCCGTGACATTTAGTGCGGGCAAGTTGCAGGTGACTACATCCGAGTCCCCATCCAAGGTGTATAAACTCGTAGGCGCATCATCGCAACGTCAAGTTATCTTGCCTTTTGCGATGAATGCAAAAAATGGCAATGCCACGCTTGACATTGCTTTTACTGCTGATGGTGATGTCAAGATAGACAATGCAGATGCTGACACAAAGGCATTGATGGCTTTCAATCAATTCTACACGGACAAGGCTAAGCAGATATGGATGGAGGGGAAGACTATGACGGATGAGGCTCTGCAGTCGTTGGTCAAGGGATATATCCCTGCTGCTGACAGCATAGCAAAGGTATACACTCCGTCTGTATCCGTCAACCAGTATATCCACCTTTGGGCGACATCTCAATCATTTGAAAATATAGAGAACCTGAAGTTTATAACAGGCAAGACGCCTTCTGAAATAGGCATAGATGCAAAGGAGGAGTTCAAACAATTGCTCACTGTGATGGACTGCGACATGTCTTCCGCCTTTGAGGCTGCACCAAGACTTGCTCTTGCATCCGTTCCTAATGGTAGCATTGCCGAGCGCATTACAGCTCTTGAGAGTATTGTGAAGACTACAGGACTGAAGGTGCGCGCCGAAGATGTGATGCTGAGCAAGCACATCGCATCATTTAATTATGCTGACAACTATGACGAGGGTCTCAAGGAACTCACGGATCTTACCAATCGCTTCCATCTTGATGCGAAATATCTTGGCGAGTTTAAGGTGCGTAAGTCATCCATAGCCGGCACACCATTCCCCGATGGCATCAATCTCTATGACCTTAAGGGCAACAAGGTGGACTTTTCCAAATATCGCGGCAAGTATGTCTATATCGACATGTGGGCATCTTGGTGCGTGCCATGCATCAAAGAGATTCCATATCTGAAAGCATTGGAAAAGGAACTGCAGAATGACAATGTGTGCTTCCTCTCGCTCTCTATAGACACCAAGGAAGAGGCATGGAAGAAGAAGGTGGCTGACCTCGGACTTGAAGGCGAACTCGTCATCAATAAGGACAACAAACTCTGCGAGGCTCTCAATGTCACGGGCATCCCATTCTTTCTTATCTACGACAAGGATGGCAAACTCTATAAATATAATGCTTATCGTCCGAGCGATGTGCGTCTCAAGTCACTACTCGAAGGACTGAAGTAATTAATACTACAAAATATATGAAAATCAACAAGATTACCTCAATTGCCATTTGCGCCATGAGCCTCACTCTCTGCTCATGCGATGTACAGGCAAAGGGCGAGAAGACTCAGATAGTCAACTATTTCCTGCAGAATCTGAGAAGGGATGACGCCATGCTCTTCATGGATAATCTCCACAAACCCGTAAAGCAAAAGAAGGTCGCATCATACCAGAAACTGGTGTGGGAAGCATGGCAAGAGGCAAACAACAAACTTGATGAGGAAAAACTCATTGACCTGCACACTCTCTGCCAGAAGAATCATGGCGCATGGCATCTACCTTCAGGACTGGAGCCTTCTGCCATCATGCCTTATTATTACGGCATCAAGTGGCGTGCCTTGACCACACAAGAGATACAGCAAAACTACAAGTCTGGCTTCCAGGGTGATGATAGCGAGTCTACTGATGCCAACATTGCTAAGGCTACTCCACTGCCGATGTATCTCTATCTGCATGGTTCTGGCCCAAAGGCTGACGAGTGGAAATATGGTCTCATGTGGTCGCAAGTATTTGACGATGCGCCATCAGTATATTTCATCCCACAGATACCCAACGAGGGAGAATATTACCGTTGGTGGCAGAAGTCTAAGCAGTATGCATGGGAGAAACTCATCCGACAGGCATTGGCAAGTGGTAAGATAGATGCCAACCGCCTCTATATGCTCGGCATCTCTGAGGGTGGCTATGGCAGTCAGCGCTTGGCATCATTCTATGCCGACTATTTTGCTGCAGCAGGACCGATGGCAGGTGGCGAACCATTGATAAATGCGCCAGTAGAAAACTGCGCCAACATCGGTTTCTCTTTCCTTACTGGTGCTTTGGATGATGGTTTCTATAGGAATACGCTGACCACTTACACACGTCAGGCTTTTGACTCTCTGCAGCATATCTATGCCGTAAGTGACACCACCCTCTTCCGTCATAGGATAGAGTTGGTGCCTGGTCGCGGACACTCCATTGACTACACACAGACCTCTCCTTGGCTTAAGACATTCGTGCGCAATCCTTATCCCAAGACTGTGCTTTGGGAGGACTATCCCATGGATGGCCGTCACCGCAAGGGTTTCTATAATATAAAGGTGATGGAGCGTCCTTCAGACCGCACATATTATAAGATGACCATACGTGACAACGTGGTAAACATAGAGGTGAGCGATGTGACATATACCACCACGGAGAAGGATCCAGTCTATGGCATAGAAATGAAGTTTAGCCGTTCTTACACACCTTCCACCAAAGGCAGATGGAAGATATATCTCAATGACCAGTTGGTGGACATGACACTTCCAGTCACAGTTACTGTCAACGGCAAGAAAGCTTTTGATGGTACGCTTAGTCCCAATCTCATGGATATGATGGAGAGTTGCGAAGAATATTGCGACCCCTACCGCATCTATCCAGCATCCATAGAGATCGCATTATAAAATAGGAGGCGAAGCGTCCTCGCTTTGCCCTACACACAGGGCCAATAATCATATAATAATGAGGGTGTGTCAAAACAGGCACATCCTCATTATTATTTCTTATTTCAATTCAAAGTCGGCTACGCCACGCACGTCGGTCTCGCTGGCGCAGATGTAAGCCTTAAAGGTGCCAGGCTCTGCCACAAAACCATGGGTCTTGGTAGACCAATACTCCAAGTCGGACGCAGTGATATCAAAACTCACTGTCTTCGTCTCGCCAGGAGCAAGCGACACCTTAGCAAAATTCTTTAGTTCCTTAGTAGGACGTGGTTCGGATGACTTCACGTCACCGATAAAGAGTTCCACCACTTCCTTGCCAGCCACCTTACCAGTGTTAGTGACGGGCACTGTGACTGTTATCTTGCCGTCCTTTGTCATCGACTTGGCAGACAATGTGGGTTTGCCGTATTTGTAGGTAGTGTAACTGAGACCAAAGCCAAATGGAAACTGCGGTTGCACCTTCTTAGTATTAAACCAGCGATAGCCCACGTATATACCATCATCATAGTATACCTGTCCATCCACGCCGGGATAGCCACGCTTGCCAAATTGGAAACAGCGGTAGTCTTCCTGCTTCTTGGCAAATGTCACAGGCAGTTTTCCACTTGGATTCACCTTGCCTGAAATGGCTTCAGCGAGAGTCACACCCGACATTGATCCCAGATACCAGCAGTGCATCATAGCCTTCACGTCATTTATCCACGGAGTGGCAAAGGCGTTGCCACCAAATGTCACGACCACGATATTCTTCTGCATCTTCGCCAATTCGGATATAAGTTCGTTTTGTCCGTAAGACAAATCGTAAGACTCACGGTCACCATTTTCGCAGTCCTGCTTATGATTCTTGTTGAGTCCACCTATGAAGATGATGAGGTCAGCACCCTTTGCCTTCTCCAAAGCCTCAGCCTTAAGAGTCTTCAGCGAATCTTCGAGTACAGGGTCTACGGCATCATAGAGCGCACGACCAGCATAGTAACCACGCGCGAAGTCTATCTCGTCGCCATATACATTTTGCAGTCCTTCGAGCGGAGAGATGTCAAATAGGGTTTTGAGTTCTGATGATCCCCCACCCTCACTCATATTGCGCACGGCATTGTCGCCCACCACGAGGATGTGCTTGTATTGACCTTTCTTGATAGGGAGAATGGAGTTTTGGTTTTTTAGTAGCACCATACCCTCCTCGCCTATCTCACGGCAAGCATCATAGTGAGCTTGCGAGCACTGCGAACCAATCACCTTATTGGGATTCATCGATGTGCGGAATATGGTGCGGAGCACGCGTTCAGCCTTATCGTCAAGCACGCTCATCGGTATCTTGCCCTCGTTGATTAGTTTTTCAAAGGCGTCTGCCAGTCGATAGGTGTTATAACCCTTGGAGTTATCCTCCGTCTTACCATTGGTATCGGTACCCATCTCGATGTCGAGGCCATTCATCGCAGCCTGCCATGTGTCATGTGTGCCACCCCAGTCACTTATGACTGCACCGTCAAATCCCCATTCCTTCTTAAGTATCTGATTGAGCAACTTATTGTTGTGACACATGTGTTCACCTTCCCAAAGCGGGTAAGAACCCATGATTGTCCAAAGACCACCCTCCTGCACGCATTTCTTAAATGCTGGCATATAAATCTCACGGAAGGCACGCTCGTCCACATTCACGTTGACCGTAAAGCGGTCCACCTCCTGATTGTTGAGTGCGAAGTGCTTCAGGCAGCAAGCCACGCCATTTTTCTGTGCAGCCTTGATGTATGGCACTGCCATCTCGCCAGATAGATAAGGGTCTTCGCCCATATACTCAAAGTTGCGACCATTGAGAGGCATACGCGCTATCGATGTGCCAGGGCCAAGCAGGATGTCTTTGCCACGAAAAGCAAACTCCTCGCTCACGGCATTGCCATAGACTGCGGACAGGTCACGATTCCATGTGGAGGCAAGACACGTCAGCGACGGGAAGGCGCATATGGAGTCATTGGTCCAGTTGGCAGTATTCCATGAGTTCCAGTCCACCTCTGCACGCACACCGTGAGGGCCATCACTCATATTGAGTTGGCGTATGCCGAGTCGGGGCACGCCGGGAGTAGTAAACTTGCTTTGTGCATGTAGCAAAGCCACCTTCTCGTGCACTGTGAGGCGCTTCAGGGCATCCTGCACACGCTCTTCTATGGGTGCGTTAGGGTCGAGATAGACCGGTCTTGATGATTGTGCGGTGGCGCTGACAGATACCGTCAGGGCTAAAGCTGCGGAAAGTAATGTCTGTTTCATCGTTCTTCTTTTTATTTCTTTATTTACTCAAATTTCAAATTCATCATTTTGTAAGCAAGAGTGACAGATAGTAGGCGAAGCGTCCTCACTTTTCCCATTAGAAGGTATGGAGAAATCGCAAGTAACTTCGTGGGTCGATGAAGCTATCTTCTTCGGACTATGAAGCTATCTTCTCTGAGCAATTAAGCTATCTTCATTTTTTTGTGGTCCGAATTCTATTTCACGTAGAGTTCTATCGTTGCATCTTTCAGGTCCACTCCCTTAGCCGTCAGTTTCACCTTTCCGCCCTTCTTGTCACTGCGGAGCACCACAAGGCATTTACCATAGAATGCCTGGCGATGATTGGCTTGAAAGCGCTCAGTGGAAGTCTGCGAACCATTGTCTACGCCTGCAATGTTGGCTACGCCTGTGACATCAAAGTGTATATCATTCATCGCATTAGGGCACAAGTTACCGTTGTGATCTACCACCTCCACTGTGACAAAGGCGAGCGACTTGCCATCTGCTACCAATTGCTTCTTGTCTGCAGTCAGTCTGATATGGTCAGGAGCGCCAGCAGTGTGTATGGTCTGCTGTGCCACAATCTTGCCCTTGCGACGAGACACCACCTTGACATTTCCTGGTACATACTTCACTCTCCACATCACATGATACTGATGCGAGTCTTTCTTGCGACGGATGCCAGCGCTCTTGCCATTGACAAAGAGTTCCACCTCGTCGGCATTATTATAATAGCACCAGAGGTCCACGTCCTGTCCCTTTATCCAGTTCCAGTGTGGGAAGAGATGGAGCACAGTCTTCTTGGTCCACTCACTCTGATACATATAATAAGAGTCTTTTGGAAAACCAGCCAAATCTATCACGCCAAAATAACTTGATCGTGCAGGATAACCATATGGAGTGGGTTCACCGATATAGTCGAAGCCTGTCCACACAAACTGTCCTGAGCACCACGGCGTATGCTTCACCACATCCCACGTCTGCTCATGTGAAGAGCCCCATGGCACGTGACAGTTGTCATAAGCACTACACTTATAGGTAGGATCTGTGTAAGTCACCCGCCAGTCGTTGGGAGCGAGTATCTCCTTATCACTCGGCATGACATAGTATCCACGCGTCTGTAGAGCCGACACACTCTCAGTCATGATAAATGGTTTGTTAGGGAAATTCTTTGGCACACCCTTTATCCACGAGTGATGATAATTAAATCCTATGAGGTCGAGAGCATCACCACGGAATAGGTTATTATTAGGATCTGGTTCGTTGCAACCAGCCGTAATGGGTCGCGTAGGGTCTAGTTTTCGCACGATGGCAGCGAGTTTCAGGGCAAGTCGCGAGTTAACCGATAATTCTTTATTACCCGCCTGCGCCGAGATGTCATGACCGAAGTTGAGTATCAGGTTGGCCTGTTCAAGCGACAACGTGTCCGCATCAGCCTGTTGCCACTGTTCGAGCACCTCGTTGCCTATACTCCACATCATCACGCTCGGATGGTTGCGGTCGCGACGTATCAGATCCGTCAGATCGCGCTCATACCACTTATCAAAGAATCGTGCATAGTCATTGCGTGTCTTCTTCTTGCGCCACATATCAAAAGACTCGTCCATAACGATAAGTCCCATAGTGTCACACATATTGAGGAGTTCGGGAGCAGGAGGATTATGCGAGCAACGTATGGCATTGGTACCCATATTCTTGAGTATGACCAGTTGACGGTGCAGTGCATCCTCGTTGAGGGCAGCGCCCAGACATCCGAGGTCATGGTGCTGGCACATGCCATTAATCTTCATCGACTGACCATTGAGCGAGAATCCCGTGTCATGGTCAAACTTAAACGTGCGCACGCCAGTCATGGTCACATAGGAGTCCACCACCTGGCCGTCCACCATGACATCCGTCCTCACCTTATACATATATGGATTGTCGAGAGTCCATAGCGTGGGAGTCTTCAGAGTGAAGGTCTGCGTGTTGGTGATCTTGTCACTGAGGGTAAGTGGCACATAGGAGGAAGCCACCTCTTTACCCTTTGCATCGAGCAGAGTATTATGCACCTCAGCCTGTACATTCTTGCCAGAAGTATTCTCAATGTCGGCAGCCACTGTGAAGTGAGCCTCGCCATGGTCGCCAATGACTGATGTGACGTAAGTGCCCCAATGGGCGATGGCAATGGAGGAAGTCTCAGTAAACCACACATGACGGTAGATACCGCATCCGCTATACCAGCGGCTATTGGGTTGGTCGCTATTATCCACCTTCACGGCTATCACGTTGTCTCCAGTCTTGGAGAGGTAAGGTGTGAGTTCATACTGAAAACTGCTGTATCCATAAGGTCGTGTACCAAGTTTGCGTCCGTTGACATAGACCGTGGAGTTCATATATACGCCATCAAAGTCTATGAAATAACGTTCACCGGGTTTTACATTCACCCGCAGATGTTTGCGATACCAGCCCACACCACCAGGCAACGCTCCCCCACTCGCCCCTGAGGGGTTAGTGGCGGAGAAGTCACCCTCGACAGCCCAGTCATGAGGTAGGTCAAGCAGTCGCCACGAGGAGTCGTCATAACCCATCTGCGACATCTCGATGGAGTCGCCAAGGGTGAATCGCCATCCCTCGTCG
Organism: Gemmiger formicilis; assembly: GCA_963586965.1. GTDB lineage: Bacteria > Bacteroidota > Bacteroidia > Bacteroidales > Bacteroidaceae > Prevotella. The sequence continues at coordinate 12,210 of CAVABU010000011.1, forward strand.
AAGTTTTCCCGCGTGCGTGCTGTACTGCCGAGAGCAATTGCTAACAATATGAAAGACAAATGCAATAATCTCATTGTCAACTAAGAAATTATATAATTATAAAGGTCTTCGTATCCTTATAGTTTCACTTTCACCTCTTGGCCATCATACTCCACCATCTTGCCATGAGCATCGAAGTCGAGTTTCTGATTATTGGTAGGTGACATGGTGATGATATTAAAGCGACGCTTTTGGAGCATTCCATCAAATGCGCCTTTGCGTTTGCCGATAGTCACAGTCTTGGACTTCTCGTCATAGCGTATGTCAATGGTGGCATATTTGCCCTTCTCATAGTCATAGTCGAGACCATCGTCTTCATAAAGGAGGAAGTCTGCATTCTGACCAGTGTAGACGTAGAGATTTATGAGTTCTGCAGGTTTCTCGTCACTCCACTGCAGTGCAGGACCGAATGGAACGATGGCTCCCTCACGCACGAATACTGGCATCTTCTCATAAGGAGCATCGGCATCAATAGTCTGACCGCCATCGAAATGCTTTCCAGAATAGAGGTCATACCAACCACACTGCTTTGGCAGATACACCTTGCGCGAACGTGCTTCATACTTATATACAGGGCAAGCCATAAAAGCAGGACCAAACATCCATTGGTCGCCGATATTCAGCACATTAGTGTCGTCCTGGAAATCCATAGGCAGACCACGCATGAGAGTGTAGTCCTTGAGGTTTGCCCATGCTGCCATACTGTAGAGATAAGGCATGAGGCGATAGCGCAACTTATCATAATAGACTATGGTCTTGTAACATGGATGATCCTCAGGAGCGATATTCCATACCTCACGAAGTGGCCACTGGCCGTGGGTGCGATAGAGAGGCACGAAACATCCAAACTGGTTCCATCGCGCCTGCAGTTCACGCCACTCCTTCATATCGGAGTTTTCCTCACCTGTCTTGTCATAGACAGCCTGTGCTGCCCAATAGCGACTTTCAGCCGTAAAACCGCCTTGATCCATTCCCCAGAATGGTATGCCTGACATACAAAAGTTGAGTCCCGCAGTCATCTGTGCGCGCATATCCTCCCAACGAGTACCTATGTCGCCACTCCATGACGCTGTGCTATAGCGCTGAAGACCAGCAAAGCCACTTCGTGTCAGCAAGAACACGCGCTTATTGTTGACCTCAGACCTCTGACCATTGTATATAGCATCGGCATTCACTATGCTATAGGCATTGAAGTATTCGGTAGACGAGCCGAGAGCCGTTGGTCCGCAGAGCGCCTTGCGATAACCTATCGGAGTGCAGTCACGCACATTTGGTTCGGATGCATCCATCCACCATGCGTCTATGCCATGGTTGTATTTCTTATAGAGATTTTCATTCATCTGACGCCAAAACATCTTTCTTGCGCCATCTGAATAGGCATCATAGAAACCAGCCACATATCCAGGGCCCACCCAGTCCTTGAGCGAGTCTTTCACAGCCAAAGTGTACATCCATCCGTGCGACTCGAGTTCCTTGTAGTTGTCCGTATTGCAATAATACTTTGGCCATACGGAGATCATGAAGCGTCCATGCATCTTGTGCACATCGTCGAGCATCTTCTGAGGATTGGGATAGCGAGTCTCATCAAATTGATGGCTTCCCCACTGGTCATCCTTCCAGTAGTTCCAGTCCTGCACGATATTGTCTACAGGTATCTGGCGACGACGCAATTCTGCAAGCGTACCCGTAATCTCATCCTCTGTGCGATAGCGCTCGCGACTCTGCCAGAATCCGAGGCTCCACTTAGGCATGATGGGCGCTTTGCCAGTGAGAGTGCGATAGCCAGAGATTATCTTGTCCATATTGTCGCCGGCGATAACATAGTAGTCCATGTCGCGATTCATCTCGCTCCAGATATTCATCTGATTTTGCTCCTTGTCAGAGCGTGGTGATGCCACACGCAGTCCGCAATATGACACGTCGCCATCAGGTATCCACTCTATGCGTAGAGGCACGCGCTTGCCCTTCTCGAGACGCACAGCAAACTTATAAGAATTAGGATTCCAAGCCGTACGCCAACGCTCTGGCACCACGGGTTTGCCATCGACAAACACCTTCGTGTAACCAGCATAATAGAGTATAAACTGATAGTTGCTTGACTCCGCTGGTTGGATACTGCCTTCATAGACCACGTTTCCGCCAGAGAGTTTGAATCCCTGTGGAAGATTCTTCACCTCAAAACAGTTTTCGTAATATATCGAATCTTCGTCACGCACTATCTGGTTGCCATCCTTGTCATTATATGTACCTGTGAGCGAACCCTCCTTACCATCACGATTGTAGAGAGTAAACACCTTGCCCAACTGCTGATATGCATTAGGATTGCCCCAACGACAGAGTGAATAAGAGTCCCATAGCACGCCGTAATGCTTATTGGAGATGACGAAAGGCACTGATATCTTGGTGTTGTACTGAAAGAGTTCCTCATTCTTTCCCTTATAATTGAAGTCCTCCGCCTGGTGCTGTCCGAGACCATAGAAAGCCTCATCGTCAGAACTATCGAAAGAGATATTCCACGACCATCCGTGGCGTTTTTCCTCTGGGAGAGTCGTGCCAAGACCTATCTCACTCTCTGGCACGGTGTAAGGACGGAAGGTCTTGCCGTCCTTAGTTTCATTGAGGAGCAACCTGCCCTTTGCATCATAAAAGGCGATGTGACCCGTAGACTCTGTCACGACAGCAGAGACATTCTTGGCCTTGAGGGTGATAAGACCATTTTTCTCCGTCACCTTATACTTTGGCGTAGCCTTCTGCTCCACGATGACAAGGCTCTGCTTCTCGGGGAAAGCCGTCTCCTTGGTGGCACGCACACGTATGATATCGTCATTGACTACCTCAAGGCGTACGAGGCGTGCGCCATCGGCTGAGGCGTTTTTCACTTGCAAGGTGATACCCTTACCATTGTCGGTGTAGCCTGCAGCAAAGGAGGCTGAAGCACCAAGCATGAGAATTGTGGAAAGTAATAATCTGGTCTTATTCATAAGTCTTTATGTATGTTTATTTCATTTCCTATATTGCGAAGGACCCACGCCATAATACTCCTTAAAATACTTTGAGAAATTGCGTGGTAGATTAAATCCCACCTTGTAGGCCACTTCACTCACATTGAGTTGTCCCTCCTTGAGCAGTCGGGCGGCATGTTGGAGACGTATGACACGGATAAACTCTGACGGCGTGCTACCCGTAATGGAGAGCATGCGCTTGTAGAGATGCACGCGTGACATACCGAGATATTCGCTCATCATCTCGACGGAGAGATTGGAGTTGCCGAGGTTTTGCTCCACGTAAGCCGTAGCCTT
>CAVABU010000011.1:15815-28949 GCA_963586965.1 Gemmiger formicilis
GCCTTGTCCTCTTTCACTCGTTTACAGAGTTGGTTGCCATCCATCTCAGGCATCATCACGTCACTCAGGATTATGTCTGGTCTATGCTCGGCTATCCTGTCGAGAGCATCCTTACCGTTTACCGCTGTGCGCACCTTGTAATGCTCGCCAAGCATCTCCGACATGAATGAGAGGAAATCATCACTATCATCCACGATGAGCACTTCCTTGTTGTGTGTATCTTTTCCATTATCATCGGAGTCTTTATCTAATACTGGCAAAGCACTCTCAGTCTGAGGTTTGGTGTCTGCCACTGACTGCTCCGAAAGCATCTCCTTGACTGGCAAGTCTATCGTAAACACAGCACCCTTGCCTCCATTCTCCATATTGTCAGCCACAGTGATGCGACCACCGTGCATTGCCACATACTCACTTGCGATATTGAGTCCGAGACCACTACCGCCGACAGAAGACTCCCTATGAACCTTCGCTTGATAGAAGCGATCAAAGACATGCTTCTTGTCATCATCGCTAATGCCGCATCCTGTGTCTGCCACGGATATAAGGAGATGTCCCGTCTGTGGTCCACTGATTGCAGATGATGCCTTCTGCCACCTTATGCTTACGGTTATCATGCCACCCTCAGGTGTAAACTTATAGGCATTGCTCAAGAGATTATTCATCACCTTCTGCATCTTGTCCTCATCAAATGTCGTCACGAGCGAGTCTATCTCTGAGACAAATCTCATGGTGACATGTTGCTGCGAAAGGCGTGAGAACCCGTCAGCGATGTCATGCACAAACTTGACGATGTCCCTCTGCTTTAAGTCAAGGCGCATGGCATGAGTCTCTATCTTGCGTATGTCTAGCGTCTGATTGACGATGTCAAGCAGTCGTCGGGCATTGCGCAGCACGAGTTGGAGTCGTGTGCGCTTCCGCTCGTCATCCTCGTCATCGATGAGGGCCTTCACGGGCGATATGACAAGCGAAAGCGGTGTGCGCAGTTCATGGCTTATATCAGTAAGGAAAGCGAGTTTCATCTGATCCATCTTGCGACGCAGTGTGAGATGCCAAGCAAACCATACCACGGCGACGAAGATCAATATATAGATAATGTATGCCCATGTAGACATATAAAATGGCGGTGCTATGTGTATCTGCAGTTCGCTTGTCTCCTTGCCCATCGTGCCATCACGCTCCACCACGCGCACCTGCAGACGATATGTGCCTGGGTGAAGATTGGTGTAGGTGATGCTCGGTTGCGACTCCACGGTGGTAAACCACGTGTCATCACCAAAGCCCTCAAGGCGATACATAAAATGACACTTCTCTGGCACTGACACATGATTGGTGGCTAGGAGCACAGTGAAGGCATTCTCGTCATACTTCAGATTGAGACTCTGCGAGGTATTGACCGACTTGTCGAGGATGACGCGTCCCATATACTCTTCACCCACATTAAGCGGATGGTCGAAGAGGACTATGCCGGAGAAGAGCACGCGAGTGTCTGCCACGGCATGGTGGCGTGATCGCGATGGTATGGCATTGATGCCGTCCTGTCCACCTACGATAATTTGTCCACGCTTATCGCAGAAGATGCTACGGAAATTATAGCGACGCTTCTGCAAACCGTCAAGGTCGTCAAAACTATTGATAAAGAAACTGAGTGCATTGTCCTTTCTTGTCACTACTATGCGTATGACCTCATTGGGAAGTGTCGCCCAGATGCATCCGTCCTGGTCTTCGCATACGGCGCAAGCCATCTGCTGGCCTTTGTAGAGATGATATATGCGACGTGTCACGGGGTCATAGACGTCAAGTCCCGACATATTGGCATTCCATATCAAGCCACGTCTATCCACGCAGATATCGTTTACCGAAAGACTCGAGAAATAACTACCGTCTGCGGTAGATGGCAAAGCGCTGACCTTGCCATTACGATAGTCCACGACTGACACTCCCATGCTGTGTCCCACCACGATGCGACCTTTGTGGTCCAAGTCTATCACCGACACATATCGGGAAGGTAAGGCGGAATTGGAAGAGTCATACGTGCTAAACTGTCCCGACTTGGGATCTAATATCTGCACGCCACCACCGAGGGTACCGATGATGATATGCCCATGACTGTCTTCAGCAAGTGACCACACACTATTGTTGGCAAGCATAGAGTTTTGCTGATTGTAGGCACGGAAAGTGCCGTTGACGTAATGTGTCAAACCGCCATTAAACGACCCAAACCACAACGATCCGTCACTGGCAGCGAGACTGCTCACCACGACATCCGTCTGCAATCCCGTCTCCGCCATATGGTAATGACGAGTAGCACCTGATGTGGGATTGTAAGACAAGAGTCCGTTGTCATTCGTACCGCACCAGTAGTTGCCTTGCTTATCGGATGCTATGGTGCAGATGTCGCCAAGCATCGTCGTGGGATAATGCGACAGCGAAGGTGAATAATATGCTATACCATTCTTGTAAGTACCTATCCACACGGCATCATTACTATCTATATAAATGCTCTGCAGTGTATTGTCAAGCAGAGTGTTAGGATTCTTGGCATCGTATACCACATGTTGTATATGGCGATTAGGCACATTAGCAATAAAGAGTCCCTCATGCTCCGTGGCAAGCCAAAGGTTGTGGTGGCTGTCTTCCTTGATGTCCTTGATGAAGGCATCGCTCATGTCATCCATGCCAAGACTGGCAAAAAACTCTTTTGGCGAGGCAAACCAGCGACGCAAGGCGGAAGAATAGACCCAAGTGTGCGCCTTAGCGTGATTGCTCACCCAATAGTTGTAGTGGGAATCCACATATGTGCTATAATATTGTGACTGATGATGGCTCTGGACAGCCAGATAATCATTGGTCCACACTATGCGTCTGCTTGGACCATCAAGACGCACGAGGGTGCCGTCCTCAAATGACAGCACGAGCGACTGTCCACGCTCCGTGATGCCCGTGACAGCCTTCATGGGAAGGTATCCCTTGCGTGGAGAAGACTTAAAGAGGAAATGCTCACGGGTGGAAGGATTGTAATAATAGCATCCCGTGCCATTGACGGATATCCATAAGAAGCCCTTGGAGTCTACAAAGACGCGCGAGGGCACACCTTGCATGCCACGGCTCTTCATCCACGAAGCCATATCATTCATGAAGTCTTCGGTCTCGGGGCGATAGATGCAGTAGCCCTCATTGGTCTGCACCCATATCTGTCGGTCATTGTCCAGGGCGAGGCTTTCGATCTGATTGCTCAGCAAGGAGGACTTATCTGAAGGATTGGAATGGAAATTCTTGAATCGGAAACCGTCATAGCGACAAAGTCCTGCCGCCGTGCCAATCCATAGGTATCCGTCGTGGTCTTTGAGTATGCTTGACACATGACTGTCGGCAAGTCCTGCCGGAGTGTCGAGGCTACGGAAGTCATAACTGGTGGCCCACGCACTGCCAGTCATCATCTGCAGGATAATGGCAAGGATGACTGCAAGACGCCACACGGTGCATCTTGTCTCGAAGTGTCTTTGTCGGATAACGTTGGTCTTTAGCATACTCAGGTATTGTTTTTACGATTGTCAGTATAATGTGAATAACTTATACCACAAAAGTAACTATTGTTGGTCAGTAAGTAAGGGGTTGTGCGATATTTTTCTTCATTTAGTGAAACAAAAAGCCTGGGCGGCCCATAAAAGGATTTTCAAGAAAACGAGAGCCGCCCAAGGCACTCTTAGATTATTAATGACATTTAAACTTATATCTTACGTAATTACCATCAAGTCTTACCATCCGGCATTCTGCTTATAAAGTCCGCCTGAGAGGGAGATTTCCGAACCAGGTATCTGCCAGAAACCTCGCTTCTCACGGATATTCTGCTCCTGGAATGTGCTTGCCACGGTGGTCTTCTGCTGATTCTCATACACCTCAGTGGCCTGACCCGACGTCTCGCCATTGTCATATGCCTGACCCATGATGCCCTTGACGAATGCATCGAGTCCTTGACGGCGAAGGTCAAAGTAGCGTATGCCCTCACCCATAAACTCGCGACGACGCTCCTGCCATATCTGCTGGCGTGTGGGCGCAGCGCTTAGGTCATGGTCGTGATTGCCATAGGCACGATACATCACGAGATTGTAGTCCTGTGCAGCATTCTGACTACCGAGTTCGGCTGCCATGAGAAGGACGTCGGAATAGCGCAGGAGTATCCAGTCGGCATCCTGTGATGTCATGAAGTTGTGACCAGAGACATCGCTCTCATTGTCTACGACAAACGAACCGTCCTTATACACTAGCGGAGTGTATTTCTTGATGTTGTATCCCGTCAAGTCGCAAGCATCAGTCTTAGCCTGAGCCTCATAGACAGTGGACTGACCATCATTATTGGTCAAGTGGCGAGCATCGATGATGGAGGCATCAAAGCGTTTGTCATCAGCGCTATAGATATTGCGTGCGGAGTTGGTGACTGTGCAGGCACCCCATCCGAAACCATAAGGAGCAGCCCATGTGTTACGTATACCGATGTTGATGACAAAGCGGTTGCCATTGGAGTTGCCACTCCATGTCTGGTCATTATTGAATTTCACGACCCAGAGTATCTCCTGGCTTGCTTCCTTGTAGGTGTCCTTGAGTCCTGTCTCCTTGGCAGAAGGCTGGGCAGATGAGGCACGCCACAGGTCGGCATAGTTGGCCTCAAGGCTATACTTGCCAGAAGCGATCACGTCTTCGCAATACTTCAAAGCCTGATCCTTGGTGAGGTCGCCCGGCATGGACTTAAACTCATTATTATTATACACTCCATCATAGAAGAGATACACTCTGGCGAGCATACCCTCAGCAGCATAGCGTGATATGCGTCCGAGCGTGGAGGAGTTGTCGGTATACTTGTCAGCAGGGATGTTTTCTGCTGCATATTTCAAGTCCTCGACGATAAACTTGTAAACATCATCTGGAGCAGACTGCGGTATCTTCTCCGACACTGGTTTGGCCTGCAGTGGCACATTCTCAAACATACGCACAAGGTCAAAATATGCGAGTGCTCTGATGGCACGTGCTTCACCCTCCACAGTCTTGCGGTCGGTATCAGACGTCCACGTTATATTGTCAAGCGAGGAGATGAGCAGATTGCAATTGTAGATACACTTATAATAGTCACCCCAGATACCACCATGAAGATTGTCACTTGCAGCATTGATGGATTGATCCATGCGGTCAAGCAGACGCAGGTCACGGTCATCAGGTCCACCGCCTCCAAAGCAGTCGTCAGACATCATCTCTGACACCTGAAAGAGCGACAGATTACCATTTGACACAGTGTTCTGATAGCGGTCGTAGCAACCGATGACTGCCTCTTCCGCCTGATTTTGGGTCTTGTAATAGTTGACCGTGGTGAGACTTGTCTTCGACTGAGTGTCGAGAAAACTGTCGGTGCAAGAAGCTATCGACATGGTGGCGAGTCCCACAAGTAATATGGTTGATTTTATAGTTTTCATAGTTTTACGCCTTTTAGAATTTCACGTTTACTCCCACGATGTAAGTGCGTGCATGAGGATAAGATCCTGTGTCGACGCCCGACATCCATGCCATCTCGCCGAATCCCACTTCAGGATCCATGCCGTCATATGAGGTGAAGGTGTAGAGGTTTTGCACCTGCACGTAGAGACGTGCCTGAGAGATGGCTTTGATGCCGATGACCTTGGAGAAGTCATATCCCAAGGTGATGTTGGCTATGCGGAGATAGTTGCCATTCTGGAGATAGATGTCAGAGAAGTTGGTCCAGTTGTGATCATCATTGGTCAGACGTGGCAGTTTGTTAGAAGTGCCCTCGCCATGCCAGCGGTCAAGGAATGTCGTGGTGTAGTTGGCCTTCATGCTGTTACCCCAGTTGCGGTATCCGCCATTGGCGAGTTTAAATCCAGCCGCACCTGACAGAGTGGCAGCAAAGTCGAGTTGGCGGTAGTTGAACCCAAGGTTTAGGCCGAAATTAAATTTCGGTATACCATTGCCCAAGTCCACCTTGTCCTTGTCGTCTATCGTACCGTTATGATCCATGTCGACTATCTTGAGGTCGCCAGGCTGAGTGTTTGCCATGACGCCATTGCCTGCAGCCTTCCACTCGTCTATCTCCTGCTGGTTTTGGAATACGCCTGCAGTCTTGTAGCCCCAGAAGAAGCCCATAGCGTGGCCGTTTTGGCAACGGAAGAACTCGGGTTGGTTATTAAACATGATATTGGCATTTGTCGAACCCGCATAATAGCCGTGTATGATACCACCCTCGGTAGGTATCTCGCCCACCTCATTCTTATTGTATGACATGTTGGCTCCGATGTGGTAGGAGAACTGCTTGCCGATGTTGTCATCCCAGGTGAGGCCAATCTCCACACCCTTATTGGTCACGTTGCCACCATTTATATAAGGTGCGTCTGCACCAGCAGTAGCAAGCACAGGAGCCTGCACGATCCAGTCCTTGGTCTTCTTGAGATACCAGTCGAAGTTTAATCCAAGGCGTGAGTTGATGAAGCGAGCATCAAATCCGAGGTCAGTCTGTTCGGATGTCTCCCATTTGAGTTCGGAGTTGCCTATACGGTCGCTTATAGCACCATTGGTATTGAGCGTCGAACCCTTACCTGTGCCGAAATTATAACCCACATTGCTCAGTGTGACGGTGGCAGCATAGAGGAAAGGATCTATATTATTGTTGCCCACCTGTCCCCATGATCCACGTATCTTGAGGAAGTCAAGCCATGAGTGAAGAGGCTCCATAAACTTTTCGCCTGTGACTACCCATCCTGCTGACACTGAAGGGAAATAGCCCCAACGGTGACCTTTGGCAAAGCGTGATGAACCATCGGCACGAAGGGTGACATTGACCATATACTTGTCGTCATAATTCCATCCGAGTCTACCGAAATAGGATATGCGTCGATAGTCTTCGGTAGGATATCCACCTATCTGACCATTGTTGCCGCTATTATTATTCTTCAGATAAGCGGTCGCCCAACTGTCATAAGTGGAGAGCAGAGATGCATCACCTGAAATATAGTCGCCCTGTGCACGCTCCACCTCCATACCGAGCATGGAGTTAAACTGGTGGAGTCCTATCTTCCAGTCATACATGGCAGTGTTGGTCCACGTGAGCGTCCAGTTCTTGGTCATATTCTGCTTGACAGTAGACGAACCGAGATTATTATCATTTGACGTAGAGTAATACGTAGGATTGTACTCACGATAGGAATTGGCATTGTGATTAAATCCTAGCAAAGTCTTGATGCGGAGATTCTTTATCGGTTGGAGTTCGGCATAGACATTTGCCACCCAGTTTTGCGCGTCATTGATATTCTTGTGACGATAGAGCGCAGCCACAGGGTTGCCATCATACTGATACCAGTCATTGGCTGTGGAGTAAGAGTAGCCGTCATTGCGATCTTCGCGTCCGTCTTGCTGCAGATAGAGAGGTTGGAGTGGCGATGTGGCGTAGGCACCACGGAGTTTGTTGTTATACATATTGCCGGTGATGTCGCCATGATTGCGCGTATAAGAAAAGGAGAGATTTTCGCCCACCTTGAGCAGATCGCCATAGAGTTTCTGCTCGAGATTGGAGCGAAAATTATATCGCTCATAGTTGCTTGCCTTATTGCCTCCTACGATACCGTCCTGAGAGAAGTATCCGAGCGAGACGGCATAAGTGCTCACGTCATTACCACCAGTCACGCCGAGGGTGTAGTTTTGCACGGGAGCGGCAGACTCAAACATATTGTTCATCCAGTCCGTGTCATAGACATTGCCATTGGCATCATGTATGGACTTTATGTTGGTCCAATCGTAAGCCGTGCCACCAGAGTTGATGTTCTGCTCGTCCATGAGCGACATATACTGCTGGGCATTGAGCATCTTGACCTTCTTGGCTGCGGTCTGCCAACCATAATATCCATCAAATGTCACCTGCGCATGTCCTTTCTTACCACTCTTTGTGGTGACGATGACAACGCCGTTGGCAGCCTGTGCACCATAGATGGCAGCAGATGCCGCATCCTTTAAGACGTCGATGGACTCTATATCAGAAGGATTGACGGTGGTGATGTCAAGACCTGGTATGCCGTCGATGACATAGAGCGGTTTGTTGCTTGTGTTAGATCCCTGACCTCGGATGATGACCTTCATGCCTGCGCCAGGTTGTCCGCTCTCAGAGATGATATTGACACCAGGGGTCTGTCCCTGCATAGCCTGGAGGGCGTTGCCCGTGTTGCGTCGTGCGAGGTCGTCACCTTTTATCTGTACGGTAGCACCCGTGACGAGTTTCTTCTTCTGCACACCATAACCGATGACCACCACATCATTGAGGGAGTGAGATTCTTCGCGGAGGCTAATGTCTATGTTGTCGCCCTTGACCTTCACCTTCTGCTCCACGAATCCGATGTAACTCACGACGAGAGTCTCGCCCTCATTGGCATCGATGGTGAAGTTGCCATCAATATCGGTGATAGCGTTGACTGACCTGCCGAGCACCTGCACAGTGGCACCGATGAGCGGTTCCTTGTCGGTGGTCGACACGATTTTTCCCTTGATGGGACCAGCAGCTGCAGATGCCCCAGCGAGGATATTCATGCCCGGGAAGAGCAAGGCAGAGGCGAGCGCACATTTGCATAGAAAAGTGGATTTCATGCAATCTTTGTAGAATAATAAGGTATTCTTCATAACTGCGTACGTTTTTAGTTTTTAGTTTTGATTGATTCTGTTATTGGCTTTCTGACGAAGCATCCTTGACGGAGAGGCTTTATCTTGGTCGGGTGCAAAACTACAAAGAAAAGCATCAATGGTCAGAAAAAGTGCATGACATAAAGGTGCATGATATGTAATCAAAATATGTACTTTATGTTACACACGATGGTAAAACGCTAAGTATCAATATGTTTCAATGTTATATCTAACAAGGAAACATAGTTATAATGATACGAGAAATCCACGTAGTTTGCAATAAGAAATAGGTAGGTCGGTTGTAAAGCAATTGTTGCACAAGTGTTCGTCAATTGTTTTACACGTGTTCAACAATTGTTTTACAAGCGTTCAACAATTGTTTTACAACTGACACATGTACGTAGACCTACACAGTGAAGCGGAATTTTCCGTCAAATGCAGGACACATGTTATATGGAAAATGTAAAGATGTAAGTAATGAAAGATGGTATACTTAGTCGTTGCAGCGTCCTCGTTGCAACAATAAGAGGTACGGTGGATTTGTATTTATAGTAGTTGTAGCGTCCCCGCTACAACAATAGGAGGTACGGCGAGAACGCCGTACCTCCTATGATTACAACTGTTTTCTTGGTTGCGGCGAGGACGCTGCAACTACTATGGTTTCAATGTTTAGTGCTTCTTGTCGTACTTCTTCCAAGCCTTTTCAGCAGTGGCCTTGAGTTTGACAGTAAACTCATGGTTGGCTGCATCCTGTGCTGCTTCCTCTTCGGCAGTAGCAAAGGCATGGCGATATCCCTGCTGGTCATTCCAGTGACCACGTGTGAAGTCAGGCACAGCCACAGGTTTGCAGTCGTTGTCCATAGATATCGAACCGAGTTCGGCAAGTGAGCACCACTCTGCCAAGTCATACACGTCCATATCGAGAGGCAGACCATGCTGCAGGCAGTAGATGAGACGAGAGTCCATGATGAAGTCCATACCTCCGTGACCACCTACCTTCTTTGCCATGGCGGTGTACTTTGTGACGAGAGGATTCTCAAATTTCTCATTCAGTGTCTTCATGTCAGCCTCATTGAGAAATACCTCACCGTCATAGTAGTTGGTCTTTGTCTCGATGCCAGCCTTCTTAAGACTCTCGTTGTTGAGCGAGATGCCCTCCTCAGGATATTTGTTTGCCAAGCCCTGAGTACCCACGAGATGATACATACGGCTATATGGCTGTGGTGTCATCACATCGTGCACGATCTGTATGACCTTGCCCTGCTCGGTGCGTATCATAGTGTTGGTGAGGTCACCCTGACGGAAGTTGTCCACCTTCTGACCAAGACGCTTCTCTGCCTTCTTTACACCTGCAAAACTCTTTGTATCCATAGCCGAAAGGATGGTGAAGCGGTCACCGCGGTGGATATTCATCACCTGAGCCACAGGGCCAAGTCCGTGAGTGGCATAGACATCGCCACGATAATTCTTATTGTACTCAAGACGCCATCCTAGTTTGTCATTCTCGCCCTTCTTCCAGTATGCGTCCCAGAATGGGTCGAGGTCATGACGATAAGCACCCTGTGCGAAGATGACATCGCCGAAGAGTCCCTTCTGCGCCATGGTGAGGGCATTGAGTTCGAAGAAGTCATAGCAACAGTTTTCGAGCATCATACAGTGGAGACGCTTCTGCTCGCTGAGATTGATGAGTTTCCATATCTCAGTGAGATTCATTGCTGATGGCACTTCTATAGCCACGTGCTTGCCATGCTCGAGGGCATATTCTGCCACTGGGAAGTGATGCTCCCAGTCTACGGCAATATATATAAGGTCTACGTCCTTGCGCTCACAGAGAGCCTTGTAGCCTTCCTCACCACTATAGAGAGTGGCTGGTGGCAGGCTTGCCTTGCGCAACTGCTCATTGGCAGCCTCAGCACGCTTCTGCTCATGGTCACAAAGGCCCATGATCTGTACACCTTCTTGATAAACCCAACGGCGGATGGCTTCCGAACCGCGCATACCCAAACCTACAAATCCGACACGCACCACTGGGATCTTGGGTGTGGTGAGGTTGAGTGCGTCTTTCTGACCTACAGGACGCTCAGGCACCTCAGTCACGATGGTGCCGTCCTTGACTTGGTAAGGCCAGTTGAATTGTGCCATGGCAGTGCCTGGCAACAGCATGGCAGCAAGCAGCGCTGCCATAAATGTTTTCTTTAATATCATATTAATATAGTTAAGTGATTGTAATCGATCTATAATTTCCTTTAGTATATTACTCTGCGTTTGCCAGTTCTTTTACGAATGGGCGTAGCACCTTGGCAGCAGGCTCTGCCTCACGCTTGGAGAGGCTGATATCATTGCCCATACCATTGAGGATGGAGAACTGATATTTCTCATTCTTATCCATTGCGTTAGCCACTTGGCAAGCCTGCTGGCGCTCAGCATCTGTGGACTTTGGGTTGACGAGAGTATAGGCGATGTGGCACATGTCAGCCACCTTTTCCACGTAAGGCTGGAGTTCGGTCCACATCAGTCGGTCCGACTCGTTAGCAGACGTAGCCAATTGACCCATAGCCTTAGCGTCAGCCTGCAGATCTTGCAATTGCTTAAGAAGACTTGATGTCGTGGCATCAGTAGGATTGGCCTTCCACAGGCGTATGCAGTCAGCAAGTGCGGTGTTGGTATCATAATGACGCACTACGGGCAAGAGGCGGAATGCATTGTCGGCATACTTACCGAAGATGTCGCGCAGGGAAGCCATCCACGAAGAGTTATTGTCAAAAGCCTTGCGGTGCCATGCATAGTCGGCGATGCTATAGAGTGCGATCTTACTGATTTCACCCTGCTGCATAGGATTGCTTATGAGCGTGTTGACACCCTTGATATCTGGGTCGAGAGTGGCATTACGATCTATGTGAGCCTCATCGTCAAAGTTGCGGTACATGTCAAGTGGGAATATCTTGTCCATGTCGTTGTCATTGCATGGATAATTCCACCACCATGCCACGTCACGTCCAAGCCACGAACTCACGAGTTCTGGGTCTTCAGAGTTGGGCACTGTCCATACGGCACGGCCAGTGATATAGATGCAGACCTTTGCGGGAGTGTTGCTCAGAGAGCGGAAGAAGCGCTCGCCCTGTTCGCGCTTCACCCATGAGTAAGCGTAGAGTTGGGGCACGAAGTGAAGCGGTTTCACGGTGTCAGCAGGCTGAGCCTTAGGACCATTCCACTCGCGGTCTATCATCTGCTGAAGTCCAGTAAGGCGCTCGGCATTGAGAGCGAGCATGGCAGAGTCAGAAGGCACGCCGACGTCGTCAACGAAGACACCAAACTGACGTACACCGAGGTTGTGCATGAGTCGCAGTTTTGACATTATGCGGTCGAGCACATCTGGCTGGTCTTTGTCAGTGAAGGCATTTCCTGGATGTATTGCCCAGATGAAATTGACCTTGGTCTTGTGTGCAGCATCAGTCAGTTGACGCATCATGCCCTCAGTGAGCATTCCCACCTCTTGTTGTTCCTTAGTGATGGTAGTGGGGTAAGCCTTGTCCCAATATTGTGAATGGTAAGGGTCGCTCTTGGCACCATACATATATGTATTCATCTTATAGCGTGCCATGAAGCGGAAGAGGTCGGCTGTGACCTCGGCAGAATAAGGCACTCCATAGTAGCCTTCGATGACACCACGATACTGGGTGTCGGCGTAGTCATAGATATCCACACAGGTGAGGTTGCCGTCCTTGGTCTGATCAAGCATCTGCTCGAGGGAGGCAAGTCCACAGAATACGGCATCGGTGCTCTCGCCTATGATGACCACTTCGCTTGCCGTGCCGTTTTGTCTTACGGTGAGGGCATGACGGTCATAACCCTTTTGCGTGAACACATCGCGTTGGAGCGAGATGCGCTTGCCTTCGCGGTCGGCAAGGTCTCCCGAACCATTGATACCGAGATAGAGGGTGTGCTGACCTTTTACAGCCTTGCGGGCAATGACAGGCGTGATGCCATGCTCAGAGAGCACCTCTTTGGCACGATCGAGTGTATAGGAGTCTATACCACGGCCAGCCACGATGTTAACTTGTCCCGTGAGGGATGCGACGCCTTGCAGTTGCACCTGAGTTTGAGGCACGGGATGGATGTCGTAGACATTGTCAGCCACAGCGATAGAGGCCAACAGACACAATGCCATACTGATGATGGATTTGCGGAAATTCATGTTTGTGATAGGTTTTGTTGTTAAATGGTAACGTAAAGTTAGTTATAGTTTTCCAAATGTACAACAAATTAACGTTTCTTATGTATATAAGATGGGGAAAACGCACATCGAGTTGATGTCTGAAAGAAAATCTGGAAAGAAGAAAAAGACATCAAGTCTATGTTAGGAAGCGTATATAAACAAAAAGAGTCTTGAGGGATTCTCAAGACTTCTTTCGGCGGTGCGTACGGGACTCGAACCCGTGACCTCCTGCGTGACAGGCAGGCATTCTAACC
>CAVABU010000012.1:0-28313 GCA_963586965.1 Gemmiger formicilis
AGCAGTGCAGAAGAACATCCGCGCCGCCATCGACTACTACGAGAAGCACAAGTAACAATAGTAGTTGCAGCGTCCCCGCTGCAACCAAACAAGCAGAGGTATAGATAGGAGAGTGTGTCAATCCTGTATATTCCCGTAATTACGGAAATTACAGCTTTGGCACACCCTCCAACGCATATAGTATAAAAGGGGATAAGAAACGACTTATATCTTGGAGCAGGGTAGCTCCTACGACCGCACACCAGCTGGTGTGCGCTTGCATAGCAGCTGGTGTGCGACTGTCTGGCAGGTGCTGTGCGCTCGTCGCTCAGCCGTTGTGCGGGCAAATCGTATAGGGAGGATTACATTTTCTTGCTTAAACACTTGTGGATTACGAGAGAAACAAGTATTTTTGCCGAAAGAACAAACAATGCTCATCTTATGCTAAGCAAGAATGTGCAAGAAATGATCCCTAAGATACAGCAGTATCTCGCCACCCAACCCATCGAAAAGGCTTGGCTCTTTGGTTCATGCTCACGTGGAGAGGAGACATCAAAGAGTGACGTAGACTTGTTGGTGAGGTATATGAGAGATGACAAGTTTTCCCTAATGACCATCGCTAAGATTATGGTTAACTTGGAGGGAATTGTCAACAAACCTGTAGATTTGGTAGAAGAGGGTCGTCTGCTTCCATTTGCAGAGAAAACCGTAAATAGAGACAAACTGCTAATATATGAGAGAAAGAGTTAGAGATAAAGGCAGACTTGAACATATATTGCAAGCTTGCAATACATTGCTTGAATATAAAGAAAAATATGACTACGAGACAGCTATGACTGATCACGTAGTCTTTTATGGTTTTGTAAAGCTTGTAGAAATTATTGGGGAAGCATCGTATATGTTGACCAAAGAGTTTCGAGCAGAACATAATCAATTGCCATGGGACGCTATAGTTGGCATGAGACATGTCTTGGTACATGGCTATTACACCATCGAACCTATTGACTTATGGAAGACTATTGAGAATGACATCCCTGTCTTGAAACCTCAGATAGAGGAGTTATTGGATACGGTTGATTTCCCAGAGGAATAAGACTATAATCAGCAAGAAACAAGGCTTTGTTGCAAAGTGAGTTTGTTTTCTTCGTGAATATTACAATGTTGCAAATAAAGAATAAGGCATACATATATATTTTGGCGGTGGCAATACTCTTTGCCATGCCTTCATCAATGTCGGCGCAAGGCATCGGCGAATTGTTTGCCAAGGTGATGGGAGTCTCTGACTCTGCCTATGTCTTGCCAGAGAGATTTAATAGTTATGCCAATACTTATATGTTTGACAGCAATCAGAGTTTTGACTTCGCTCTGAGTGGTGGCAAGCAGAGATTAAAGTTGATGCCTACGAATTGTCCGAGGGTGGGCATTGGAGCTGGCTATAGCATCTTTGCAGGAAGCTTCTCCAAGAGCCTTAATGAGATAAAGGGCAAGAAGCAACACAACAACACAAATTTCTCCTTCGACATCATCGCCAATAGGTGGGGACTTCAGATCTATAACCGCAAGGTGAATGGTGAGGCACGTATAGTGGGTTCGCAAGGATTTGTGAGAGGCACTGTCGGCCAGGGTGAAGACTTATCTTGGGATGGAAGCACGCTAAATGATGCTCAACCCGTGGACCTTAAGAATGAGGATTATGACGGCTTTACGTCGAGAGAGACGGGCGTGGACTTCTACTATGTATTCAATTTCAAGAAGTTTTCCTACAAGGCGGCGTATGGATACTCCACACGACAATTGAAGAGTGCAGGAAGTGTGATAGGTGGCATCTCGTATGTGGATTTTCGTAGTGACTTGGTGCTCACGCATGACCCCTTTATCGATGATGAGAGTTACGACAAATGGTTTAGCGGCGAGACGGAGGAGATAACATATGTGCCATGCGTCACACAGGAGGTGGACTTCCGTTATCGCAAGTTGAGTGCCAAATTAGGATATGGCTACAACTGGGCTTTTGCACACAATTTCGTCCTTAACGCCACTCTTTATCCCGTGCTGTCGCTCAAGTGGAGTAAGGTCACCACCTATTCGCTGGACAATCTGGACAAGAGTCAGAATGTATACAATGGCGACTGGAGCCTCAACTTCACTGGACGCGGATCGGTGCAGTGGAATAATGGCCAGATGTATGCTGGTGTGTATGGTGATTTCACCACCTTCAGTTACAATAAACCAGAGGTAAAAATCTCGCAACTATATGCCGAGATGCGTATTTGCATGGGAGTGTATTTCAATCTGTTTACGTGGAAGAAAAAGAAGAACTAAAACTTCTACTTATTAATATAGTAAAGTGAAGATGAATTATCGAGTGTCGTTGCTAAATATCCGTGTATGTCTTATATTGCTTCTTTCTTGCCTTGCCTTGTCGTCATGCTACAAGATGGATGATGATGGTGGCACAGAGGAGCAGATGCTTGACCGCAGGATAGCACAGTCGCATATCATTAGTTCGTATAACCAGTGGTGCTCCGACTTTCCCATGGTGCGACCAGACTTGGAAAAGTTGGCAAACCTTGATTCGCTCATTAATATATATGAGTGGGAGGGCAAGGACGAGGCTGACGGTCTGACGGAGCGATGCACACAGGCACTGCTTGTGGGAGACTTGACGGCATTTCGTGATGCACTGAAATATTTTGATGCCCATGCAGGAGTGTATGAAGCTGATGACGACAAGGTGATACGCAAGGTGGAGGATGGCGACCATCAGCTGAATATCACCTTCAATGACACCACCACCCTCGCCTTCTCTTGGCAGACAACTGAGGCAGATAACGGCAGCAATATGACGGTGGACATGTCTCTGCGCATCAATGACTACCTGCT
This sequence comes from Gemmiger formicilis, assembly GCA_963586965.1. GTDB lineage: Bacteria > Bacteroidota > Bacteroidia > Bacteroidales > Bacteroidaceae > Prevotella. The sequence goes on from CAVABU010000012.1 coordinate 2,863, forward strand.
TGCAGGAAGCACTGTCATCACCAATGATAGCGTAGGTTCTTTTTACCGTTTGACCAAGGATGGAGTGGACGGCAATATGCTGACATTGCAGAAGACGATGAAGGGAGATGACCTCCTGGATGCCGTACAGAGTGAAGCTGTCACCTACATCTGTCCGACTTCCACAGAATTGCGATTGCAGTTGACCGATGATCTTTGCCTATATCAGAAAGCCGGCAATATGGACGCCGTATACAAGTTTATCATGGAGAACAGCGCCATGAAGGTGACCAATCCCAAGCAGTATGTGCAGGAAGTGATGAAACTACGAGGTGAGCTGGAGCGCACATGGCTGACAAGGTCTGACGGCGTAGCACTTTGCGAACTCTTCACGGGCGAGGAGAGTGATGGCGAAGAGACGGTCTTCTCCCTATATCTCTGTTGGAATGACGACGAGGCCCAGCCACTCTTAGACTTCGCCTCCTCCTATAGCAATGACAACTTCGCCAAGGATATGGCATTGCTCAATAAACTATTCTTTATGATATGACCAATTTAGATTGTGTGTGTGTGTAATGATGTCATTCTTTGGCAATGCTCTGCAAAAATAAGGTGAAACGGAAAGAAATTTGCAGTGCGCTGCAAATTTTCCGTAAATCATTAGTATATTTGCAGTGCATTACATTTTTATACAACGAAGAATAGGCAATGATAGAGCGTAAGGAATACATCAAACTTTTGGAGAAGTGGAAAGACAAGAAGGTCATAAAGGTGGTGACAGGCATACGGCGCTGTGGTAAGTCTTCCCTTTTGCGAATGTTTTGTCAAAAAGTCTTGGCAGAGGGTGTTTCTGCAGAACAAGTGCAAGAACTCAACTTTGAGGACTTGGAAAACGAACCATTCCTTGACTATAAGGCGCTATATGCACATGTCAAGAAAAACCTGTGTAAAGATAAGATGAACTATCTCTTCTTTGACGAGATACAGATGGTGGATGGCTTCCAAAAGGTGATTGACAGCTTGTTCTTATTGGACAATGTGGACATCTATGTGACTGGATCTAACGCCTATCTTCTTTCTGGCGAAATCGCCACCTTATTGACGGGTAGATATGTCGAAATCAAGTTATTCCCATTTTCTTTCAAGGAATACTTCTCGGCATTGCCAAAGGATACAAGTATAGAGACTGCCTATAGGTATTATATCGAAGATGGAGCTTTCCCATATGTCTTGCAACTAAAGAATGACAGGGAGATGATCCGTGAATACTTATTGGGACTCTATAACACAATAGTCTTGAAGGATGTGGTGAGTCGTCGAAAGATAACAGATGTCATGATGTTGCAAAGTGTAGTCAAATTCTTGGCTGACAATATCGGAAACATCTCTGTCATCAAGCGCATTAGTGACACCATGACCTCGTCTGGACGCAAGATAACGTCTCACACAGTGGAGAACTATATCTCTGCATTGACTGACAGTTACATATTTTATGCTGTGTCTAGATATGATGCCAAGGGTAAGCAGTTACTAAAGACGGGACAGAAATTATACCTTGCCGATGTCGGTTTGCGACAAGTTGTCATCGGCACGAAAGGCGGTGACTTGGGGCATATCCTTGAGAATGTCGTTTATCTGGAGTTGGCTCGTAGAGGTGGCGAAATCTATGTGGGCAAGGTTGGAGATGCAGAAATAGACTTTGTAGTGGTCAGAGGAGAAGAAAAGGCATACTACCAAGTGGCATTGACGGTAAGAGATGAAACTACAATACAACGTGAACTGGCACCATTGCAGAACATTTCCGACAATTATCCCAAGTTTTTGCTGACCATGGATAACGACCCAGTGATCTGGCACGACGGCATCAAACAGCAATATGTGCTAGATTGGCTGGCGGAAAAGTAAGGAAAATGCCTTTTATCGCACAATCAACACCAAGTAAGCGTATACAAAGAAAGCGCTTGATGCTATTAATAAGCAATCAAGCGCTTTCTTTGTACCCAGAGCCGGGGTCGAACCGGCACGGATTACTCCACTGGTGTTTGAGACCAGCGCGTCTACCGATTCCGCCATCTGGGCCTTTGCAATCCTAAGAATTGCGGATGCAAAGGTAATGCTTTTTTCTTAAGAGCACAAATATTCGGGAAGTTTTTTACAAGTTATCTCCTATATCTGGCAATTATCCCTGATAAATCATGCCTTTCTTCAGTGCCTCAACATCCTCATTTGGCACAAAATTAGACAGCAGTTGATATCCGAATGCCATGGCTGCGCCAGGACCCTTGCCTGTGATCACATTGCCATCGATGGTCACCAACTCACCTGTAGGAGTGGCTCCGTCAAGATACTGCTCAAATCCTGGATAACAAGTGGCACGCTTACCCTCAAGGATACCAAGACGGCCGAGCACCATAGGAGCTGCGCATATTGCGCCAATAAGTTTTCCTGCTTCGTGCTGCGCCTTCAGTGCACTGCACACAACCTCAGACTCCATGAGATTGCTTGCACCAGGCATACCACCAGGTAGCACGAGCATGTCGGCATCTGAGAGATTTGCATCCGCTATATGGCAGTCAGCCTCTATCGTGACACCATGAGATGTCTCCACACTGCGCGATGCTGTGATGCTAACCAATACCACTTCCACTCCACCGCGACGCAAGATGTCAACTGGAGCCAATGCCTCTACCTCTTCGAATCCATTGGCAAGGAATACATATACTTTTGCCATACTACTCTTTGTAAATTGATAAGATTTAGTTACTTTTGTAGTCGCAAAAGTAATAATAATGTGGCAAACATACAAAGAAAAGTGGCTATGATTGACAAAAAACTCCGTTTCGCCATATTCGGCAATGAATTTCAGGCTAAGAAATCAGCATCCATACAGAAAGTGTTCTCTGTGCTTGCTGACAAAGGAGCGGAAATAAGCATAGACCGTCCTTTCCTTGACTTTCTCAAAAACAAACAAATTATCGATACCGTCAACGCCTTACCTTTTGACGGTGAAGACTTTGATGCCGACTTTGTCATCTCCATGGGTGGCGATGGCACTTTCCTCAAAGCAGCCAACCGTGTAGGAGAGAAGGGTATTTCGCTCATCGGTGTAAACATAGGACGACTGGGATTTCTCTCAGACATCATGCCGAGCGAAATAGACCGCACCATAGACGCTATCTACGACGGCAATTACCAATTGCAAAACCATGCCGTCGTCAAGGCGGAGATTGATGCGCCAGACGGCAAGGTGGTCAGTTATGCTCTCAACGATATCGCCATACTCAAGCGCGATACGGCATCAATGATCACCGTAAGTGTAACCATCGGCAACGAATATCTCGTGACATACCAGGCAGACGGGCTCATAGTGGCAACTCCTACTGGAAGCACTGCATACAATCTGTCTAATGGCGGTCCCATCATGGTGCCGACAACTGACACTTTATGCTTGACACCAGTGGCTCCCCATAGTCTCAACATACGTCCGATAGTGATTGACGGCAACTCAGTGATAACGCTCAACGTGGAGAGTCGTTCACATAACTTCCTTGTCGCAGTGGACGGACGCAGTAGCACTTTCGTAGAAGGGTCAAAGGTCACAGTAAAAAAAGCCGACCACTGCATAAAGGTGGTGAAACTGCAAGACAAGCGATTCTACTCCACCTTGAGAGAAAAGATGATGTGGGGCGCAGACGTGCGCTAAAATTATGATGGCGCATGACACCTTTGACAAACCGCGATGAGACTCTTTAATATTATCCCAAACAACAAATACACGAGTGCCACCATAGCACGTTGGCTTTGGACGGCATGGAAGGGAAACCGACTGCAGGCTATACTCAATGCCTCACTCGGCCTTCTATCTGTCGTGGTGAGTCTGCTCTCCGTGCACGCCGTACAGAATGCCATCGACGTGGCTTCGGGATTTAAGGAAGGTAACATCTATTGGGCGGTAGGCATCATGGGAGGACTGGTGCTATGCAACTTTGCCATAAGAATCGGTTCTATATGGGTGAGAAACATACTGGGAGTGCGTGCGCAAAACAAGATGCAACAGAGACTTCTCGACAGGATGCTTCGCTCTGAATGGCACGGACGTGAACTGCACCACTCTGGAGATGTAATGAACCGCCTGGAGCAGGATGTCATCACTGTGGTAAACTTCCTGGCTGAGACTCTTCCTAATACGCTTTCCGTCGTGGCACTGTTTCTTGGAGCGTTCCTTTATATGTTTTCCATGGACAAGGCTCTTGCCGTCATATCCATTGCCATCATCCCGATATTCATCCTCTTCAGTAAGATCTATATCAGACAAATGCGTCACCTCACACGCCAGGTGCGCGACTCCGACAGTAACGTGCAGAGCGTGCTACAGGAGACAGTGCAAAACCGCATGCTGATAAAGACCCTCGAGAGTGATACGACAATGATCAATAGGCTTGAGACCACCCAGCAGTCACTACGCAAGAATGTGGCGAAGCGTACAGCATTTAGCGTATTTTCCAATTTCGTGCTCAACTTCGGTTTTGCACTGGGATATCTCATCGCATTCCTATGGGCAGCTCTGCGCATGTCTTCCCACACACTATCATTCGGAGGCATGACGGCTTTTCTCCAACTGGTCAACCGCATACAGACACCAGCACGTGACCTTACGAAACTCGCTCCTGCCTTTGTCGGGGTCTTCACTGCGGCAGAACGTCTTATGGAACTGGAAGAAGCACCATTGGAAGAGCAAGGCGAACCGCGCCTCATGACGGCTCCATGCGGAGTGAGGATATGTGATGTGGAATATGCCTATGAAGAGACTCCCGTGATAGATAATCTCACATTTGACTTTCGTCCAGGTACTTGCACAGCGGTATTGGGCGAGACTGGGTCGGGCAAGACCACTCTCATACGCCTCATGCTTGCGCTCATACATCCACAAAAGGGCGATGTATGTATATATAGCAACGGCGGTAAGGAAGAGCAGATAAGTCCACTGCATAGATGCAATTTCGTCTATGTACCACAAGGCAACACTCTCATGAGTGGCACCATCCGCTACAATCTTCTCCTTGCCAATCCCGATGCTACAGAGGAGATGATGTGGAAAGCACTGAAGATGAGTTGTGCGGAGTTTGTGGAAGACTTGCCCAAGCAACTCGACACGGAATACGGCGAGAAGGGAAGTGGCCTCAGCGAAGGACAAAGCCAGCGTATAGGCATAGCGAGGGCACTACTGCGAAATCGTCCTATAATGCTCTTTGACGAAGCCACATCGGCTCTCGACCCACAGACAGAGCGCCGACTACTCAAAAACATACTTGAATCAAACGACAAGACGGTGATCTTCATCACCCACCGAACAGCGGTCGTCGATTATTGCGACGCCACTCTACAATTATGATGGATATACTCAGCACATTCCTTTTGGGACTTGTCATTATCATACACCCATGCACTGTGGCGCCAAACGTGGCAGCCATGACCTATCTGCAAAGTAAAAATACAGATAGGAGACCAATATTGTGGATGTACATACTCGGGCATACCCTACTCTACGCCATCCTTGGCACATCCTTGGCATGGCTTGTCCGCGAGGGCATCGTCACCATCAGCCGACAGGAGGCATCGACATGGGCAGCGCCATTACTCTCGGCAGTGTTTGCGATTGGTGGCATATACCTTGTCCTCAGTTCGCTCTTTGCACACCATCATCACCACGAGGTGTCACAGCGCAGCATGCTACCTGGACTATGGGGCGCATTCCTCTCTGGCGCAGTCATCGCCATAGCATTCTGTCCAGAAGCGGCAGTGGCATTCTTCGGTGTGCTCATTCCGCTATCGGCAGCATCGCACACAGGGCTATTCCTACCATTAGTATTCGCCTTGGCAACGGCATTGCCACTCTCGATATTTGCCATACTACTGCAACGTGGAATAAGCCTCCACCTAAAGTATCTCAATAATATGAGATGGTTTAATCTTGCCCTTGGCATTCTGTTTCTCGCCACTGCGGTGGTGATAATATTAATGTGATGTTGGCAACTACGATGACATTTTCACAATCAAAGGCCAACTATCTGAAAAGAAATAACTACCTTTGCGATAAATTTATCATACAATCACTCATGATAACATTCTTCAACACCCCGAACAACACAGTCATTGCGACACAGTCAGACCACACACTGAGTGCTGACGAAGTGGAAAAACTCTGTTGGCTCTATGGCGGAGCCAGCGTAGTGGAGGGCAACACCCTCGAAGGATTTTATGTAGGCCCACGCCGTGAAATGATTACCCCATGGAGTACGAATGCCGTTGAGATTGCACAAAACATGAATCTTGGCGGCATTTTGCGTATAGAGGAGTATTTCAAGGTAAGTTCTCCAAATGCTGATCACGACCCCATGCTTCAGCGCATGTATAATGGTCTTGACCAAAACATCTTCACCGTGGACATACAACCCGAACCTATCAAGCACATCGAAGACCTCGATGCTTACAATGAGGAGGAGGGTCTGGCACTGTCGCATGAGGAAATAGAATATCTGCACAAGGTGGAAGGCCAACTGGGCAGAAAACTCACAGACTCTGAGGTATTCGGTTTTGCACAGATCAACTCTGAGCATTGCCGTCACAAGATATTTGGTGGCACATTCATCATCGATGGCGAGGAGAAGGAGAGTTCACTCTTCCAAATGATAAAGAAGACCACTGCCGAGAACCCTGGTAAGATATTGTCAGCATACAAGGATAATGTGGCTTTTGCCGAAGGTCCAGAGATAGAGCAGTTTGCTCCTGCTGACCACTCCAAACCAGACTACTTCCGCGTGAAGAACGTGAAGAGTGTCATCTCGCTCAAGGCTGAGACACACAACTTCCCTACTACCGTAGAACCATTCAATGGCGCTGCTACTGGTACGGGTGGTGAAATCCGCGACCGTATGGGTGGCGGTGTCGGTTCATGGCCTTTGGCTGGTACTGCCGTCTACATGACATCTTATCCTCGCAAGGAGGGACAGAATAATGCATGGGAGCAACTGCTACCAGTGCGCAAGTGGCTTTACCAAACTCCTGAACAGATACTCATAAAGGCTTCCAATGGTGCTTCTGACTTCGGAAATAAGTTTGGCCAACCGCTCATCTGCGGTTCGGTGCTGACTTTCGAACATCAGGAGAAGGACGAAAAGTATGCCTATGACAAGGTGATAATGCTTGCTGGCGGTGTGGGCTATGGCACACAGCGCGACTGTCTGAAGGGTGAACCACAGACAGGCAACAAAATTGTCGTCATGGGTGGCGAGAATTATCGCATCGGTCTTGGTGGCGGATCTGTGTCTTCGGTAGAAACTGGACGCTACTCATCGGGCATCGAACTGAATGCCGTGCAGCGTGCTAACCCTGAGATGCAGAAGCGTGCATACAATGTGGTGCGTGCTCTCTGCGAGGAAGACGAAAATCCTATCGTGTCTATCCACGACCATGGTAGTGCAGGTCATGTAAACTGTCTGTCGGAGTTGGTAGAAGACTGTGGCGGTCTGATAGAGATGGACAAACTGCCTGTAGGCGACAAGACTCTCTCTGCAAAGGAGATCATCGCCAACGAGAGCCAGGAGCGCATGGGACTACTCATCGACGAGAAAGCCATCGAGCATGTGCAGAAGATTGCCGACCGTGAGCGTGCTCCTATGTACACTGTGGGTGAGACTACTGGCGATGCACACTTTGCTTTTGAGCAGGCTGACGGTGAGCGTCCATTTGACCTCGACGTAGACCAGATGTTTGGTTCTTCACCTAAGACCATCATGGTGGACAAGACTGTAGAAAGAAAATATGATGTAGTGACATATAGCGACAGCAAGGTGGATGACTACCTGAAGGAAGTGCTTCGCCTGGAGGCAGTGGCCTGCAAGGACTGGCTCACCAACAAGGTGGACCGCAGTGTGTCAGGTCGCGTAGCACGCCAGCAGTGCCAGGGTGAACTGCAGTTGCCTCTCAGCGATTGTGGTGCTGTGGCTCTCGACTATCGCGGACACAAGGGTATAGCCACTGCCATCGGCCATGCTCCACAGGCTGCACTTGCAGATCCTGCAGCAGGAAGCGTACTCTCAGTGGCAGAGTCACTGACCAACCTTGTGTGGGCACCTCTCGCTGACGGCATGGAGAGCATATCTCTATCTGCCAACTGGATGTGGCCATGTCGCGCTCAGGAGGGCGAGGATGCACGTCTCTACACGGCAGTGAAGGCACTGTCAGATTTCTGTTGCCAGTTGCATATCAACGTACCTACTGGTAAGGACTCTTTGTCCATGACACAAAAATATCCTGACGGAGAAAAGATTATCGCTCCTGGCACAGTGATAGTGTCATCAGGTGGCGAGGTGAGCGATGTGCGCAAGATTGTATCACCTGTAATGAAGCATGAGGCAAAGAGCCGCTTCTATCATATAGACTTCTCTTTTGACGCTCTGCAATTGGGCGGTTCTGCCTTTGCCCAAACACAAGGCAAGGTGGGTAGCGACGTACCTACTGTGAAAAATCCAGAATACTTCTGCGATGCCTTCATGGCGGTGCAGCAACTCATCAATGAGGGACTGGTGCTCGCAGGACACGACATCTCCGCTGGCGGTCTCATCACCACTCTGCTCGAAATGTGCTTCGCCAATGTCAAGGGCGGTATAGCAGTAAACCTCGACAAGATGCCTGAAGCAGACTTAGTGAAGGCTCTCTTCGCTGAGAATCCTGGCGTTGTCATACAGGTAAGCGATGCCGACAGCACAAGAGTGAAGAAGATACTCGACGATGCTGGCGTAGCATATATCAAAATAGGTGTACCACAAGAGGAGAGAAACCTCACTGTGAAGAAAGACAACCGCACTTTGTCATTCGACATAGACGAGATGCGCAGCGTATGGTATGAGACTTCCTATATGCTTGACCGCCGTCAGAGTTTCAACGGCAAGGCAGAGGAGCGTCGCGACAATCTCGGCAAGCAACCATTGGAATATAAGTTCCCTGAGTCATTCACAGGCAAACTGTCACAGTGGGGTCTTGACCCTGACCGTCGCACGGCAAGTGGTCTGAAGGCTGCCGTCATACGTGAGAAGGGTACCAACTCTGAGCGCGAGATGGCATACTCATTCTGGTTGGCTGGTTTCGATGTGAAGGATGTCACCATGACTGACCTCATCTCTGGTCGTGAGACACTGGAGGATGTCAATGTGATAGCATTCTGCGGTGGATTCTCCAATAGCGACGTGCTCGGTTCGGCAAAGGGTTGGGCCGGAGCATTCCTCTACAATCCAAAGGCAAAGGCAGCACTCGACAATTTCTATGCACGCAAGGACACACTGTCACTTGGCGTCTGCAACGGCTGTCAGTTGATGGTCGAACTAGGACTCCTCAACAACACATCGGCTGTAAACAATGCACGTGACTATGCACAGATGTTGCATAATGATTCACATAAATTTGAGTCTACATTTGTGAGTCTCACCATACCAGAGAACAATAGTGTGATGTTTGGTTCTCTCAGCGGAAGCAAGATTGGCACATGGGTGGCACACGGAGAGGGCAAGTTCCATCTGCCTCTGAGCGAGGACAAATATAATGTTGTGGCAAAGTTCAATTACGAGGGTTATCCTGGCAATCCTAACGGCTCCGACTATAATGTGGCAGCCTTGGCAAGTAGCGATGGTCGTCATCTCGCCATCATGCCACACCCTGAGCGTACCATTTTCCCATGGCAGTGTGCAGACTATCCACAAGACCGCGTAGCATCCGATGACGTCACTCCATGGATAGAGGCATTTGTCAATGCACGCAAGTGGGTGGAAAAGAACTTAGCGAAATAATATGTTCTGGAAATTATTCAAGACATTCTTTAAGATTGGCGTGGTCACCTTCGGTGGTGGCTACGCCATGATTCCCATGATAGAGGCTGAGGTGGTGGACAAGAATAAGTGGATAGACCGCGAACAATTTCTTGACCTCATCGCCATAGCACAAACATGCCCTGGCGTGTTTGCCATAAACATCAGCACATTCATCGGATACAAGTTGAAGAAAGAGCGTGGAGCCATACTCGCATCATTGGGTTCTGCCCTACCCTCTTTCCTCATCATATTGCTTATAGCCACCATATTCCGTCATTTCCAGGATGTGCCTTGGGTGGCAGCATGCTTCCGTGGCATACGTCCTGCAGTGGTGGCACTGATTGCCGTACCTACATTCAATCTGGCAAAGAGTGCACACATCAATCTCTATACGGCATGGATACCAGTCATCGGAGCGTTGCTCATTTGGCTACTTGGTGTCAACCCGATATTCATCATCATAGCCGCCGCAGTGGGAGGCTACCTGTATGGAGCACTAATAAAGAATTGACACGACACGCAACATCTGTAACATGACATTCCTTTATCTGTTTATAACATTCTTTGAGATAGGTCTCTTCGGCTTTGGAGGAGGCTACGGCATGTTGTCTCTCATACAGTCAGAAGTTGTCTACAATCATCATTGGCTCACCACGGCAGAGTTTACCAATATCGTGGCTATAAGTCAGATGACGCCTGGCCCGGTGGGCATCAACTCCGCCACATACTGCGGATACGTGGCAGTGCACAATGCTGGCTATAACGGCATGATGGCAGTGCTCGGTTCGTTGACCGCCACACTGTCACTCATGTTGCCTTCACTGATACTGATGATTCTCATCTCCAAGATGTTTATGAAGTACATGAATCATCCTGTAGTGATAAATATGTTCTCGGGACTGCGTCCTGCTGTAGTGGGACTCCTTGCAGCTGCTACGCTCATGCTGATGACATCAGAGAATTTCTCCACTCCATCAGTAGATCCATGGCAATTCTGGATAAGCGTAGCATTGTTTACCGCAACCTTTGTCGGCACTAAATGGGTCAAGGTAAACCCTATCCTTATGATAGGTCTTGCCGCCTTCGCCGGTCTGATGCTACTTTATTGATAGCGCCTTGGTGGTAAATATCTTGCTATTGATATTTGCATTGAGCGAATAAGCAGAGAAGTCATACTGCGAGTAGTTACCACCACGCTCATTGATATGCAGACGCGTCATGTTGCCTGCATTGTCTATCAGCACCGTAAATGAAGTGAACATCAGCCTTTTCTTCGCTTTGGCATCAGTAGTCTTCGGAGTCACGGTAAGCAGAAATGATGTACCCTGCTTTGCCACAGACACATTAGCCTGATTGGTAAGTGTTTTGGCATCGCCCGACATCATGTGCGTAAAGATATCGGTAAGGATTTCAAACGGATTGTTGCCCATAGCCTTTGCCTTTACTGTGCGCTGTTTGCCTCCATTCACCATCGTATATGCCGTACCAGTAGCAAGGAGCATCTCCTTGGTATCAGGAAAGACCATGCTCTGCTGGTTTGGTCGCTTCCAATAATAATGTCCCTTGGTCACATCATCATTGGTGATGGCTACATTGTGGCGTGTCAGCTTCACAGTGGCTGAAAAACTATTAAGTCCATTGTAATGGCTTGCCACCGCCTTGCACAGTTCAGTCTGCTGCGCAGAGGCAGTGAAGCAAGCCAACAACAGAATGAAAAAAGTTATGAAAGTTTTCTTCATCTTTTTTATTGTATATCGTTTTATAATTAGATAATGCTAATCATAGGAGGTGCAGCGCCCTCGCTGCACCAAGATTCCTATCTTCTCATGGTACGGCGGGGTCGCCATACCTCATATTTTATCATTTATGTATATAGTCCTCCATTGATTGATATCACGTCACCCGTGATATATCCCGCCTTGTCGGATGCAAGGAAACCTATGAGTTCAGCCACCTCCTCTGGTTTACCAAAGCGCTGGCTTGGTATGCTCTTCTTGAGTGTCGCCACATCGAGTCCCTCGGTCATGTCAGTCTCTATAAATCCAGGAGCGACTGCGTTCACTGTGACATTCTTGCGTGCCACCTCTTGCGCTAGAGCCTTTGTGGCTGCTATGATGCCGCCCTTGGCAGCGGAATAGTTGGTCTGTCCTGGCAAGCCCTTGAGTCCGCTCACGCTGGCAAGGTTGATGATGCGACCATACTTGTGCACGAGCATCTGTTGCAAGAGTGTCTGCGTGACATAGTAGAAACCATTGAGCGAGGTATCGAGCACACTATGCCAGTCCTGCTCAGGCATAAACATTAGGATGCTATCACGACGTATACCTGCATTATTAACCAGCACCTCCACGTATTCATCGGCATGATTGGCTTGCCATGTCTGGAGTGCCTCCTTTGTCTGGTTGCCGTCAGCCACATCAAACTGCATCGTCTCTCCGTCGCCACCAGCATCACGCACCATCTGCAGTGTGCGATCAGCCTCAGTGGCATTGCTCACATAGTTTATCAGCACATGGTAACCCATACTTGCCAGTTTGATGCATACGGCTCTGCCGATGCCACGGCTTCCACCTGTCACGAGTGCATATTTCTTTTGTGTCATATCACTAATCGTTAAGTTGTTAATATTTTCCATATCGGTTGCTTGCCTATAATGGCAGCACATGTATGCAGACTGGTCATCGTCACACCATGCACACCATGTAGCATGAGGTTTTGTCCTGTCATAAAGAGATTTGACACTGGCGTGCGTGGCGAGAGCATCGTCATCAGCGGATTGTGATAATCCTTGCGCATGCCATAGGCACTACCCTCTGGTGTCAGCGTATAACTATGCCACGTCAGTGGTGTAGACGTGTAGCGACGCTCGTAATGTCTTATCTCTGGAATGTGTTGTGCCACACGCTCTATGCACTTATCGGCTAGTTTTTCTTTCATCTTCTCATAACTTTCTCCACGGTGCCCCACACGAGTGTCCTGCCACATGCTATATTGGCTCCAATCCTGTGGCATGAGCAGATCTATCTGACGGGTGTAGTCACTGCCATCCTCGGGCACTCTGCTACTCACGAGTATGCCGTCATGCTGTTCGTCCCACACATCCTGAGTGTTGTAGATGTAATGGTTATAGTTAAAATAGCGCACTGTCTGCGGTTTATACGTCAGTGACACGGTAAACATACCGAAAGTATTTGGTATGGTCTTCATCCTGCGCCTAAAGACCTTCTTTATCTTTGTGCTTTCCTTCACAAGATCACAAGTCTGCGCAGGATGGATATCGCTTATGAAGATGTCGGCTTCATAGGTCTCACCATTATCGCAGACGGCATAGCGTATCTGGCCATCCTTCTCCACCAATTCGGTGACTTTGGCACGACAGATAATTTCTCCTCCCATAGCAGTTACTCCATCTGCAAGACAGCGCACTATCTGTGAAGCATCACCCTTGAGACGCCAACTGCTCTCCACATAACTGCTATTGCCATGGAGAAAACTGAATAGTGGCAGAGTGTCACGATTGAGTTCCATCTTCAGAGATGTGCCACTAAGCACATTCCTCAATAGTGGATTACGAAAAGTATCCTCCAGGAATTGCCACGCACTTGTCGACACCAAAGATCCCATATATTCTGGGTGCAAGTCATCAGTCGAGAAGGGTTGCACCTGTTCGTCTATAGAGTCCTGGAGTTGCTTCACATAGTGCACCAGACCGATGCGTTCATCTGGAAAGTATTCGGAAAGGCGTTTGGCGAAATGCTCAAAACCTTGTGCATAATCAAAACTTCTATCGCTTATGGTCACCTTGTCAAAACAGTTCTTATCCAATTGATGCCAAGGCAGGTCAAGCAGTCCCATGTATTGGAATGCTCCGTGCAGAGACTGTCCTTCCTCTAGACCGCCGACATAATGGAAACCAGTGTCAAAGGTTTGCCCTCCACGACGGTAACTCTGTAGGCATCCACCTGGTTGGATAGTCTGCTCAAGCACGAGCACCCGCTTGCCCTGACGAGCGAGGATATAAGCGCACTGCAAACCTCCAAGTCCACTACCTATTATGATAACATCATATTTCATCGGCCTACTTCTTTTTCCTGTTCATCCAATACCATATGGCGGGTTGCATGACATATGCCAATATCACGGCTGAGACCAGTCCTGTCAGCGTGGAGAATCCCACTGACTTGATGGCGGGATGGCTGGCAAAGAGCATTGATGCCACTGTGACGATCAAGGTCACGGCACTGAAAAATATCGCCGTCTTATGATATGCCAACATCTTGTTTGCGTCATTGTCCGTCAGTCCATTCATCACAAATATGCTGTAGTCCACTCCTATACCGAAGATGAATGTGGAGATGATGATGTTGACAAGATTAAACTTCATATCAAACAGTGCCATTGCACCAAGCACTATCAGCCAACTGAGCAGGATAGGCATGAAGGCAAGTAGCGTCTTCTTCAAGTCAAATCTAAAACTCAGCAGTAAGACTACGAAGACAAATGCCATGGACACCCACTGGAGCACATTGAAATCTTCATTCATGCTGACCAATGTGTCGAGCGTGTAGTAATATGTGTCGAGCACCATCATATGCGGTTTGTCTGCTATGGCGTGACATATGCGATAGTAGTCACTCTGCTGATCGTGCACACTGTCATTGGCACAGCGCACTGATGTGAAGCATAGACATTCTCCATTATAGGATTTCTCCATCAGTGTGGACAGATAACCCTCGGGGATAATGCCCGCCTTATAGAGGGCATCGGGCTGATAATCACGCGTCACCAAGTCAAAGAATGGAGAGAATGCCTCGGGATTCATCCCAGCACTTGGTGCAGTCTGTGCTATCAGACGGCGCACACGTGCCTGGCGCTCTTCCGTCCAGTAGCGCTTCCACGCATCGATACGTTTCTGCTGTTCCTTAAGTGGCACAAACACCTTTTCCGTGTGGGTGTAACTCCTCACCAATCCTTCCTTCTGTAGGGAGTCGAGTTTGTGCTCAAGCACGGCAAAGTTGGCTATCGCCTCCTCCATGGTCTTACCCGAGGCAGCAAAGTACTTCTGCTTGTCACCCGTGAAGGTCTTCTCGCGGAGAAGGTTTTCCGAGTATGTGGTGATGTCGGCATTGTAACCTAAGTTGTGCATATCAGCATCAAACTGTGTGCCCTTCGCCACATAGGCACCTATGCACACCAATGTCAGCAATGTGATGACAGCCAACAATGGTTTCTTGCTATGGAAAGGATATGCGTTAATACGGTCTATGAGCGCAAATGCCTTGTTGGATTTATTGTTTTCTTCTTTATCTCCCAACAGTTGAGGCAGATATATCAGACAGAAGGCAGTGGTGCCAAAGATGGCAAAAGCTGAAAACATGCCGAAATCCTGTAGCAAGGCCGTGTTGACAAATATCAGACCAGTAAACGAACCGATGGTAGTGAGACATCCCAAGCACACGGGACGCACTTGGTCACGCAACATCTGTTCCTTGTCATGCACATAGCGATGATGCGTCAGGATGTGGAGCACATAACTCAGTGCCACGCCAAGTATCACGGCACCTATGCCCAAGGCTATGAGCGAGAACTGTCCCTTGATGAAATACATCATGGTCAGACCAAAAAGTGTGCCAAATGCTACTGGTACTATCAACAATAGCAGTGTATCCCATCTACGGAAACACACCAATAGGAATATTATCACCACTACAAGCGAACCGCCTATGGTAGTGGTCAGGTCACGCTTTATCTGACCTGCATTATAGAATCCGCTTGCGGGAGTGCCATGATAGCATATCTTCACATCAGGGGTGCTGACGGCAAACTCCTCTATCAGACTGTTGAGGTTTTTAAACAAGACTGAACCCTGTCCAGTATTCGTAGATGAATAGCGCGGAGTGATAAAAGCCACACAAACAGTAGAGTCTGCCACGAAGAAATGATTGTCGATGGTCTTATACCCGCCGGTACCACTCGCCATCAACGGTTTCATCTGCTGGGCAAGCACATTGCGCAAGCCTATAGGGTCAGAGAGTATGAGTTCGGGATAAGCCGAACCGAAATCGCCAGTGAGGTCCTTCTTATTCTGCTGCATCTGCTTGGTCATATGCTCCACAGTGAGCAACGAATCTATGCCGGCATAGAGTGTCGTGTCTATATAGGCGGGAATATGTTCTGATAGATAGTCTATGGCATCAGGCATCAGGTCATCGGAAAGACTATAAAACACGTCGCCGATGGCTTTCTTGTCCTTACCAAGTCTGCCATCACGCGCCTGCAGGGAGTCTACAAAGGCATCACACACTTCTGCGATGCGGTCGGTAGTAACTCCATTTTTGCCCTCAAAGAGGAGGAATGTCTTGTCCTTAATGCGAAGGTTGGCGAAAGCCAATTTCATGCTACCGTCCTCATTACGCGACGATGGCATGAGTTTGTTGAGGTCCTCCTCCAAGTGTATCTGTGATGAGAAATAGCCAAAGATAGCAAACAAGGCTATCATCGAACTCCAGAACACAAGACGATGACTACGAAAATAGCGGTAGACATAAATACAGAGTTTCGTCATACGGTCATCTCTCCTTTATATTCCATATATATATTGTTGCTGTCGCTGATGGTAGCCTTCACGGTGAAGGCATCGTCTGAGGCAGCGAGTATTTCCATCTTAATGTCAACCTCCTGGCACTGTGCAGGTGTCATCAGTGACACAAACCGACACTGACTGACAGCAGGTTGGTGAAGTGACTTGCCAAGCATCATCTCTGCACACTCCCTTATCATCTTCATATTGCAGACACCAGGGCAGACAGGATTGACTGGGAAGTGACCACGATAGACATCACAATCTGGAAGCAATGCCACGTGGAATGTCATCGATTGATCGCCATCTGAACAGCGATTGAGCACCTTAAAATAACTATTCTCAAGTCTCATCTCTTTATGAATATTTTCATCTTCGTCTCGGCAGCAAGCGTGCTATCTGCCGTAATCTCTGCTGACGCATCATCGGCGATGAAGGTCTGCGCCGTAATCATTGTGACACCATTGACCTCCACTCCCATGCTTATAATCGTGTGAAGGCAGTCGCCCGACTTGGGACGCAGATGGCAACGAAATTTCTTCACCTCTCCGATGTAGCCGAGTGGTGGTTCTGTGGCACCTGCAGTGACAGCCTTATATCCAGCAAAGGCAGACGCTGACTGCGCCATATGTTCGATGATGCCACTTTCGTCAAGAGTGCTATCTTCATCGTCAAGGAAGAAGTTATCCTGACGGATGGTGAAGCAGGTATGTGCCTGCTCACCATCTGTGTGGAGCAACTCGTCCACCATAAGGATGGGACTACGTTGCGGAATGAGTTGTCGGATGTCAATTCTTTCCATTATTCCTGTGGAAGATGTGACTCGATATAGTCATACAGATTGTTGAAAGTCTGTATATTTTTGAGTTCGGCAGCAGGTATCACCACCTTATAGTTTTGCTGCACCAGTGCTATGAGGTCTACGAGGCTAAGGCTGTCAAGGCTCAGTGTGTCCTTGATATTGGCATTAGCATCGAAGTTGGAATCCTCCATGTCAAACTCTTCAGCCAACAGGCTATTTACATGTTCTACAATTTCATTACGTGTTTTCATTCTGTCTGTTATTTTAATTGTTCATACTATATATTCTTTACTATGATAGTGGAATTGGTGCCACCAAATCCGAAGGAATTGGAGAGAAACGTGTCAAAGTGAGTCTTCCTCAGTTCGGGCAACACATGTATGCAAGCCGTATCCTCATCAGGATTCTCAAAGTTGATATTTGGCGCTATGAAGTCATTCTTCATCATCAGTATGGAGTAGATGATTTCGCTGGCTCCTGCCATCCACATCTCGTGTCCTGTCTGGCTCTTGGTGGAAGTGACAGGCACATTTCTCTCACCGAAGATGCGTGCTATGGCTTGTGCCTCGCGTGCATCACCGATATGTGTAGAGGTGGCGTGTGCATTGATATATTCTATCTGATCTGCAGTCATCTGAGCATCCTTCAGACAGAGTTCGAGCGAGCGCGCTGGACCATCTACGTTAGGTGTGGATATATGGTCACCATTGCCTGAGAATCCCCATCCTACCACCTCGGCAAGGATCGGTGCGCCACGCTTCACGGCGTGTTCATATTCCTCGAGTATGACAGTGGCAGCACCACCGCCTGGCACGAGTCCATCACGGTCACGGTCAAATGGACGGCTGGCTTTGGTGGGTTCATTCTCACGCACAGAGAACGACTGTATGCCGTCAAAGGCTGCCACGCTATACATATTGTTTTCCTGTGCACCACCACACACTACGCAGTCCTGCAGACCATTGCGGATGAGCAATGCGCCGAGACCTATGGACTGAGAGCCAGAAGCACATGCTGCAGAAGCGGTGAGATTGATGCCACGCAACTTAAAGAGGCAAGCGAGATTCATCGTCACTGTGGAGTTCATGGACTGGAATATAGATCCGCTACCGCAAGCCACGGTATTACCAAATTCACGGAATTTATCCAATGCATGCATTGTAGCCTCAGCCACAGAGTCGTTGCCATAGATGAGTCCTATCTCATGCTGTGCTATGTAGTCAGCATCAAGGTGTGCATTCTCCAAGGCTTGCTTGGTAGCCATGAAGGCATACTGTGCTTCTTCTGGCATAAAGTTGCGCTGATTGCGCGCAACAAATGGTTTCAGATTTGGAATAGGCACATTGGCACAAAGCGGAGAACGAAAACCTGCGTCCTTGCGCTCCTGACTGAAAATGATGCCGCTGCGTCCAGCGTAGAGGGAATCACGCACCTCATCGAGTGTGACTCCCAGGCACGACCAGATGCCCATACCTGTAATTACTACTCTTTTCATTATTCTGTTGTTTTTATTACTTTGATACTATTCTTACTCAACCTATCTCCTTGGTGTAGCACCGTCTGCGCTTCACCGTCTTCGGATTAAGTGGCTTCCACTGCGATAGTTCTTTCACATTGGTCTCGAGTTGCGGACCTGTCTCTGCCCAAGTGTAGCCCAACTTATTATATATTGGTATCAGGTCATTAAAGAAGAGGGCATTGACTCCCAGTCCCTGATAGTCAGGATGCACTCCGATAAGCATGAGTTCTGCCTTGCCCTCATGTTTCCACTTCAGTGACTTCAGGATGTGATACCATCCGAAAGGCAATAACTTGCCATGCGACTTGCGAAGAGCATTTGTCAGACCGCCCATCGTGATGCCCACGCCTATGAGTCTGCCATCACCATCCTCCACTGCTGACACCATGTCGAGATTGATCAGCGGGATGTATCTATTGACAAAGGCGTCTATCTGCTTGTCGGTGAATGCGGAATAGCCAAAGAGTGGCGAATAGGCAAGATTGAGCAAATCAAACACTCGTTTGCCATATCCCTGCTGCATTATCTCCTTCTTGGTGAGTTTCTTGACATGGAGGCCAAACATCTTCTTGGTGAGTTGCGCCACTCTGGCATATTTCTCTGGCACTTCCTTTGGAATGGCTATCTGTATTTGTAGCCAGTCTGCCTCTTTTTGGAAGCCCAACTGCTCCATATGTTTAGGGTAATACTCAGGATTATAGATGGAAATCATCGACCCCACCATATCAAAGTCTTCCACAAGCATACCTTCCTTCTCGAAATCGGTGATACCCATCGGACCCTGTATGTTGACCATGCCACGCTGCTTGCCCCACTCTGCCACTGCATCTAGCAAAGCGGAGGACACGGCGATGTCATCCTCAAACTCTATCAGTCCAAAGCGCACATTACGTGTGTTCCATTTCTCGTTAGCACTACGATTGATTATTCCGGCTATTCGCCCCACACATTTTCTATTTTCATCATAGGCTACGAATGCCTGCATGTCGGAATATTCCAGTCCCGGATTCTTCTTCGGGTCGAAGGTCTCCCTGACATCCATGTCAAGATCCGGTACATATTGTGGTGTATTGCGGTAAAGATGATGGGGCAATTGCACAAAATCATCCATCTCTCGCTTAGTGGACACCGATTTTACTGTTACTTTTTTCATCACTTTTCATCATCTGGCACTAATGGCGTGCAAAAGTAACAACATAAAAGGAAAGGCGAAGCATCAACTTCGCCTAAAAAGTGTCAATTTTTACCTATCAGTCTTAACGAAAAGAAAGATAGGACACTATTGGGGTATTTTCGTTGGTAATTTTATCTACTCACACACTGTCTCCCTCTTGGATGCCCACCACAGTAAGCGCAACCAACAGATGGTGTAGGTGTAGACATCAAGCCAGAATGTCTCGTGGATAAACTGGTGGACCTTTGGTGGACAAAGGACATCGGTGGGCAAGATGCAGAAATTGACAAACAGTAGCCAAAACAGTATCCAGTCAATACGTGTCCTTTTTTTCTGCAACCAGAAAGCCATCAGATAGCCGGCTATGGCTATGATGTAGGTGTGGGTCTCTGGACATCCGCTAAAGAGTATCACATATCCCATCAGGGCTGCCAGGCACTGCGTGCGAAATCGTAAGTCGCCCCACCTATTATGACGGATGAAGAAGAGCACTGCCATCAACACGAGCACCACGCCCTGCACTATCGCACTATTTGGTAGGAATAGCCACTTCAGACCACGGGCATAGAGCAGTCCGACATAGTCCACGGCACTATTGTGCGTATTGAGTATGGATGCCATGTCGCCATACAACTGCAATGGATTATCAAAGTTGGGATTGAGCAGTGGCAATGCCATCATTATGGCACCCGCCAAGATGCCTATACCAATATTGCGCCACGGTTTGGAGTACATCAGTAGCATGGCTAACTCGATACCGCCATAGACCTTGGTGGAGGCTGACAGCATGATGAGAAGTGCAGCCCAGTGACCTTTGCCACGCTCCATCAGCGAGAAGGCAAAGATGAAGAGATAGCACACCACCGTGTTATACTGATAGCAGAAGATGGCCTGCAGAAGCAAGGGCAACAGAAATAGGAAAATGCGGTGCTTGTAAGCATCAAACTGCCTTGGTAGTGTCTTGATAGCCAAGGCGAAAAGGCTATAGTTGCCAAGATTCCACACGAATGGTCCGAGCCACCACGGCATGAGCAACACTGGTGAAAGCAAGACACAAAATGCTGGCGGATAGAGGAAATAGCGACCATAAGCCTCAACGAAAGACATGGTGTAAGGCGTGATGCCTTCCCAAAACATGCGGGTGGCATCGGAATAGACTATATAGTTGGCATTGCGTCCACGCGACACTTCTAGTGCCGTGGCTATGACGGCAATAAGCATGCCAAACCAAAATACGCATTTAGGACTCTTCCAAAATGCCATAAACTTCTGCTTCATCATCTTGTCTCTTTGTTATAAATATCTGTCAGTGACAGTGCGTCAGTCTCTACTTCGGCTGCTACGTATACTGGACGATTTTTTGACTCCTTGAATATCTTACCGAGATATTCGCCTATGATGCCAAGCGACATCAGTTGCACGCCACCGAGAAAGAGTATCACGGTCATAAGCGTGGGATAACCTTGCACGGGATCACCAAATATCCACGTGTTGACCAATGTGTAACACATGAATATGAAGGCGGTGAGCGACACTATGAGTCCGAGAAATGCTGACCACTTCAGTGGGGCTACTGTAAACGACATCACTCCGTCGACGGCAAGGTGCAATAGGCTCCACACACTCATGTGCGACTCGCCTCCCACACGGTCTTGCGTCTCAAAGTCCACGCCACACTTCTTAAATCCTATCCAAGCATACATGCCCTTGGTGTAGCGCTCGCTCTCACGCAACTGCCTCAGCACTGCGATGCAGGATTTGTCCAATAGGCGGAAGTCGCCCACATTGGGTAATATATCATAGCGTGTAGACTTCTGAAGCATACGATAGAATAGCAATGAAAATTGCTTCCTAAGCCATGGTTCCTTACCTCGGCTCAAGCGTTTGCCATACACATCCTGATAGCCTTCCTCCCATTTCTCTAGCATCAGTGGCACCACGTATGGCGGATGTTGCAGGTCGGCATCCATTATCACGGTGCAGTCACCTGAGGCATGGTCAAAACCAGCCAGCATGGCTCGCTCCTTACCAAAATTGCGTGACAGGCTGACATACCCGACGCGCTTGTCCTTGGCACGCAGTGACTTGATGATGTCCAGCGTGTGGTCAGCGCTGCCGTCATTGACCATGAGTATCTCCCAGTCATAGGAGTCATTACCATCCATAAGCGTCTGCAGAGCATCATAAAGTGCGCTGAGCGACTCCTGCTCATTATAGCATGGTATGAGGATAGTGACCTTTTTCTTTCTTGTGTCTTGACCCATCTTGCTTGTGTAGTGTTTATTTTGTCTTACCGACGAGGGTAGCCAACTCGATTTTCTTTTGTATGGCAAACTGCGTATAGGTGGTAAACTCCGCTCCTGTCTGCTTGAGCATCTTTATCAGTCGGTCCAGACGATGGAGGAGTTCGTCACCGCAATTCATCTTTATGATGCCTTGTATCTTCCACTCGGGATGACCTTTCAGATTATAAAATTCCCACGGGTGCATATAGGTAGTGAAATATCCGTCATGCCGGAGAGTGCGACGTATCATCCAGTGATACAGGCGTGGTGGCAACACATGATTAGCCAACCAAAATAGTGGGAATCGCACCGTGGGAGTCACTGATGCTGGTATCTGCAGCACGTCATCCTTCATAAAGCATGTGCGAGGCATATTCAGGTGCATGTAGCGACCTGGGATGAAGGCGGGATTGAGCGAGGAGTTGTATATCATGCCCACTTCACGTATCTTGTCATTTGACACGGCAAACATGCGCGGTTGTCTATATCCGTACACTTTCTTGCCAGTCAGACTCTCTATGATCTCCTTGGACTGCTCCACATCTGTATCCTTTGGAGTGAAGTGATCCACGCCATGGCACGCCACCTCATGTCCTTCATCCATGATGCGACGCATCACTTCGGGAGCATGCTGTGCAAAGTTTGCCGTGCAGAAGAATGTGGCTTTCACACCATTATCCTTCAGACAGTCCAGGATGCGGTTGGTGCCATACGCCGACACCTTCATCCCGTCCTCCAAGGAGAACTCCACGCCATGCTCGCGTGGCACGTCAAACTCCTCAGTATCAAAACTCAAAAGTATCTTGTCCATACGTTATTGCCTTATCATCATCAGTATAAGTCTCTGACTTATGCAAAGTTACAAAATTATGCCCAAAGGTATTATACCCTGAGGTATAATTTTTCTAAAGTTTCTGATTTGGAATATTGTAAGCAAACAAAGGCAACCGTAGTAGGCGAAGCGTCCTCGCTATGGTGGTTTTTAAAGTAGTCGCAGCGTCCTCGCTGCAACCAAGCAAGCCCCGAGTGATTCTCCTTTGCGAGGGCAAAGCGGGGGCGCTTCGCCTACTATTAATTACCTCTATTTTCCAAAGATATTACCTTGTCTTTCTCTCTTCCAGGTCATCATAGAGTTTTTGTAGGAATGCCTGTGCCTTTACGAGCAGACGGGCGAAGTCTTTCCCTTGCGACTTTACCACCGACTGCGACGTATTGTCATAAAAGACGAAGTCACGATCCTTCACCATTCCCATGGCATCTGGTATAGTGAAGAAGGCAAAGTGTGGGGCATGCCGATCAAAGAGATCTTTGGAGTAAAGGAAGTCTTGATGGTCCTTGCCCAGCATGCCAAGCACTGTGGCACAGATGTCTATCTGCGAACCGCACGTCGCCACTTGCTGAGGAGCAGTAATGGGGCCACCAAGCATGATGAGTGGCAATTCGTAACGCCACAACTGCATATTATCGATATTGCTCGGATATGCCCCGAGATGGTCGGGCACTATGACGAGGATGGTGTTCTTCCAACAGGACAATTGCTTGAGGTTCTCCACAAACTTGCCAAGGCAATGGTCTGAATAAGAGAAGGCATTGAGTGCCGGGTCTGATAGTTTCTTATAGTGGGGCACATCAAACGGTTCGTGACTGCTGCCCGTCATGATACCTTTATAAAATGGAGTGCATCCCTTCTTCGTTTCCGCCTTGATATCATTAAGCACACGGTCAAAGAGTGGGCCGTCTGCCACGCCCCATTTGCCTGTCACATACTTATTATCAAAGTCATGTTGGTCGGTAAGTTTCTCAAAACCAGTACCGATGACATACGACCGCATGTTGCTATAGCCTGCATCGCCACCATAATAGAAGTGCGTGTCATAACTACTCTTTCCCAGTGTGCGCGCCAATGAGGGCAGTGAGGTACTGATATGTGGCTGATCCATGACACTCATCGTGGGTTGTGCCGGCAGACCACTGAAGACCGAAACTATGGCACGATCGGTACGAAAACTGTTGGCATAGAAATTTGTGAAATAGATACCTTCACGTGAATAGCGCTCCAGATTGGGCACCACGTCTTTGACGTGTCCGCTCTCAGCCATGATATACTTGGAAAAGCCTTCCAGGCATATCACGATGACATTGTAGTTGTGCTTTTTTGCATCCTTGCGCAGTTTGGTGTATGTCATACCACGAAATACCTGTTGCGCTTCGCCATCAGACATGAAGCGATAGCGCGAACCAATGTCCTCATTGTGCATGACAGATTCGAAGAAACTAAACAAGGGGTTCACGGCGGCATGATTGAGACGTGTATTGGTGGAGTAATACACATTGCCAGTATGGTTTACTGCCGTGGAGAAGCCTCCTCGTATGGGGATTATCAGGGATAGGGCGAGGAATAGCAATATGCCGGAGACTATGCTTCGCTTCGCTGTGCTTGACCGATCTTCCACGAATGCTTCTCGACTTGCCTCCATAAAAATGTGATAGATGACATATGCAAATATCAGCATGATGAGTGGCAGCAAGATGGTCTGCAGTAATGTCATGCTCGCCAGGGTGTCAGCGGGTGAGGTCTTCAGATAGAGCAACGGAGTATTGTCTAACGGGAAACCCCAATAGCCATAGAGGGCGATATTGGTGACATAGACTATGGCTGACGCCAATGACGCAAAGACAAACCATGCGTGCCACGCTATGCGCATTGCCCTACCCTTGCTCCATACTGTGCCTATGAGGATGAGGGCGGGCAAGGCTGTGAGATAGCCCGCCATGGCAAAGTCAAGTGGCAGGCCGTGCCACATGACTGAGAAATAATCA
Organism: Gemmiger formicilis; assembly: GCA_963586965.1. Lineage (GTDB taxonomy): Bacteria > Bacteroidota > Bacteroidia > Bacteroidales > Bacteroidaceae > Prevotella. The sequence continues at coordinate 27,885 of CAVABU010000012.1, forward strand.
CTGATCTTAGGATCGGGTATGAGGTCAGCGTGGACAACCAAAAACAGCACCTTGCTAAGCATGCCTATGACTGTCCAAAGGAGGAATATCTTGAAAAAAGTCTTTATCTGTTTCACCTTATTATATATATGTGACGCATGAGGATGACAAGCAAGTGCAAATTTACTGATAGTTACATGATTTTATTGTAGCAAAGAGAGAAAATATAGCGATTATTTACCCAAATCTATAATTCTAACCGAGATTTGGGTAAATAATCTCCATAAAAAATCGTTTCTATGCATATCTACCAAAATTCAGGCGCCGTACCTCCTATAAAAACGAAGATATCTTCGTTGTTCAGAGAAGATAGCTTCATCGGCTGGAGAAGATATCTTCGTTGCCCAGAGAAGATATCTTCATCGGCTGGAGAAGATAGCTTCGTTGCCC
>CAVABU010000013.1:0-21690 GCA_963586965.1 Gemmiger formicilis
GGCTGGGGAGTATCAGTTCGGTGTGGTAGTTCTCATCATCAGAATACAGCGCCACATTGAATGAGGTCAGGTTCTTGCAGTTTACAAATGCCGAGTCGCCCACTGCTATGTGGAATGCCTGGCTTGCACGATCTGCCGACTTTGTGATCTCCTGGAATTTGACCGTGTGGACATTCTCGTTGCCCTTGAATGAGTTTGCCCAAATCTTGGTGGTGTTGTAGTCGTACGTTTCACCTATGTCTTGATATATCCACAGTGTGTAGTTGTTGGCAGCGGTGAGGTAACTATTGTCCGCACCGATGACGTGCACCTGCTTTGATCCGTGCTTGCTGCCATTGTCTACCGTTATGATAGATCCCGTCTTGTCGCGGTCGCGGTCAAAAGCATAGCGTGCACCGTATAGGGCATTCACTTCCTCCGTACGCATGTCTGTAGTAGACACGATGTGGTCCTTGTATTTGCTCCAAGATGGAGACTCGAGAAAACCAGCATAGTATTCTGCGTCTACATAGATCTTGGCATCAGGACAACTACCGAACATATTATCGCCGACAGGACGCACGTCGGTGGCTTGCAACATCATAATGTGGTCATCGCCAGCAAACATCTTGTACTTCATCCACAGTTTCTTGAATCCCGAGTCAAAGGCATAGTCAGCGATGTTCATGTTGATCCATCCGCACGCCTCCGTACCAGCAATATTGCTGTTGTTGTCCCAGAAGTCGAGTTCCTCCACACCAGGGATTCTTTCTATTTCGGTGGTAAAGTATTTGCTTGTGGAACCGATGTCCACAATGGCGTGATACGTGCCTTTGCCCTCAGTGGCAGTAGCGGTGATGTGTGCTTCCTTGGCTTTGCCCGCTTCTTTCTTTACCTGATATCCTGTGAGCTCATACTGTAGATTTTCCTCTTTGTATTTTGACTTGTCCTCAGTACCGCTCTTGTCATAGCCACGCACCAATCCAGAGTAGCAGTTATCCGATGCATGGATGGCTACCTCGCCAGCGCTTTGGTCTGCGTAACAGTTGTCTATCAGCGTTTGTGTGTCGGTCATATAACCTACAACGCCACCTACATAGTCGTTGCCCCAAACGGTAGAAGGACCAATGGTGGAGCATCGATACATCTTTGCACCTGAGTCCATATATCCTGCGATGCCACCGATGCGGTCTTCGTGGCCCTTTACTTCACCTTGGAATGTACAGTCACGCACCTCAGCGCTCATGTCCACCTTACCCACGATACCACCGACATAATTGGATGTGTTGGAGCCATCGCGTGCAAGGTTACCATTCACTACATTACAATTCTCTATGTATCCCTTCTTGTCCTTATCGTTGGCATCCTGGGTGAGAAATCCCACGAGGAGTCCCTGGTAGTTCTTACCCGCTGTATTGAGTAGGGTGTGGTCAAGATTGACGTTCTTGATGCCACCATCCTTCACGTAGCCGAAGAGACCAGCATACTCAATGCCAGAAATCGTAAGACTGTCGATGGTGTGCTCCTGTCCGTCGAAGATGAGTGAGAATGGCTTGCTACTTGTGCCAATAGGAGTGAACGTCCCCGCCTTGCTCATGTTGATGTCGTTCATCAACTTGGCATTAAAAACGGCATTGCCCGCATTGACTGTCTCAGAGAACCATTTCAGTTGGTCAGGAGTGTATATCTCATAACTACTGTTGAACACTCCTGGCTCTGTCAGCAACGTGTCCTTAGCACATATGGTGCCGCACACGCCTGCCGTAGCATTATATATTATTGAGTCTGCCACGGTACAATCCACGATGGCATTGGCACGTGAGCGTCCTTGCAAAGAACCAGCGATACCGCCAACCTTATCTATACCCACTACGGCTGAGTTGCCATTGTCATAGTTGCGGAACTGGCAGTTTTGCACCAGACCGCTATTAAGGAAACCTACGATACCACCGACAGAGGTACCATCCGTACGGACGAAACCATCAGCGCTACAGTCTTTCGCCGTGGACTCACGCAGTTCACCCACGACACCGCCCACGCAGTCGATATCCATCTGGCTGTCTTTGTCGTAATGCTTATAGAGTATCTCCGTCAGCGTGGAGTGGCAATTCTCTATCAACGTGCCTGCAGTGGCAATACCGCAGACTGGGCCAATGCCATATTGGATGGAGGATATTTTCTCATCACGTGTGGCCTTCATCTTCGCACCAGTAACAATCACGTTGCTGATGACAGCGCTTTCGGTAGCTCCGAAGAGTCCACTTGCTATCGCCTTGCGCAAGACGATGCCCGTGATGGTGTGGTTTTGTCCATCAAACTTGCCTTTGTAGAAGACGTTGGTCTTACCATTTTCGTCCCAAAGGCCGATAGGTGTCCAGTAGGCGGCACCGAGCGTAGACACGTCGATGTCAGTCGTCAGCACACCGTTGATACTGTTGTCACCCGAGTTAACCTTGTCGGCAAACCATTTGAGTTGTGCCGCCGTGGAGATCTCGTAGTAATCGCTATCGTTGAGCGTAGGCGTCGTGGTGTCGTCAGCGTAAGCCAACCCCGGTGTCAACCACATCAACAGTAGCGTCACAATCATGGGAAGAAGACGCAAAGGTCTCGCCCCATGCAATGCATAATTACGGATGTTGTTCATGTTGATTATAATGAGTTGAAAATGTATCATATGAAGCATATATTCTCAGCCAATATACTAAATTCTACAAAGTTAACACTTTTATATGAAAAGACAAAGTCTTTTGCCGGAAAAGATGGAAATGTTGAAAGATGGAATCCCTAGTAGTTGCAGCGTCCCCGCTGCAACCTTTCAAGCAAGCAGTGGTAAGATTAGGAGGTACGGCGCTCCCGCCGTACCATCTCACGCAAGCAGTGGTAAAGTAGGAGGTACGGCGACCCCGCCGTACCATCTCATAGGAGAGTTTCTATTTTATTGATTTTCTTGTTAGCGATGGTACAGCGAGGGCGCTGTACCTCCTATTGATACAATTGTCTGGTTGCAGCGGGGACGCTGCAACTACTACGAATTATAATTTCTTGCTTTGCATAGCATCACCCATGTAAGAAGTAAATACTCTTGTTGTAAAAACTCTACCTACTACGAATGTGCGACGACCGCCATCACGTTTGCTGACGACCGCCATCACATTTGCTGACGACCGCCATCAATGTTGCTGACGACCGCCATCAATTGTGCTGACGACCGTCAAAACATCGACTAACTTGAATATTTACATTGCTCAATCCAAGTTGTTACACCATATAAGTTGACTTAAGTATCTTCTGTGACTCATGTTAGGTTGCAACGAGGACGCTGCAACTACTAAGCGATGCATTTATAGTAGGCGAAGCGTCCTCGCTTTGCCCCTCAAGTAAGATGTGGTAGAGTAGGAGGTACGGCGACCCCTCTTGGTTGCAGCGAGGACGCTGCAACTACTATCAATACATCTTTCCCTCTTATGTAATTTAGTCAAAATATCTGATTGGTAAGAAATAAAAGAATGTGAAACTTAGGAGTTTTTCCATAAATTTCGTAATTTTGCAACTTGTATGCGTGCAATAAATCAAAATCATAATAAATAAAAAGATGAATATTGTATTTGAAAACCCCGACAAAATCAATGGTCTGTTGACACTCACCGTTGAAGAGGCTGATTACAAGGATGCTGTGGAGAAGGAGCTTAAGACCTGCCGCAAGCGTGCAAATGTTCCTGGTTTCCGTCCTGGCAATGTGCCAATGGGCATGATTAAGAAGATGTATGGCACATCAGTGAAGATGGATGTCATCAATAAGTTTGTAGGCGAGCAGATCTACAAGTACATTGGTGACAACAAGATCCAGATGCTCGGCCAGCCACTCCCTTCTGAGAAGCAGGAGGCACAGGACCTGGAGAAGGACTCAGTGTTCACATTCGTATTTGACATCGCTGTGGCTCCTGAGTTTGAGGTAAAACTCTCTGGTCATGACAAGGTGCCTTACAACACTATAAAGATTGACGACGATATCATCAATCGTCAGATAGACATGTTTGCATCACGCTCAGGTTCTTATGTAGAGGCTGACGAGTATGCAGAGAATGACATCTTGAAGGGTGACCTCCGTGAGCTCGATGCTGAGGGTAATACACTCGAGGGTGGCGTGACTGTGAGCGATGCTACCATCATGCCTAACTACTCTAAGGATGAGGATCAGAAGAAGCTCTTCGAGAAGGCAAAGCCCGGCGACATCCTCACTATCAACCCAAGCAAGCTCTTCGGTGAGACAGAGATGTCAGCAGTGCTCAAGATTGAGAAGGAAGATGCACCTAACCACACAGGCAACTTCAGCTATCAGGTGACATCTATCAGTCGTTATCAGAAGGCAGCTGTAGACCAGAAGCTCTTCGATGCAATCTTCGGTGAGGGTGAGTGCGCTGACGAGGCTGCATTCCGTGCAAAGATAGCAGAAGGTCTGAAGACTCAGTTGCAGTCAGACTCAGACTACAAGTTCCTCCTCGACGTGCGTGAGCACATAGAGAAGAAGGTAGGCACGCTGACTTATCCTGACGCTCTGCTCAAGCGCATCATGCTCGACAACAATAAGGATAAGGGCGAGGACTTCGTGGAGAAGAACTATGAGGCAAGCATCAAGCAGTTGACATGGCACCTCATCAAGGAGAAGCTCGTTGCTGCCAACGAGATAAAGGTAGACGACAAGGACCTCAAGGAAGTGGCTATCGAGGCTGCTCGCGTGCAGTTTGCTCAGTATGGCATGAACAATGTGCCTGAGGAGTATCTCGAGAACTATGCACAGGAGATGCTGAAGAACCGCGAGAGCATAGACGGACTCGTAGATCGTGCTGTCGACGTGAAGCTCGTAGGCGTGCTTAAGGGTATCGTGAAGCTCGACGAAAAGGAGGTAACTCTCGACGAGTTTAATAAACTTATGCAGGAAAAATAATAGGACGTAGAAAAATTCTGCGTTGTTTTTTGAGGAGTTTTCAACTTTATTTCCTATCTTTGTAATATGAAGGGGAGATAGAGCTGAAAACTCCTCTTACATATTATATAATATATAACAGTTATATAAACAGTCTATACAAAAGGATTGCAAGGCTATATGAACCACGATTTTAGAAAATTTGCTACTCGTCATCTCGGTATCAACGGTATGGTGCTCGATGATGTCGTAAGTGCACAAAACCAGTATCTCAATCCCTATATCCTGGAAGAAAGAACTCTCAACGTCACACAGATGGACGTGTTTTCGCGTCTGATGATGGAGCGCATCATCTTCCTCGGTACGCAGATTGATGACTATACAGCAAATACACTGCAGGCGCAGTTGCTTTATCTTGACAGCACTGACCCAGGAAAAGACATTTCTATCTATATCAACTCGCCTGGTGGAAGCGTGACAGCAGGACTTGGCATATATGACACCATGCAGTTTATCCAGAGCGATGTGGCTACGATATGCACAGGTATGGCAGCTTCGATGGGAGCAGTGCTGCTCGTGTCAGGCACGGAAGGCAAGCGCTCGGCACTGCCTCATAGTCGTGTGATGATACACCAGCCACTTGGTGGTGTGCAGGGTCAGGCTTCCGACATAGAGATAGAGGCAAGAGAGATACAGAAGTTTAAGAAGGAACTCTACACCATCATAGCCGACCACTCGCATACACCATATGATAAGGTGTGGCAAGACTCAGATCGCAACTACTGGATGACAGCAGCTGAGGCAAAGGAGTATGGTATGATAGACAATGTGCTTGAGCGTAAAGAAAAATAATCAGACAGATGGCAAGACAAAAAGAAAAGGCATGTAGTTTTTGTGGTAGGAGCGAGTCGCAGGTGCGTCTTCTCATCACTGGACTCAATGGTTTTATCTGTGAGGATTGTGCTCGCTCGGCATGGGATATAGCGCAGGCGGCAATGAAATCAGTAAATGGTGAACGCACAGCTGATGCGCCTGACATGAATAAAGTGCCGAAGCCAAAGGAGATAAAGGAATACCTTGACAACTATATCATAGGCCAGGATGATGCGAAACGTTATCTCTCCGTAGCTGTCTATAATCACTACAAGCGACTCTCGCAACAGGTGGATGATGACGGAGTGGAGATAGAGAAGAGCAACATCATCATGGTGGGTAGCACTGGAACTGGCAAGACCCTTATGGCACGCACCATAGCAAAACTCCTCGATGTACCTTTCACCATTGTGGATGCCACGGTGTTTACCGAAGCAGGATATGTGGGCGAGGATGTGGAGAGTATCCTTTCGCGTCTGCTTCAGGTGGCTGACTATGACGTGCCACGCGCAGAGCGAGGTATCGTCTTTATCGACGAGATAGACAAGATAGCACGCAAGAGCGACAATCCAAGCATCACGCGAGATGTGAGTGGCGAGGGTGTGCAACAAGGACTGCTGAAGTTGCTCGAGGGTACGATGGTCAACGTGCCACCAAAGGGAGGGCGCAAGCATCCTGACCAGGACTATATACATGTGGACACACGCAATATACTCTTCATTTGCGGTGGTGCCTTTGATGGTATAGAAAACAAGATAGCACAGCGTCTTAATACGCATACGCTCGGTTACAACTCCGTGCAGAATGTGAAGCGTATAGACAAAGGGAATATGATGCAGTATATACTGCCGCAAGACCTCAAGTCATTTGGTTTGATACCAGAGATTATAGGTCGTCTGCCAGTGCTCACATATCTTAACCCTTTGGATCGTGCAGCATTGCGACGTATACTTGTCGAACCGAAGAACTCTATCGTGCGTCAGTATGTGAAACTCTTTGCTATGGACGGCATAAAACTGACCTTTGACGATGATGCCTTAGAAAGCATCGTGGACAAGGCAGTGGAATATAAACTTGGTGCTCGTGGACTGCGCTCCATAGTGGAGGCGGTGATGATAGACGCCATGTTTGAGATTCCTTCCGGAGACGAGAAGACGTTTACGGTGACCTCTGAATATGTCAAGAAGCAGTTGGATAAAGCCAAACTGCAATAAAAATGGAAGATACATAACTGAAACCTGATGAAAGAACCTGAGGAAATGAAGAAGCGGATATACGAGGCGCTGAAGGAACACTTTGGATTTGATACATTCAAAGGTGACCAGGAGGCTGTCATCTGTAATCTGCTTGGGGGCAACGACACATTCGTGTTGATGCCGACAGGTGGAGGCAAGAGCCTCTGCTATCAGTTGCCTTCGCTATTGATGGAAGGCACCGCCATCGTAGTGTCCCCACTCATTGCTCTCATGAAAAATCAGGTAGACGTGATAAACGGCATGAGCGAGACCACAGGTCTTGCCCATTGCTTCAACTCGACACTCTCGCGCCCTGCCATGCTTCAGGTGATGAATGACGTGAAGAGTGGCGTCACCAAACTGCTGTATGTCGCCCCTGAGTCATTGGGCAAGGAGGAGAACATACAGTTTCTTAAGGATGTGAAGATCTCCTTCTATGCCATCGATGAGGCGCACTGCATCTCGGAGTGGGGACATGACTTCCGTCCAGACTACCGCAACCTGCGTCCTGTGATGGAGAAGATAGGCATAGCTCCTATCATCGCCCTCACTGCCACTGCCACTGATAAGGTAAAGACGGATATAAAGAAAAACCTCGGTATCATGGATGCCAAGGAGTTTAAGAGTTCGTTTAACCGCCAAAACCTCTACTATGAGGTGCGGCAGAAGACAAAGGATGTGGACAACCAGATAGTGAAGTTTATCCGACAACGTCCTGGCAAGAGTGGTATCATCTATTGCATGTCGAGGAAGAAGGTGGAGGAGTTGGCTGAACATCTCAAGGTCAACGACATCCGTGCTGCAGCCTATCATGCCGGTCTTGACGCAGACCTGCGCTCTCGCACCCAGGATGACTTCCTCATGGAGCGCATAGATGTCATCGTGGCAACCATCGCCTTTGGTATGGGTATAGATAAGCCCGATGTGCGGTTTGTCATCCATTATGACATACCAAAGAGCATTGAGGGCTACTATCAAGAGACGGGCCGTGCAGGACGTGATGGTGGCGAGGGTTATTGCCTGGCATTCTATTCACGACGTGACCTAAAGAGACTGGAGAAGTTTATGGAGGCAAAACCTGCCACTGAGCAGAATGTCGGCAAACAACTCCTATCTGACATGGTGGCATATGTGGAGTCTGCCGTGTGCCGACGCAAGATGATACTCGGATATTTCGGGGAAGACTATCATGCGGATAATTGTGGCAACTGCGACAACTGTAGCCATCCTAAAGAAAAGCACGAGGCTAAGGAATATCTGCTCGCCGTGCTTAAGAGTGTGAGGGCGCTGAAGGAGAAATACCAGCAGCCGTATGTGATAAACTTTGTCAAAGGACGTGCTACGGACGACCTTGTATCTCATAAACATGACACATTGGATGAATTCGGACTTGGTGAAGACCTTGATCCGAAGAAATGGAATGCTGTCATACGCCAGGCGTTTCTCGCTGGATACATGTACAAGGAGATAGACAACTTTGGTGTGCTCCGTCTCACGGAGAAGGGTAGGGAGTATATCTCTCATCCAGTGTCCTTTATGGTGGTGGATGATGTGGATTATGATGACGGCGACTATGAGAATCAAGTGGAGTCAGGCGAGGCAGTGCTATCACCCGAACTCTATGCCATCCTGAAAGACTTGCGCCATGATATTGCTGCTAAGCAGAATGTGCCACCATACGTCATATTCCAGGATATTTCTCTTGAACACATGGCGACAATGTATCCTGTGAGCATAGCCGAACTGCAGAATATCCCTGGTGTCGGTGCAGGTAAGGCAAAACGTTTTGGAGCAGAGTTTGTGAAGGTTATAAGCAAATACTGCGAGGAGAATGATATCGTTTGTCCTGAAGAATTCAGAATCAGGACAGTGGCAAAGAAGTCGCTTGTCAAGGTGAAGATTATACAATATATCGACAAGAAATGCCCGCTTGACGAGATCGCTAAGATGCAGGGCATGGAGTTTGAGGCGCTGCTTGACGAACTCGATGCCATCGTCTATAGTGGTACGAAGATAAATATCGATTACTATCTGGATGAAATCTTTGATGAAGAGCAGATAGACGATATCTATGACTATTTCCTCAATAGCGAAACAGACAGAATCAGTGTGGCTATGAAGGAGCTCGGGACCATCTATACAGAGAACGAAGTGAGGCTCGTCAGACTCAAGTTTATGTCGGAAATGGCCAACTGACAAGGTGTGGTCAATACTTCGTTAAATAGAATTAATATACCCGAAGAATTGACCTGTATCTCTGTGATATGTGAGATTTTTATGGTAATTTTGCATGCAATAAATTTCAAAATATTATGTCATCATTTGTTGCAGATAAAATTGTCATGGACGGTCTGACTTACGACGATGTCCTTCTTATTCCCGCTTATTCTGAGGTTCTTCCCAATGAAGTGTGTCTAACGACAAAATTCTCAAGACACATCGAACTGAAAGTTCCGTTTGTCACAGCAGCTATGGACACTGTGACCGAAGCCCCAATGGCTATCGCTATAGCTCGTGAGGGTGGTATCGGAGTAATCCACAAGAATATGTCGATAGAGGAGCAGGCTCGTCAGGTGGCAATAGTGAAGCGTGCCGAGAATGGTATGATCTATGATCCTGTGACCATCAAGCGCGGTTCTACGGTGAAAGATGCCCTCTCTATTATGGCAGAATATCACATCGGTGGTATCCCTGTAGTGGATGATGACAATTGCCTTGTAGGTATAGTCACCAATCGTGACTTGCGCTTCCAGCGTGATATGGACAGACTGATTGACGAGGTGATGACCTCTGAGAATATCATTGTCACACATCAACAGACAGATCTTGAGGCTGCTTCCCAGATACTTATGGAGCACCGCATAGAGAAGTTGCCTGTCGTAGATGAAGAGAACCATCTTATCGGACTTATCACCTACAAGGACATAACGAAGGCAAAGGATAAGCCAATGGCTTGCAAGGATAGCAAGGGACGTCTCCGTGTAGCTGCAGGCGTGGGCGTGACTGCTGACACATTCAAGAGAATGGAGGCTCTGGTGAAAGCTGGTGTTGATGCTATCGTGATCGATACTGCGCACGGACATTCCAAGGGCGTTATCGATAAGGTGCGTGAGGCAAAGGCTGCCTTCCCTGATGTAGACATCGTGGTGGGTAACATTGCTACTGGTGAGGCCGCCAAGAAACTCGTAGAGGTAGGCGCTGATGCCGTGAAGGTAGGTATCGGTCCTGGTTCTATTTGTACTACCCGTGTGGTAGCAGGTGTCGGTGTGCCACAGTTGTCTGCCATCTACGATGTAGCAAAGGCTCTTGAGGGTACAGGCGTGCCTCTCATCGCTGATGGTGGTCTCCGTTACTCAGGCGACGTGGTGAAGGCTCTTGCTGCAGGTGGATACTGCGTGATGGTGGGTTCGCTCGTAGCTGGTACTGAAGAAGCTCCAGGTGAGACCATCCTGTTTAATGGTAGAAAGTTTAAGAGCTATCGTGGAATGGGTTCTCTCGAAGCAATGGAAAACGGTTCGAAGGACAGATACTTCCAGGGCTCGGTGAAAGAAACAAAGAAGCTCGTGCCAGAGGGAATCGCTGGACGTGTGCCTTACAAAGGTACTGTGCAGGAGGTGATATATCAGCTCGTAGGCGGTCTGCGCTCAGGTATGGGTTATTGCGGAGCAAAGGATATCGTGGCACTTCACGATGCTAAGTTCACAAGAATCACCAATGCTGGTGTGCTCGAGAGTCATCCTCATGAGGTGATAATCACAAGCGAGGCTCCTAACTATAGCCGTCCGATGTAAACGGTCAGTTGCCGTCTGCTGAAGGATGAGAAATCAAAGACATTGAAATGAAACTGAAATCAATTCTCCCTGTGCTGGCGTTTGCTGTGGCAGTGCCTACTGTGGCGCAGACAGCACAGGACCCTGTGATAATGCGTATCAACGGTGTGCCTGTCACACGTTCGGAATTCGAATATTCCTACAATAAGAATAATTCGGAGGGCGTGATAGACAAGAAGACCGTGGATGAATATGTTGACCTGTTTGTGAACTACAAACTCAAGGTGCTTGCTGCCGAGAGTGCGAAGATGGACACGCTGTCTTCCTTTAAGAAAGAGTTTGCATCCTATCGTGACCAGCAGATACGTCCGGCAATGATTACCGACGCTGATGTGGAGCGTGAGGCACGAAAGATATATTCAGAGACGCAACATAGGGTAGATAGTTTGGGAGGATTGGTCAAGGTCGCTCACATTCTTGTGCTGGCAAACCAAAGGGCTACCGATGCCGAACTGCGTGCAGCAAAGATGAAGGCGGACTCCATATATGGTGTACTGAAGAAGGCGTCGTTTGACAAGGCGCTCTTTGCTGAATTGGCAAGGAAATATTCTGATGACAAGGGTTCTGCCGTGCAAGGCGGAGAGTTGCCATGGATACAGAATGGACAAACCCTGCAGGAATTCAATGATAAGATCTTCTCTATGAAGATTGGTGATACCAGCGAACCAGTGAAAACTGCCGCAGGTTATCATATCATACAGTTGCGTGACAAGAGTGCATTCTTCCCTTACGACTCACTGCGTACCAATATCCTGAAGTTTATAGATCAGCGCGGACTCAAGCAGCAGATTATCAATCAGAAGATTGACTCCCTGGCAAAGGCTAAGGGGCCTGGCGTGACTTCGGAGATGGTGCTCGATGAGAAGAGAGCACAAATGGTGGCAAATGATTCCGACTTGAAATATCTCATACAGGAATATCACGACGGACTGCTTCTTTACGAGATAAGCAATCGTGACATATGGGAGAAGGCTGCAAACGACAAAGAGGGACTTGCCAAATTCTTTAAGAAGAACAAGAAGAAGTATGCTTTCGACGAACCGCGTTTCAAGGGCATAGCCTACCGCACTAAGGATAAGGCTGACATTGAGGCAGTTAAGGCGGCTATCAAGGGGCTGCCTTTCGCAAATTGGAACGAGACTCTCCGCAATACATTCAATAACGACAGCGTCTTGAGAATAAGAGTGGAGAAGGGCGTATTCAAGAAAGGCGACAATCAACTGGTGGATAAATACGAGTTTAAGACAGGTGCGGAGATAAAGGACATGAGCGGTTATCCCAATACTGCCACATACGGCAAAATTATCAAAGCACCTGAAGACTACACAGATGTGAAGGGCCTTGTCGTGGCTGACTATCAGGAGAAACTCGAGAAGGAATGGGTCGCAGCACTCCGCAAAAAATATATTGTAGAAGTGGACAAATCAGTAGTTGCCACTGTGAATAAGCACTAAGTAGCGAAAAAGAATCATTATGACAAGAAAAGTAATCTTCCTTGGTGCTGTGGCATCATTGGCAGCGATGTTTTGCGTTAGTTCCCATGCGAATGGCATTGGCGCATTTATGCATGGTGAAGACCCTGCAGACAGCGTGAAGAATGTATTCACCCCTAATGAAAGTAGTGTCATCGACGAAGTGATATGGGTAGTGGGTGATGAGGCTATACTGAAGTCTGACGTTGAGGCTATGCGTCTGCAGGCTGAAGCTGAAGGCGTGAGATTTAAGGGTAATCCTGACTGTTCCATACCAGAGCAGATAGCCGTGCAGAAACTATTTCTCCACCAGGCTGCTATCGACTCCATACAGGTGTCAGAGGCAGAAGTATCGCAAGGTGTAGAAGAACAGATAAACTACTGGATAAACCTTATCGGTTCGCGTGAGAAACTGGAGGAATATCGTAAGATGCCAATCAGTCAGATACGCGAACAGATGCACGATGACTTCAAAAACTCACAGTTGGTGAGAAAGATGAAGGACAAACTCGTGGAAGACGTGTCGGTGACTCCGGCTGACGTACGCAACTATTTCCGTAATCTTCCTGCTGATAGTATCCCATTTGTGCCTACCGAGGTGGAAGTGGAAATCATCACACGCAAACCGAAGGTGTCACAGGAGGAGATAAACCGCATCAAGGATGAGCTCCGTGACTATACTGAGAGAGTGACCAATGGTACATCAAGTTTCTCTACTTTGGCTCGTCTCTATTCCGATGACACAGAGTCTGCACGCCAAGGTGGCGAGATAGGATATAGCGGACGTGGTATGCTTGACCAGGCTTTCGCCAATGTGGCATTCAATCTTACTGATCCTAAGAAAGTGTCAAAGATTGTGGAGAGCGAGTTTGGTTACCACATCATCCAACTCATAGACAAGCGTGGTGATAAGGTCAATGTGCGTCACATCTTGAAGATACCGAAGGTGACAACCGAGGCTACAAACACGGAGGTGAACCGCCTTGATTCACTTGCAGACGAGATACGTAGTGGCAAGTTTACATTTGAGGAGGTGGCTGCCTATGCATCGGACGACAAAGACACAAGAAACAACCAAGGTGTGATGGTCAACAATGCTGACCGCTCCCTCACATCACGTTTCCAGATGAAGGACCTGCCCACAGAGGTGGCACGCGAGGTGGAAGGACTGAAGGTGGGAGAGATATCCAAAGCCTTCACCATGGTAAACCGCAATGGTAAGAAGCAGGCGGCGATTGTCAAACTGAAGAACCGTATAGATGGGCATAAGGCTTCCATCACGGAAGATTTTCAGGTGATGAAGAATATAGTGCTCAACAAGGAACGAGAAAAGGTCATCCATGAATGGGTGATGTCAAAGATAAAGAAGACCTACGTCCGCATGAAGGATAGATATAAAGACTGTGACTTTGAATACGAAGGTTGGGTGAAATAGAAAATATGACTGATAAACACAGTAGGAAGAAATATAGTGGGCATAGAATTGTCATGTTGACGGTTCTATGCCTGTTTGGCTTTTGTCTTGTCTTTGCCAATATTGCGGTAAAACCTAAGAAGAAAGTGCAGAAGAAGGATGAACGCGTGTATCTGCTTCATTCCGATGAACTCTATTATGACGTGATGGGTCCAAACCCTGAGGCGCAGATAGTGAAGGGTCATGTGTCTTTCATGCACCAAGGGGCGCACCTGAAATGCGACAGTGCCTATTTCTATCAGCAGCAGAATTCCGTAAAGGCTATGGGACACGTGCACTTCACTCAAGGTGACACGTTGTCTATGACCTGCGACCATGGCTTCTATGACGGTCAGATGCAGATGCTTGAGGCACGCAAGAATGTGGTGCTCAAGCATAGGAAGCAGACCCTTCTCACGGATAGCCTCAATTACGACCGTCTGTGGGAGAACGCTTATTTTACTGACGGAGGAAAACTCATTGACGGTAAGAATACTCTCGTGGCAGACTGGGGTACATACAACACCTCCACAAAGCAGGCGGTATTCAATTATCATGTGGTGATGCTCAATGATAAGCAGAGGATAGAGACCGATACTTTGCATTACGATACTCAGAGTTCGTTGGCTCATGTGACTGGTCCTTCTGTTATTACCCAGGACTCCGCAAAGGTCAATACCTCCGACGGATATTTCGATAGTAAGACTGACAAGAGCAAACTCTTCGGTAGGTCTACGATAATCAATGGTCAGAAGAATATCACTGGCGATAGCCTCTATTATGATAAGAAGACCGGCGATGCCGAAGGTTTCGGTAGGGTGGTGTATGTGGATACACAAAACAAGAACGAACTGCATGGCGAGCATGTGGTATACAATGAGAAGACGGGTTATGGATATGCCACGGAGAAGGCTTTGGTGAAAGACTATTCGCAGAAGGATACTCTCTATATGCATTCCGACAGTATCAAACTATACACCTTTAATATCAATACTGACTCGGTATACCGCAAGGTGCACTGTTTTAATAAGGTTCGTGCGTATAGGATAGACCTTCAGGCTGTCTGCGACTCCCTCGTGGGTGACTCTCGCGACTCGTGCATGGTGATGTATCATGACCCGATAGCATGGAATGGTAACCGACAGGTCACGGGTGACATTATCAAGGTGTTCTCTAATGACAGTACCATACGCGAGGCAAACGTGATTGGCAATGCATTGTCCATAGAGAAATGCGACGATGATGACCACTATAACCAGATATCAGCCAATGTCCTTAATACATATTTTGTCGATGGCAATGTACGCCGTGCGGAAGCCATTGGTAATGTGAAGGTGATATATTATCCTGTGGACGACCAGGATAGTACGCTGATGCTACTCAATTACACTGAGACCGATACTCTTCGCATGTATCTGACTCCCGAAAAGCAGATGGAGAAGGTGTGGACAAGCAAGCACGTGAGCGATATGTATCCCATGACGCAGATACCTCCAGAGAAGAAGCATCTGCCAGGATTTGTTCTCTATGATGAGTTGCGTCCTAAAGATAAGGATGATATCTTTGAGCGCAGTGTCGCTACGAAGGAAGAAGAAAAGGATAACGAAACAAACAAGGGGGCTGACAATGAGTGATGTGATACAGTTGCTCCCCGACAGCGTGGCTAACCAGATAGCTGCGGGAGAGGTCATACAGCGTCCTGCCAGTGTCATCAAAGAACTGGTGGAAAATGCTGTTGATGCTGGCGCTACGGAGATAAATGTGCTCGTCGTAGATGCCGGCAGAACTATGATACAGGTCATAGACAATGGTAAGGGTATGTCGGGCACAGACGCTCGACTGGCTTTTGAGCGCCATGCCACTTCCAAGATACGCAAGGCTGACGACTTGTTTTCTCTTCACACTATGGGATTTCGTGGTGAGGCTTTGCCTTCGATAGCCGCCGTGGCACAGGTGCAACTCCTCTCTCGTCAGGAAGGAGAAGACCTTGGTACGTGTCTCGACATCTCTGCATCAAAGGTGCAGAATCAGGTGCCGTGCTCCTGTCCAGTAGGATGCAACTTTAAGGTGCAGAACCTATTCTTCAATGTGCCAGCACGAAGAAAGTTTCTTAAGAGCAATGCCACCGAACTCAATAACATCATCTCTTCATTTGAACGCATCGCTCTCGTATATCCCGAGATAGCATTCACATTTCATAGCAATGGGGGAGAGGTGATGAATCTCAAGAAAGGTAACACACATCAGCGTATATCGGATATTTTTGGCAAGAAGTTTGGGCAAGAACTTTTGCGTGTCAATGCTCAGACCTCCATATGCAATGTCAGTGGATTTGTAGGCAGACCAGAGTCGGCAAAGAAGAAGTGCAATAAGCAGTACTTTTTTGTCAATGGACGTTTTATGAAGCATCCTTATTTCGCAAAGGCCGTGCAAACAGTATTTGAAAGGATGATTCCTGCTGGCGAACAAGTACCTTATTTTATATATATAGAAACGGATCCGTCTGATATCGATGTGAACATCCATCCGACAAAGACGGAGATAAAGTTTGAGAACGAACAGTCCGTCTGGCAGATAATCTCCGCAGCAGTGCGTGAGGCAGTAGGAGTCTTCAGTGAGATGCCTACCATAGACTTTGATACCAACGGCAAACCAGATATGCCGACATTCAGTGAGTCAGAGGGAGCAGTATTGCCCAAGGCTGTGCTCAATCCTACCTATAATCCTTTCTACTCTCAGTCGCATCAGAATAAAGAGTCAGTCTCTACATCTGGATGGGAAGCACTCTATCAAGATGCGGAGATACCGTCGCAAGAGCAGGACGATATCTTTGGAAGTAGCGTGGAGATAATGCCGGCGGACAATCCTTTGGCGGACATCTCCTCTATACATTATCAATATAAAGGGCAGTATATCGTCACCTCCGCACGTGGTGGACTGATGATTATCGACCAGCACCGCGCTCATATCCGCATACTCTATGAAGACTATCTCGGTCGTCTAAAGGAGAAAAATGCAGTGTCGCAGCGTATGCTCTTCCCCGAGGCAGTGCAACTGGATGCCTGTGACACCGCCACCCTTGACGCCGTAATTGAGGAGATGACCCTCATGGGATTTGAACTCACGCCACTTGGAGCATTCAATTACGCCATCAACTCCGTGCCTGCAGGACTCGAGGGACTCAATCTTCCTCAACTTGTCAGCGGTATGATAGATGATGTGATGCAGTCGGGCACTACCGTCAAAGACGAGATTAATCATTCCCTCGCACTGAGCATGGCGCGTAAGGCAGCCATCCCTTATGGTCAGATATTAGGGCAGGAGGAGATGAATGACCTCGTGCAGCGACTGTGCAAATGTGACAATGTCAACTATACTCCAGATGGTAAGAAGGTGTTTACGATGCTTGGACAGTCGGAAATAGAGCGCTATTTTGCGTAAAAAGTGCATATCAATTGTCCAATTGTCCCTAAAAAAGAGAAATTTAACATATGGGCAACACTTTTTTTACAAAAAGAAACGCTGATTAAAAAAATCTTCTTACCTTTGCGGTCGAATTAAAGTCGGGGGATGTTATGCCCTGCAGTTTTAGATATAATATTTAGAACTATTTATAAATAAGTTATGAAAAAGTTATTGATTGTTTTGGCTTTTGCCGGCGTTGCTATGTCTTCTATGGCACAGGACGCAGATCCAACACTCAAGTATAGTGTTGCGACAAACTCTTTCTGGTCAAACTGGTTTATCCAGGTTAACGCTAACTGGAGCGCTTTCTATTCAAGCCAGGAGCATGGTCTCGGCCTCGCTAAGTCTCCACTTAAGGGCTTCCGTGCAGCTCCTAACGCTTCTGTAGCTATCGGTAAGTGGTTTACTCCAGGTCTCGGTCTCCGTACAAAGGTGTATGGCGTTTGGGGTCGTCAGGTAAACAATGACGTTAAGAATGAAAACAAGTATTGGGATCTGCAGGAGCAGGCTGTGTTCAACCTCAGCAATCTCTTCTGTGGTTACAACCCAACTCGTGTATGGAACTTCTCTTTGTTCGCAGGTGCTGGTGTTGAGCGTAGCATGACACACGATGTATACTCTATGGCTTACTCACTCGGTTTGATGAACCAGTGGCGTGTTAGCAAGCACGTAGCAATCAACCTCGAAGCTGGCTGGTTGTACAAGGAGCCAGGTACAGACGGAAATGCTAAGTACACATGTGGTCGTCACGGTATTGGCTGGGAGCTCCACGATCAGCAGCTCTACGCTGAAGTTGGTTTGACATTCAACCTCGGTAAGGCTACTTGGGAGAAGACTCCAGATGTTGACGCTATCAAGGCTCTCTCACAGGCTCAGATCGACGCTCTCAACGCTCAGCTCGCTGACGCTAATGCAGAGAACGCTCGCCTGAAGAACCTCCTCGCTAACCAGAAGCCAGCTCCTCAGGAGAAGCAGGTTGTTAAGGAGTACGCTGGTGCACCTGTATCAGTATTCTTCAACATCAACAAGTCTACTGTTGCTTCTAAGAAGGATCTCGTAAATGTTAAGGGTATCGCTGAGTACGCTAAGGAAGCTAACGCTAACCTCCTCGTAACTGGTTACGCTGATAGCGCTACAGGTTCTAAGGCATACAACCAGAAGCTCTCTGAGAAGCGTGCTGAGACTGTTGCTAACGAGCTCGTTAAGATGGGCGTAAGCCGTGACAACATCCAGACTGTTGGTAATGGTGGTGTTAAGGATCTGTCTCCAGTTTCTTACAACCGTCGTGCTACTGTTGAGGTTGCTAAATAAGCTAACTCTTAGTAAATTATAATCACAATAAGGCTCCAGTCTTGAAAAAGGCTGGAGCTTTTTCATGCACGTTAACTTAGATGTATTGATACTAACAATCTATGATGTGTGTGATGGCAAGGACATTGTCATCAAGGACTAAGAAAATGAAAAGGTAACTTATTCAATATATGTCAAACAATAAAAACTAAGTCAGAAAACACTATGAACAAGAAGCAAGAAAATTTGCTTAAGGCATGCTTGTTCGCCTCGCTGTGTTTCGGCGCTGTTGGCGTAGATGCTCAGACTGTGACGAAATCGTCCAGCCAAGAGAGTTTACGCAACGGTCAGAAGGAAGTGAAGCGACAGTCAAAGATGTCTGAAACCAACAAGACGGGCAATGTGGATGCCCATAAAACGAAGACTGTCAAGGGTAAGGTGCTCGATGAGAATGGCGAACCTGTCATTGGTGCTACCGTGCGATCCAAGGCTACTGGCGCTGCTGTGGTGACAGATATGGATGGCAATTTTTCCATATTAGTAGCTGATGACAGCAAACTGGAGGTGTCTTATCTCGGTTATCAACCTAAAGAGATTACTCCAAAGACAGACAATGTGACGATTAATATTGCCCAAGACGAGAAGCAACTCAATGAGGTGGTTGTCACAGCTCTCGGTATAAAGAAGGAGGCAAAGGCATTGTCATACAATGTTCAACAGGTGAATGCGTCTGATGCGTTCAAGGTGTCGGATGCCAACTTCGTAAACAATCTTAATGGTAAGATTGCTGGTGTCACCATCAATAGTTCGGCTTCTGGTATCGGCGGTTCTTCACGCGTGGTGATGCGTGGTGCAAAGTCTATTAACGGTAACAATAATGTGCTCTATGTGATAGATGGTATCCCAATGCCGAGCCTATCGCAGACCCAGCCATCAAGCATATATGAAGGTGCAGGCCAGTCTGGTGATGCAGCCTCCATGATCAATCCTGATGACATTGAGACTATCTCCGTGCTGAGTGGCCCTTCAGCCGCTGCGCTCTATGGTAGTGATGCGGCCAATGGCGTAATCCTTGTCACCACAAAGAAAGGTAAGGAGGGTAAGGTGCAGGTGAACTATTCAGGTAGTTTCCAGTTCTCCAGTCCTTTCGTGATGCCACAATTCCAGAATGAATACGGTACATCCGAGGTGGGCAGCTATTATAGTTGGGGTTCAAAGTTGAAGACTCCAAGTTCGTATAATCCAAAGAACTTCTTCCAGACAGCCTCCAATTATACCAATTCGGTGAATGTGACCACGGGAACAGAGCATAATCAGACTTTCGTGTCGCTCAGTAGTACCAACTCTCAGGGTATCATCCATAACAACGATTACGATAAGTACAACTTCTCGGTGCGCAATACATCGATGTTTCTCCATGACAAGATGACCCTTGATGTGAACTATATGTTTAGTTCTATCAAGGAGCAGAACATGGTGTCTCAGGGTCTTTACTTTAATCCTCTTGTAGCCGTTTACCTCTTCCCCGTATGTGAAGACTTTGACAACGTGGGCTACTATGAGCGCTATGACTCCGACCGCAACTTCGCTACTCAGTATTGGCCTTATGGCGACAACGGACTCTCCATGCAGAATCCTTATTGGATAACAGAGCGCACACGCTTTGTCAACCACAAGACCCGCAATATGGCTACCATGACACTCAAGTATGACGTGCTCAACTGGTTGTCATTGACAGGACGCGTGAAATATGACAATAGTGCAGACCGCTATGAGAAGAAGTATAATGCTTCGACAAATACACTGTTTGCATCAAAATATGGTCACTATGGACTCAGCAATGTAAATAATCGCCAACTCTTTGCCGAAGCATTTGCCACAGTCAACAAGTATTTCGACCATGAGCGTTGGGGACTGACAGCAGTGGTAGGTACCAACTTCGACCAGCGTGACTATATGCAGAATGGTTTCGATGGCAATCTGAAGGGCGTGGCAAATCTCTTCACCCTCACCAATGTGGCAACTAGCGATGCCGGTACTAAGTTTACTCAGGAAGGATATACCACCCGCAAGGAGGCGGTATATGCCAGCGCACAGTTGGGTTACAAGAGTCGTGTATATCTCGATGTGACCGCCCGCAACGACTGGTCGTCTAAGTTGGCAGGCGCAGCGGATAGCTATTTCTACTGGTCAGCCGGATTGTCGGGTATCTTCACCGATATCATTCCACAGATAAAGAATGACTATCTCAACTATTTCAAGGGACGTATTTCTTATTCAGAGGTAGGTAACGATCCTAACCAGGCATTCCTCACACATCCTACATACCCGATGGGTACGACCTATCCTACTACCTCTACACGTATGGCAAACACAGATCTCAAACCAGAGCGTACGAAGTCATGGGAGGCAGGTATCGACCTCGTACTCTTTAAGAATAAGTTGAAGATCAATGCTACACTCTACAAGTCGCAGACCTACAACCAGTTCTTTACCGTAGAACTCCCTTCTTCATCAGGTTACACGAGCGTTATCGTGAATGGTGGACGTGTGGATAACAAGGGCGTGGAACTCTCGGCACGCTTCAATCAGAAGATAGGTCAGGTAAACTGGGAGACATACATGACATGGACTCTCAACCGTAATAAGATCAAGGAACTCCTCCATGAGTGGAAGAATCCTGAGGACGGACAAGTGTATTCGCTTACCGAACTTGACATGGGCGGTACCAGTGCCTATAAGATGCGCCTCGTGGAAGGTGGCACCCTGGGTGATATCTATGTCAGCACCCTTGCTACCGATGAACATGGCGCCATCTATGTGGACCCAGTGTCACAGGAAGTGCGTGCCGATGCTAATAACTATGTGAAGGCTGGTAGCGCCACACCTAACTATAACCTCTCTTGGGGTAACTCATTCTCATGGAAAGGTATCACCGGAAGTTTCCTCTTTACCTATCGCAATGGCGGTATCGTGGTGTCTGAGACACAGGCATTGCTCAATGCCTTCGGTGCTTCCAAGGAGTCTGCTGACGCACGCAACAATGGTGGCGTAGCAGTCAATGGTAAACTCATCCCGGCACAGTCTTACTACCAGACCGTGGGAAGCACAAGCGGTAGCATCGGTTCGCAGTATGTCTATAGTGCCACCAACCTGCGCCTCTCTGAGG
>CAVABU010000013.1:22351-27875 GCA_963586965.1 Gemmiger formicilis
GTTTCGGCTGTTGCCGACATCGTAAAGGTGGAAGCCATGCACCGTGTCACTGATATGTATGGTCCAATACCTTACACAACCTTTGGAAGTGGTACTATCGGTGCCACATATGATACTCAAGAGGCAGTTTATAAGAAATTCTTCGAGGAACTCGACAATGCCATCGACGTGCTGACTCCTTATGCAGAGACTGGCGCACAGACTCTCTCTGACTATGACTTCGTCTATGGAGGCGATGTGGCCAGTTGGGTGCGCTTTGCCAACACACTGCGTCTGCGCCTTGCCATGCGCGTGGTATATGCCGATGCCAGCCTGGCACAGGCAGAAGCCGAGAAATCCACAAGCAATGCCATCGGTGTGATAGAGACAGCAGCACAGCGTGCCGAACTACAGCACGGCAAGCTCAACTATTTCCATCCTAACTATGACATCGCCTACAACTTCAATGAAGGTGAGGCTCGTATGAATGCGTCAATGGATTCCTATATGAATGGATATAATGATCCTCGTCTTGCCAAATATTTCAAGACCGCTGCTTCTGATGGTAAATATCATGGCGTGCGTCTCGGCGTGCAGAATATGCTGCCTTCAAAGTATGCTGGTAGTAAAGTGTCTAACCTCAATGTGGATAACTCCTCTACGCCTATCGTGTGGATGACAGCAGCAGAGAGCTATTTCTTGCGTGCCGAAGGTGCTCTGCGTGGATGGAATATGGGAGGCACTGCACAGCACTTCTATGAGGCAGGCATCAAGATGTCGTTTGAGGAGAACAGTGCCGGTTCGGCAGACAACTATATCAGCGATGCTACAAGTAAGCCAGCCAACTATGAAGACCCGACAGGCGACAGCAATTCTCTTGCTGCCATGAGTCAGATTACAATCAAGTGGGAAGACGGCAACTTTGAGAAATCTCTTGAGCGCATCATCACCCAGAAGTGGATAGCAGAATATCCTGATGGGCCTGAAGGATGGGCTGAATATAGACGTACGGGTTATCCGAAACTCTTCCCAGTGGTGACCAACTACAGTTCTTCTGTGGTAAGTTCGGATACTCAGATACGTCGTTGTCCATTCCCTACGACAGAGTATAATACCAATGCCGAAGGTGTGCAGACGGGTGTCACCGCTCTTGGTGGAGCTGATAATATCGGTACAAGACTATGGTGGGACAAGAAGAACTGATCAACTTATAACCAATGACAATAATGAAAACAATGAAAATACATACATTCGTTATGGCTTCTGCGCTGGCTACACTTGCGCTATCTTCTTGCGACACCGAAGTGCAGCGCCTCGAGGTGCAGAAGCTCAAGACATATGACGAGCAGTACTACAAGAACCTGCGAGATTTTCACAAGAGCGACCATGAGGTGAGTTTTGCTTACTATGAGAACTGGTCGCCAGTGGAAGGAGTGTCTGGATATAAAGACCCTGCTTCATGGGGCGAGCGCATGGTGGGCCTGCCCGATTCTATAGATATCGTAAACCTTTGGATGGGCGTGCCAAGCAATGACGAGGCTGATGACGGTTCGACAAATGTCACCGGTTGTACTTACGCTCCCGTGGCATATGCCGACATGAAAGTGTGCCAGGAAAAGAAGGGTATCCGCTTTGTGATGCATGCTGACGCATCCAACTATGGTCATAAGTTTACTGTCGATGGAGTGGAGTATGACATGAGCATCGATGGTGCCAATGTCTCTGACGAGATGATGGCTGCCTATGCCAAATGGATAGCTAACACAGTGGACAAACCTGGACTCGATGGCGTGGATATCGACTATGAGGGATGGTCTTCAGGCAACCTCAATCGTCTAGTAAAGGAACTCTCCAAATATATGGGACCTAAGAGCGACCATCCTGAGAAACTCCTTGTCGTGGACTATTTCGGTGCCGTTCCGTCAAGTGAACTGAGTGACTATTGCGATTACTTCGTACAGCAGGCTTACTCCAATCAGACTTCGGCACGATTCCCTGGATCTCTGCCTAACGAGAAGATGATATTCTGCGAGACCTTCGGTGTGTACTATGCTACTGGCGGACAACTCCTCAACTATGCAAGGAAAGAACCTTCAACAGGCCACAAGGGTGGTTGCGGAGTATTCTTCCTCGGACGTAACTATTACTCAAGTTCGGGCATCCCTTACAACGAGTTCCGTCAGGCAATACAGATTATGAATCCAGCACTCCTGTATTAATATAAGGGGTCCGTATATTCTATCTAATGTAGTAAATAAAGAAAAGACAATTTATTATGAAACTGAATATAAACAAACTGTCGGTCTTTGCTATGGCTGTTTTTGGTATGTCTACTCTTGTGGGATGCTCCGATGGCGACAGCTTTGACTATGACAAGAAGGGTATCTTCGTGACTGGCACAGAAAGCAATCCGCTTGTAAAGTTCAGTGTCGAGGATACTCCTTCCACCTATGCGCTAACAGTACAGACCACACAGAAGGCTGAAAGCGACATTAAGGTGAACTTCTCCATCGACAACGCTTTGGTGGAGTCTTACAATGAAAAGCATGGTGCGTCATATTTCTCCGTGCCTGATGGTACTGTGGAGCTGGATAACTCTGAGGTGACTATCTCTAAGGGTACAGCCCTCTCTTCTACGGCACAGGTGAAGGTGGTAAGCACTGAGGGATGGGACGACTCACGCACATATGTTATCCCTGTGACTATCAAGAGTACTTCCAATACAAGTGGTGAGAGTGTCATCGAGGCATCACGCACCATCTATCTGAAAGTGTCACGCACTATGCAGTTTACATCACTTGTCAATGCATCAAACTTCTCAAGTAACTACATCTTTGACGATAGCAAGGCGATAGACCTGACTAACTTCACATTTGAGATTAAGTTCCGTGCAGACCGCTTCGGTAGTTCTGGAGGTAAGATAGAGCGCCTCTGCTCATTTACTGAGAAAGATGAGAGCAACTCCAGCATGCTCCGCTTCGGTGAAGCAGGTATGGACGGCAACCAGTTGCAGTGGGTGTCACCTGTCGGTTCTATTCCGTCAAGCACACGTTTCCAGGCAGGACGTTGGTATATGGTGTCGCTCGTCTATGATGGCAGCGAGATGACGATGTATGTAGATGGCGTCAAGGATGTATCCTCATCGGCATCAGGCAAGTCATGTAAATTCCAGCGCTTCGAGTTGGGTATGTCATGGGGTGGCTATAACTCAAGCCAATATTTTCCTGGACGTATCGCGGAGGTGCGTGTGTGGAAGCGTGCACTGTCGGCTACAGAGATGCAGAATAGCCTCTGCGCTGTAGACCCGACTACTGATGGACTTGTGGCTTACTGGAAGATGAATGAGGGTGAAGGTTCTATATTCCATGATGCTACCGGTAACGGATATGACATGGACTGGAATGATACTTGGCGTGCTGACTATGAGGGCGACCTCATTCACCATACAGACTATGGTAACAAACTGAAGTGGGCAAATGACGACAAGAACAAGTGTGCTCAGTAAAACCAATAAACGATACGATTATGAAGATTTCAAATATCAACAAATATCTGGCGCCAGGCATGCTGCTCGTTGCGCTTCTCTTCCAAGCTTGTAGCAGTGATGAGACATACGACGTGGTGGGCAATCCTGATAACCTCGTCTATTTCCGCACTGTGGGTGATGCAGTGACTACATGCACGGTGACTCACACGCCAGCGGGAGAGTTTGGCGAGGTAAAAGCCTCCTTCAATGTTGCCATACAACGTGCTGCCAACTGTAATATCACAGTGACAGCTGTTGTGGACAACTCGCTTGTGGCAGACTACAATGAATCACATAATACTGACTATAAGACCGTGCCCGACGGTCTTGTAGAGGCTACAAAACTGACAGTGACCATCGAGAAGGACACTGTGGGAAGTAAGGATCCTGTGGAGGTGAGCATACCTTCCTCCGCTTTTGACAAACTTACCGAGGAAGCATATCTCTTGCCAGTGCGCCTGGATGCTGTGAATGGTGACGGCAAGGCGAGTGGTCAGCGTGGTATTGCCTATGTGGTCATCAAGACTCAGACAAAGATGGTAAATGCTAATGTCTCAGTAGCTGACATGCCTGGCAGTCTTATGACAGACTATAGTGGCATCACCGCTTCCTATACTGCTGGTGGCACTGTGGATGACATTGCCCAATTGTTTGATGGTGATGTGACCAATGGTACGGCTCTGCGCACCGATGAAAACGATGGCAAGGGTACGACCCTCGTGTTTAATCTCGGTAAGCAGACCAATGTGGCAGGTATGCGCATGGCGCGTTATTATAAGGACTGGTATGGATGGTGGGCTGAGGAGTATTACTTCTCCAATGTTGTAGTATCCAGCAGTACTGATGGCATTACATGGACCGAACTGGCAAGCGTCAATGAGTCGGAGATGACAAAGTCTGGTGGCTACCAATACTTGGCATTCTATGGCGCCGTACCGATGAACTATCTGAAGTTGAAGTTTACGAGTGGTAGTTCCAGCGTGTCAAGTCTTGCCGAATTGGGACTCTACACCAAGTGATGATTGTCTATGAATACAAGATATGACAATATATAATAAATGACTAAATGACGGGGAATGGCTTGCATTGGGCATTCCCCGTCATAGTAAAAGATCGAGTGATACGTTATGAAAAGAATAGTCTGGATACTGATAGCGCAAGTGATATGTATTTCCGTATGGGCACAAGAGGGGATGACACCTCTCAACACATTCGTACCCGATGGAAAGGTCTATGATTTCGGTACAATAGAGGAGCGTGACGGCAAGGTTAGCCATACATTTACCTTGCGTAATGAAGGACAGAGTGCTGTCGTGATATGTGATGTGTCGGCATGGTGTGGATGCACCACCGTGGACTACACCAAGAAACCCATACAACCAGGACAGAGTGCCAAGGTCACCGTGACCTACAATCCGCAGAGTCGCCCTGGGAAGTTTAGTAAGGAGGTGGCAGTAATCACTGGTGGAGGACGTACCTACACACGCCTGTGGGTGAAAGGCAATGTTATCCCTTATGAGCATCCAGTGACTGAAGATCATCCTTATGCCTACGGCGAAGGACTCTATATGAATTACAAGGTGCTGAGTTTTCCTGATCTCAAACCAGGACAGACGCACTCGTTTCAGTTGAAGATGGCCAACGATACAGATCGCCCCATGACGGTGAAGTTTACTCGTAATCCTAATAATACTGTGCTTAAGATGCCCGCTGAGGTAACTTTGTCACCGGGTCAGCGCACATCCGTTAGCGTCACTTATCGATATCCACGACGCCATATGAAGGCTTGTCATGTGGATATCATCCCGACTGTAAATGGTAAGAAGGTGAGCACTCTTGTGGCACGATGGCACGTTACGAAGTAGCCTGAAAAGCCTAATATGATACTTTTTCTGAAAAAAGATTGGGAAATATTTTGTAGTATCAAGAAAAGTCCTTACCTTTGCACCCGCTTACAAGAAGTAAGGGCGTTTAGCTCAGCTGGTTTAGAGCATCTGCCTTACAAGCAGAGGGTCGGCG
>CAVABU010000014.1:0-27755 GCA_963586965.1 Gemmiger formicilis
GTCTCTTACTTTAGATGTATTGAGATATTCAAGACCTTCTATGGAATAAAGATTATCCATACCTTCAAACCACTGAGCGCAACATAATGGACGGGCATAGGCAAATTCCTTTTTAATTACTACACTCTTTATTTTATCTTTCAAATTATGCCAGCCAGGATTAGTGTTAGCGTCATCAAGAATCTCATACCAATCGTAATCCTCGATACCAGTCTTGTTTGTGTCATAATGGAAGGTGAGTGATTGCTCATAGTCATTATATGCTACCCATGCCTCCGCATTAGATTCTATCATTGTGAGGTAGCCCTTGCTATAATAGTTTGCTTTTGAAATATTCGTATTGGTAGCATCATATCCTGGAAGCTTCAAGCATCCAGCAAACATGTTGTCGCCGTTACAGGTTTTCTGTAATTCAAAATTGCTATTTACATATATGCTTTCTAATGACGAGCAATTTAGAAACATGCATGTCGTATTTGTTACTGAGGAAGTATTAAATGATGTAAGGTTTGCTTCTATGAGTTTTATACATCCAGCAAACAGATATGGCATGCTGGTGCAATGAGATGTGTCAAAACTACTCAAATCGATAGAGGTGAGGCTGGAGCAATTAGTAAACATACCATACATCTCTTTCAGTGAAGGCGTCTTAAACTTCGAGAGATCTATGGTCTGCAAGGATGAACATCCCCAAAACATACATGCTGTGGATGTAAGTTTGGTATTGGCAAAAGCAGGAAGGGTGATGCTTGTCAGTTTACTGCAATCAGCAAACATAAATCCCATATTTGTTACACTATCTGTTTTGAAGCTTGACAGTTTCAAGGATGTCAAAGCAGTACACTCGCAAAACATTCTATACATAGACTCTACATTGCCTGTGTCGAAGTGGCTAAGGTCAATGGATGTGAGTGACGAGCAACCTTCAAACATTTCATCCATGCTTTTCACCTGCGAAGTATTGAGATTTTCTATACCGTCTATGGTCGTGAGATTTTCCATATTTACAAACCATGCATAGCAACAGGTAGGGCGCGCATTGGCAAAACTCGTGTCAAAAACTACTGTTTTCACAGAGTCGCCCACTCCAGAGTAGGGGTTTGACCACATCGGGGTATTCTGTGTACTTGCCGGGATGCTATATTTGCCTGTAGCATCCGTCGATTCTTTCTTGTCGTCATAACGGAACGTCAGGGTCTTAGTGGATTTTTGATATTCCACCCATGCCTCATTGTCTGCATGTGCAAACATGGGGATAAGAAGCAAGGGGGGGGTAAGTAAGGACAACTTTGCTAATTTGATAAATAGGCTTTTCATAATCTCTTATAATTTACAAATTGACCCTTTGCACACGCCACGATGAATAGCAATGTGTAAAGGGTCAATGATAGTGTTTATATAAATGTTGTCTCCAACAACATCTGTCGGATTAGAGAGCAGCGTTAATCCACTCCCAGAAGAAACTTGCCACACCGCAAAGCAATACTCCGGCTACGCACACGAAGAGCGCAAGACGAGTGTTGCAATCACTACGGAATGTAGGCAGAGCCTTCTCTGCACTGTTGATATACATAGCCTTCACGATGAGCAGATAGTAGTAGAGGCTTATCACTGTGTTGAGCAATGCTATGAACACCACGATGTAAGCGGCTATAGATCCAGCCTTGAGTGCAGCCATGAACACGAAGAACTTCGAGAACATGCCGGCAAATGGAGGGATACCTGCCAGTGAGAACAATGAGAAGGTCATGAGCAAGGCAAGACGTGGATTGGTGGTGTAGAAACCGTCATAATCGCTTATCATAGTCTTGCCACCATTGCGCTGCTCCACGATGCTGATGATGGTGAAGACGGCAAGGTTGGCTGCTACATACACGAGTACATAGTAGGTGAGTGCTGCTATACCCATATCGGTGTTGCCAATGACTGCCAGCATGATATATCCAGCCTGTGAGATAGAACTGAACGCCATGAAGCGCTTGAGTTCATCCTGACGGATAGCCATGATGTTGGCAAGTGTGATGGATGCGATAATCACCACATAGAGCAGTGGTTGCCAAGCGTCGACCAGATTGCCGAATACCTTCATGAGGATAACTGCGAGAGTAAATGCAGCTGCACCCTTTGACACTACTGACAGATAACCAGTGACTGTGGTAGGTGCACCCTGATAGGTGTCTGCTGTCCAGAAGTGGAATGGCACAAGAGAAATCTTGAAACCAAGACCACTGAAGAAGAACACCAGTCCCATAACAGTCAGAGGAGTCAAAGCGATTTTCTCTGCCATGTCGGCAAAGTAGAGTGTGCCCACAGCTCCATAGAGGAGGCTTATGCCATAGAGCATCACACCACTAGAGAATGTGGCAGTGAGGATAAACTTAGCTGCAGCCTCTGCTGAGTCATTGCGATACTTGTCGAATGCCACGAGGCATGCCATTGGTACTGATGCCATTTCAAGACCGAGGAAGAACAGGAGGAAGTGTCCAGCAGACACCATCATGTTCATACCAAGGAGTGTGGAGATGACAATCATATAGAACTCACCTTCCTTATGCTCAGTGTCAGGACGTGACAACCATGTGCGACTCTGGATGAGCACGATGAGTGTGCCCACTGCCAAGATGGTCTTCATCACACCTGCCGCAGCATATGTGTGATACATACCGCCAAATAGTGTCATCTCGCTCACTGGCATGATGTTTGCAACGATATGCAGAAGCACCAGCACTGAAACAAGAGGATTAAACCAGCGACGGTTTGCCTTGCCTGCGGAACAGAAATCGCAGATGAATGTAATTATCAAGATTGCCGTCAGCGTGGCTTCAGGCATCATGTGTAAAAATTGACTGTAATTCATTTCTATCAGTATTTATACCGGTGCGACAACATTTAATGATGAAAGGATAGGACCTACTGCATCGCTGATGACATTGCTTGCCCAGAATGGACAAGATCCGAGTGCAGCCACACAGAAGATGAGGCAGCAAACAGCGAACTTCTCGTCCCATGTAGCATCGGTGAGTGTCTCGAAGTGACTGTTGGTGACCTTGCCGAAGAGGATGAATCCCACTGTACGGAGGATGTAGACAGCTGTCACTACTATTGAGGTACAAGCGATGATGGTGCAAGCACGATGGAAGGTGTCAGCATTCTCAAATGAACCCACGAAGATGGTCATCTCTGCTATGAATCCTGAGAAACCTGGAAGACCAAGGTTGGCAAGACCTGCTATCACATAACCTACAGAGAGGAATGGCATAATCTTCATCAATCCACCCAGTTCGCGTATGTCACGTGTATGAGTACGACCATATATCATACCGATGAGTGCAAAGAATAGTGCGGTCATCAATCCGTGAGAGAGCATCTGAAGGATAGCACCTGTGCATGACACGCGGGTCATCATCAGCAGTGCGAAGAGCACAAGACCACAGTGTGACACTGACGAGTAAGCATTGATAAACTTAAGGTCAGTCTGTACACATGCAGAGAAGGCACCATAAACCACTGAGATGGTGGTGAGGATAAGGAATATCCAAGCAAGATCATGTGCTGCTTCAGGAAGCAAATACATGGCGATGCGGAAACATCCGTAACCACCGAGCTTCATAAGCACACCTGCATGGAGCATTGACACTGATGTAGGCGCACATCCGTGACCGATAGGTGACCATGTGTGGAATGGGAAGAGTGCACCGAGCACACCAAATCCGATGAACACAAATGGGAACAACACATACTGTACGTGTGTAGGAATGTTGTGCATGGCTGCTATCTCGTGGATATTCATTGTGGTGGCACCACTGAAATAGTAGATGCCGATAAGACCTACGATAATCAGTGCCGATCCTCCCATAAGCATCAGGGTCAACTTCATGGCTGCATACTCCTTCTTGCCTGATCCCCAGAATCCGATAAGCAGATACATAGGTATGAGGGCTACCTCATAGAACATGAACATGGTGAACATGTCGACTGAGATAAAGAAGCCATATACACCAGTTGAGAGCAGAGTGAACCAGAGGAAGAACTCCTTGGTCAGCGGTTTCAGTTTCCATGAAGCAAATGTTCCAGTGAACACGATGATACTTGAAAGAAGCAACATCACCATAGAGATACCGTCAACGCCCACAGCATACTTGATATGGAGTGATGGGAACCAATCTTCGCCCCAGCTCTGACCACTTCCGTTTGTGAAGAGCATCATGTCGGTAACACCGGCAGCACGCTGCTGAATGAAATCTATTGTAAGGTAAGCGGATAATGCGAGAAGTGCTGTAGCACCTACTACCATCACGCCACGAACCTGATTGACGTTGCGTGCAGCCCATAGACCGAGCAACATCAGAACAGGAATTACTACGAATAAAGTTAATATACTCATCTTTTTGTTTCCTCCCTAATTAAATGCACAACAATAGCAATGTCAATCCTACTGCACCGGAGAGGAACCATACAGCATAGTTGCGTACGTCTCCGTTCTGCCAAGAGCGTGCGCTCTCGCCGGCAGCATTCGCACCCCAAGCGGTGAAGTCGATAAGGCCGTTGATGATGTGTTCGTCAATCCACTGTACTGGACGTGAAACCCAACGGAACAGTATTTTGTGTGTCACAAACTGGTAAACCTCGTCCATATAGAAACGGTGGTAAGCCCATTTGTGCAAACGTGGGAATGTGCGATACATCTTGTCTGCCACTGGCTGCTTCTCACCCTTATATATGTATGTAGCGAGACAGATAGAAGCAATGGCGATAACTGTAGATGTGATGGCAATCTGTGGGTCGAAGTGTATGCCATACTCCAGACCTGAAGCGGTAACAAGTGAACCGAAGCTCATCTCAGGATTGATAACACCAAAACCCGCAAGTGTGGTCCAGATACCAACGCCTACAGTGACAACGCTGAGGAATATCAGTGGGAATGTCATGGTCAGCGGAGCTTCATGAGGAGTGTGCGCTGCATGCAGTTCCTTGTTTTCTGTACCCCAGAAGATGCCGTAGTAGAGACGGAACATATAGAATGCTGTCATGGCTGCAACGGCTGTCATCCACCAACCTACTACTGGAGAGTAAGCAAAGCAAGCAGAGATAATCTCATCCTTAGAACTAAATCCAGAGAAGAATGGTATACCTGCGATGGCAAGACAACTGATGAGGAATGTGGCATGTGTGATAGGCATGTACTTTCTCAAACCACCCATGGCTGACATTTCATTGGAGTGAACAGCGTGAATGATACAACCAGCACCAAGGAATAAGCAAGCCTTGAACATAGCGTGGGTGAACAGGTGGAACATGGATGCCATGTATCCGAGTGCACCGTGAGCCTCATGATTGAGTTCGAGAGATGTGCAGACGCCAAGTGCCACCATCATGAATGCTATCTGCGAGATGGTGGAGAATGCCAACACACGCTTGATATCGCTCTGAGCACAAGCAACGGCAGCAGCATAGAATGCGGTGAAAGCACCTACGACAACAACTATCGACAACTGATTTGGAGCGTAGTCAATCCACAATGGGAACATTCTGGCAATCTGATATACACCAGCAACGACCATCGTGGCAGCATGGATAAGTGCTGACACTGGTGTAGGACCCTCCATGGCATCTGGCAACCAAATGTGCAGTGGGAACATAGCTGACTTACCTGCACCACCGATAAACATCAGTACGAGTGCTGTAGGAATAATCATGCCACCTGCTGCAACGGCACGTGTTGCATCACATGTAGTGAATGCCTCTACGCCATTGAGATACTCGATATGTCCAGCAAATGAGAAGTTGAAGCTACCTGTGTAGTAACCAAACACGAGGATACCGATGAGGAAGAACATATCTGCAAATCGGGTAACGATAAACGCCTTCTTGGATGCATGTACTGCAGCATGAAGAGTGTAGTAGAAACCGATGAGGAGATATGAACTTACACCCACCAACTCCCAAAACATGTACATCTGGAAGATGTTGGTAGCAACAACAAGTCCGAGCATGGAGAATGTAAACAGTGAGAGGAATGCGTAGTAACGCTGAAATCCCTTTTCACCATGCATATATCCGAATGAGTAGATATGCACCATTAAAGACACGGTGGATATCACGACGAGCATCATCACTGATATAGGATCAAGCAAGATACCCATGTCGAAATGTAGACGACCGAGTGGAAGCCATTCAAAGTTGTATGGCACGAGCGTAGCAAATGCTCCGTTCACACGGTCAGCTGAGAAATATTGGAATGCCGTCACATAACTCAGAATAGTGACAAGTCCGAGCGAGCAGGTACCGATAAGTCCTGCTGCCTTGTGCGGCCAACCCTTCTTTCCTCTGAAATAGTCAATCAAACCCACAACAAGGAATGAAAGCAGCGGCAGAAGAAGTATCCAGATTGTATAGCTGAAATTATTCATTTTTCTGTTTTATATTAATTGTGAGTGTTGATTAGTTCTTCAAGTTCTTGATGGAATCCACTGAGTCACTGCGGAACCGACGATAGACATTGATGATGATAGCAATGGCTACCGCTGACTCTGCTGCGCTGACACCGATGGAGAACAAGGTCATAAACATGCCCTCATTGCCCAATGGGAAGAGCAGACGATTGAAAGCAGCAAACTGCAGGTCTACGGCATTGAGCACGAGTTCCACGGAAATCAGCATCGCAATGAGGTCGCGACGGGTAACGAAACCGAAGAAACCTATGAAAAACAACAGTGCCGAGAGCACGAAATAAAATTCTACAGGTATTGACATGCTTAATCCTCCTTTTCTTTATTGTCGCGGGCTATCAGCAGGCCGCCGATGATACATGCGAGCAGGAACAATGAGATGAACTCGAATGGCAATACATACTGGTATTTGCCTGCACCCATAAGTGCATTACCGATGGTGTTCATGCTGAGTTCAGTGTCAGGAACGAGTGTCGCTGCATAGAGGAACTTGTTCTTGAGGAGTATTCCCACTACCATAATGAATCCGATGAGTGCCACCACTGCTCCAGCTGCTACGCGCGAACCGCTGAGTTGTTCTCTCAGTCCTTGCAGTGTGCGCTTGTTGACAAGCATGATTGCAAAGATGTAGATCATGGTGACAGCACCTGCATAGATGCTGAGCTGTACGGCTCCGAGGAATGAGTAGTCAAGCAGGAAGTACATTCCAGAGATGCCGAACAGGACAAAGAGCAATGCTGTGGCAGCACGCATGATACGCTTGGCGAACACGCTGATGACTGCAGCACAGATGATAATTACGGCAAGAATGCCGAATGTTATTATATTTGCCATATCTTATTCCTTTCCTTTAGTTGTATCTCCTGCCGCAGGAGCTTTTGCTTCGCTCTCTGCAGTCTTCTTATCTGCTTCCTCAGCCTCCTTCTTTGCCTTCTCGGCAGCTACCTTCTCGGCAGCAGCCTTCTCGGCAGCTACCTTAGCATTTGCCTCATACTGCTTCATTTCTTCTTCAGTAGGAGCAACGTTAAGATGCTGTACGAGTGTGTTGCGGTCAAAGACGGACTGCTCGAAGTCACTGACAAACTTGATAGCGCCAAAGTTGCAGGCATTCACGCACAACTGGCAGAACATGCAGTCGCCAAGGTCATACTGATAGTCTAGCAACAACTTCTTTTTCTTGCCATCTGCCGTTGTCACCATAGTGGACTTAATCTTGATTGTTCCATTAGGACAAACTTTCTCGCACATGGTACAAGCGGCACACTTGTTCTTGCCATTCTCGTCATGAGGCATCACCAAAGTGGCGCGATGACGCTCGGCAATATGCTGTGTCTTGCGGTTTTCGGGATATTGCTCAGTCACCTTTGGAGTGATATATTCTCCCATGGTGACATCCATACCGGTGAGCAAGGACTTTATTCCCTCTATTGCACCGCCGAAATATGATTTGTCTTTTGCCATTTCTTTAAATATTATTGTTTTAAGCGGTGATTAGTCTATTACGAGCTTCTGTTGCTTCTTTGCCTCAGTAGCCTTCTTCACTGCACGGCTCACGATGACAACTGCCAACAAGCAGATGATGACTGCCACTGCAATGCCTGTGAACATGTGACCTGTGATGCCAAAGGCAACGCAAGCGGTCATGAGCACAAGATTGAAGAGTGCCACTGGCATGAGGTACTTCCACTCGAGTTTCAGTATTTGGTCTACACGCAGACGTGGGAATGTCCACTTCACCCACATGAGGAGCCATACTACGAGGAATGCCTTAGCAAGGAACCATACGATACCTGGGATGTAATCCATCACGCTATCAAATGCCGCGATACCAATGTGGAGTGGCATCCATCCGCCAAGGAACACAGTGGCTGCGATGGCAGAAACGATAAACAGGTTGAGGAACTCTGCCAGATAGTAGTATCCGAAAGCAAGACCTGAGTACTCTACGTGATAACCTGCAGTCAACTCTGACTCAGCCTCAGCAAGGTCGAAAGGACCACGGTTAGCCTCAGCATTGCCTGCGATGAGGAATACCACGAAAGCTATGATAGCTGGTATATGTCCCTGGAAGAGCAGCCATCCGAATGGTTCTTTCTGGGCATTTATAATCTCGCTTATCTGCATCGAGCCGGTGAGCACGCATGCAGCAATAAGACAAAGACTAAGAGAGATCTCATAAGAAATCATCTGCAAGGCACCACGCATAGCGCTGACTACAGAGTACTTGTTGTTAGATGACCAACCAGCAAGGAATACTCCGAGCACACCGATACTTGACACTGCTGTGTAGAGAAAGATGCTACAGTTGAAGTCGAGAGCAAGTGCGCCATTATTCCAAGGGAGGAATCCGAAAGCACCTACCGAACCGACAATGACGAGCAATGGAGCAATGCAATAGAGCAACTTGTCCGCTTTGTCTACCCAGAAGATTTCCTTCACGAGCATCTTGAGTACGTCGCAGAGTACCTGCAGTGTACCCCATGGACCAACTCGCATAGGGCCAAGACGACACTGGAAAGCAGCACACACCTTACGTTCCATGAAGATCATGATGATTGCAAGAACGGTGTAGGCCAGCAGCAGTCCCACTCCTACGAGTACACATTCAATGAGGATGGCAAGCCAATCAGGCAACGAGCACGTCACTCTGAGAAGCATGTCAAACCAACTTGTTATTTGTGAAAAGTCAAACATATTCGTCTATATAATATAAATAATGTATATATTATCTGTCGATATCTGGAATCACATAGTCCATAGATGCACCGGCAGCAATGAGGTCGGCAATCTTCTCGCCACGGCAAGCCGTGTCAAGTGCAGACACAAGAGGAAGTCCCATAGGACGGAACTTGAGTCGGTAAGGACTCTTGTCACCGCGTGAGTCAAGATATACACCGATTTCACCACGTGAACCCTCGCATGAGAAATACCACTGTCCTTCAGGCACCTTGATGATAGGCTTCTGCTTGATGTAGTATTCTCCCTCAGGAATGTTGTCGATGAGCTGCTCGATGATGCGCACGCTCTGCTTCATCTCTTCCATACGTACGAGATAACGGTCGTAGGAATCGCCCTTGCTGAACAGTACCTGGTCAAACTCTACCTGACCATACATAGCATATGGATGATTCTTTCTCACGTCGTTTGCCCAACCAGCACCACGACCTGTACCACCAGTACAACCGAAGTCGATGACATCTTCCTTAGTAAGTGTACCAACATTCATGAAACGGTTCTTAAGGATGACGTTTCCTGTGAATACATCCTCATATTCCTTCCACTTGGTCTTCAGATACTGACAAAGTTTCTTTACGTCACGCACGAAGTTGACATCGATGTCTGCCTGTACACCACCTATACGATTGTAGTTTTGTATCAGACGACCACCAGTGGTCTCCTCCATCACGTTGAGCACATACTCTCTATCGCGCATACCATAGAGGAATGCTGTCAGGGCACCAAGGTCCTGTGCACAGCAACCATAGTAGAGCAAATGTGAGTCGATACGCTGAAGTTCATCCATAATAGTACGGATGTACTTGATGCGGTCGCTTACCTCCACGCCCATAGCCTCCTCGATGACGCTACACAGAGCGTGACGATTCATCATAGCCGACAAATAGTCCATACGGTCTGTGAAGGCAAGAGTCTGAGGATAGGTATAGCTCTCAGAAATCTTCTCTATACCGCGGTGGATGTATCCGAGGTGTGGCTTAATGCTCTTGATGGTCTCGCCGTCGAGAGATGTCTGCAGACGGAGCACACCGTGAGTAGCAGGGTGCTGAGGACCAATGTTGACCACGAACTCATCTTCATCAAACAGAGGCTTTTGCTTTTCCTGCAGACGACCGTTAGCGTCAAGATAATATTCACGAGTCAGATTTGGTTCGTTGTCATCTTCGAGAGTGTAGGTATTAGCCTCTGGACTCATGTCGAAATCCTTACGAAGAGGATGTCCCTTAAAGTCCTGACGCAAGTAGAGGCGGCGCATATCGGGATGACCAGTAAACTTGATGCCTACAAAGTCGTAAACCTCGCGCTCGAGCAACTCTGCTGCACGCCATATATGGCATACTGAAGGGATATATCCGTCAGTCTTGTCAGCGATGGCTTTCACGGAGATGCGCTCATGTGAGTCGGTATTCTCAAGGATGTAGATACATCCGAGACCTTCCTCTCCGAAGTCTTCACCTACGATGGTAACGAGATAATCGAAATGTTTCTCAGCCTTGAGCTTGCCCATTTCTGCAGCAAACTGGCTCAATGGAAATTCTATGTTATTCAGTTTCATTTCGATTCCTCCTTATTTGAATGTATTCTCATATGCCTTCTTAGCACACTTCACAGCCTTGTCCTTCTGGGCTTTCAGTTCCTCGATAAACTTAGCTGGGATGTCCTTGATGACAATTGGGTTAGGTGACTTTTCCTTATGGTTGACACCACCAAGGAATTTCTCTATCTTCACTTTACGCTGCAGTTGCATCATGCCGTAAAGGATAGCCTCCGGACGTGGAGGACATCCTGGCACGTAGACATCTACCGGAATAATCTCGGAAATGCCTCGCACTACATGATAACTTGACTTGAACGGACCGCCGGATATAGCGCAACCGCCAACAGCCACCACATACTTTGGTTCTGCCATTTCATCATAGAGACGCTTCATGGCAGGCGCCATCTTGTGGGTGATGGTACCGGCACACATTATCAGGTCAGCCTGACGGGGTGAGTTACGTGTTACCTCAAAACCGAAACGAGCGAAGTCATAACGCGCGCAACCTACTGCCATAAACTCGATACCGCAGCAAGATGTAGCGAAGGTCAGTGACCAAAGAGAGTTTGAACGTCCCCAGTCAATAAGGCTGTCCAAATTGCCCAGGACGACATTTACTCCTCCTTCATTCAGTTCGTTGAGAATCTTCTCCAGAGTGGCATTGTCCTTGAATTCATCATAGGGAATGCTCTTGATTGACGGCTTCTTTATTTCCATTCCAAAGCTCCTTTCCGCCAAGCATATGCAAGGCCAAATACCAACACAAGCATGAAGAATCCAATGGTCAAGAGTGCCGCTGGGCCAAACGTCTTAACAACTACAGCCCAAGGATAGAGAAACACTGTCTCGACATCAAACATAAGGAAAAGGAGAGCAAACAAATAGTAGCCGATGTGCATTGGAAGCCAAGAACTTCCGCGTGTTGGCACACCGCTCTCATAAGGCTCGCCTTTTACTTTGTTGTATGTACGTGGACCAAGAATCTTTGCCACCAATGTGCCACCGACAACCAATACTACACCAGTAAGGATGACGGTGATAAACAAAGTGAAATACATAAAACCTATTTAATTATTTATACTATAGTAATTACCATGGTGCAGTCAGTACCCCACACCGACTGCAAAATTACCTCTTTTTTATGTAATAATAATATGTAGTTAGATATTTTTTATAATTTTTGTAATTTCGACCTTACAATCTCCATATTGGCACACTTAGTAGTTGTAGTTTCCTTGCTACAACCAAGGAATGGCGAAGCCCATAGGAGGTACGGCGACCTCGCCGTACCATCTCAAGAAATAAAAAGAGCGAATTCTTCTTACGTGTGGTACGGCGAGGGCGCCGTACCTCCTATGAAAATACTGAAACTAATCAACTGCCTTGTTCTCTTGTGGGCGTTGACTGAGAATATTCGCGTCTGAAATATGGCAGGACTGAGGTCATAAACCGACTAATGTCACGAGTACGTGGCAGATAACCGCGGTCACGCTTTTCAGCTGACATGGTGACTATAATCCTGTGACGAGCGCGTGTGATGGCAACATACAGTTTGCGGGCGTCCTCTTCGATGGCGTTAGCATTGTCCTTGGAGAAAAATCCTGGATAGCGGTCATCATTGACATCAAAGACTATGACATTGTCAAACTCCAATCCTTTTGCCTTGTGCACGGTTGATACGAACACTCTCTCATCTATGATGTCAGTCGTACAGAGGTCGCTCTCCTTTAGTGTAGACAGTTCGAGTATATGCGCGGAGATTTGCGCCATGAGGTCATGGTCTACCTCTTTATCCACCAGTTCAATGGCTATATAGCGAAATATATATTCAATGTTTCTCACTGGTTGGATAATGGCCTCGCGCACAAGATAAGTATAGAAATTACGCAATTCTACGGCAATTAGCGCCTCATCGTCTTTATTCTGTCTCTTGTGCAGTCGACTGAGGGTGGCACGATATAGAGGTAGAATCTTGCGACGCATGTCAGTGGCACGGTCCTTTACGCTACGTTGAGATAGAAATTCTAATTGGTTGGGGATGACCTCCTTTGCACGTTTATAACAATGCTTCACCACATTCACCGTGGCAGCAACGTCAGCGTCGGCAAGGTGGCTGTTGACACCTTCCAGTGACAATACCTCAAGCAGATACTTCAGTTTGTATTGATGCAGTTGCGGTTCAAGCAAACGTGCAAGTTTGAGTGAATCGAAATATACTGGATGTCGTTCAGTGAGTTTTATTTCGGGGAGATAGCGTTTTAGATTATTATCAAGAATATTGTAGTCATAATCTGCATTGTGACCCAACAATATGGCATCGCCCACATAATCCATGAATTCCGACAATGCCACCTCATGCGAGAGGAGTTCGTGATGCTTGCGCTCCTCCACTATAGGATTTACGATATCGCCCAACATTGTCGGTATTTGTCGGTCAGTCTCGATATACACCGAAAACTCCGAACCAGCAACCACCTCACCACCTTTCATCTTTACCGCTGCTATCTGGAGTATGTCGTCCTCGCACACATCAAGCCCCGTGGTTTCAGTGTCAAACACCACTATCTCCTTTTCCTCAAACACATGTGCAAAGTCCATGATATAACTGCTACCTGGTCTAAGCATCAGATCGGTGGGCAGTAGGGCATGGTCAAACAGTTGTCGTACAAATGATCGTGCCGAAGCATTTTGCTCATACACGTGCAGACCTTTCAGTAGACGGGCCCAAGCAATGAAATTATGTTCGTTGGCAAATACAGATAGATGGGCAAGCAAGAGTTTTACCTCAGGCAGGGAGAACATATCCGTACCACTCACCTTGAAATGTCGCAGTCCCATTTCGTCCATTCGTTTGCTGATGATGTCGGCATCGCTATTTGATGCCACGATGACGGCAGTAGTCTCTTGTGGATTTTGTTCTTGTAGTCTTAGAGTCTGTTGTGCCACATCGCCATATTCCTCTTCAAGCGTTCTGCTACACATTATTGAGAGTTCGTTTCCGACGACAGTAGGACAGAAATCAGTGTCTGGGAGAAACGAACTGTCAATATTGAGCACATCAGATGCGTAGGTATTGAATACATCAAGAAGATACTTTGGTGAACGATGGTTGACCGAGAGATGGTGTACGTTATCTTTACAACGCTCTTTGAGTTGTGCGAGGGTGCTCATCTTTGCACCCATAAACGAGAATATCGCCTGCTGCTCATCACCGAGAAACACCATACTGCGGTTGGCTGATGGTGGAACCATCAGTAAGTCGATAATCTTCATCTGTAGTGGATTCAGGTCCTGCACCTCATCCACTTGGCACCAAGAATACTGCTTATAGGGATAGTCTGACGAAGTGCGCGATGGAAGAGTCTCATCTGAAAGTGCATCGTAAGTCAACAGTAGAAGATCTTCAAAATCTATTAGGCGGTTTTCCTTCTTATACCTATCATAATAGTCAGCTACCTCCATCTTTCTCAGCATCGCCATGAGTGCTGGTTGCCATTCGGTAAGAAATCCCTCGCCTTTCACTATGTCGCGATAGCCACGTGCGTCACGATAAACCTCCGCCATCGTAGTCGGCGTAAAAAGTTTACCTTGCACTTTGCATATATGTTGCATGGAGGCAACGTCATCCTTGCTAAAGCATTCAGGATGCAGTCGCAATTCCTTGGGATGGTGATGCTCTATCTGGTGCATCATCGCTGCTAGATGCACGGCATCAAAGCATTCTTTCCTTCGTTTGAAGGTAGAGGCAATGACAGTCTCATCCTCGCCCATATAGCGGGCTATGATACTGATGGTGTCATCGTCGTCAATGACGCTCGTCTCGGCTGGCACAAGGGCATACTCGAAAAGAAATTTGGAACAGAAGCGGTGTACATTGCCCACGTAGACATTGTTGACCTCCTTGTCATCAATATTCGCCCTTATTCTTTCCCTCATGCCTCGGGCAGCCCTATTGGTAAACGTGAGGCAGAGCATGTCGCCATACTCCACCCCACGTTCACGGGCCACACGTATCCTCTCCGTGAGGATATGTGTCTTGCCACACCCTGGAGGCGCCAGCACGAGGTGTTCGCCTGTCTGTGCCTCTATGACATTCCGTTGACTTTCGTCAGACTTCAATGCGTTCAAGGTGTATTTGATTAGTGTTTAATCATCATTCAAATGGTTTAGAAACCACGATCCTCTGGCCATATTGTGTCAGGCCATGTGTGGCGTGCATAACTATAGCCATATGCCTTGTAGATGTCTGCAAGTCTTGTCAGACGTGGTACGAATGCCTCAAATGTACCCTTCTTCTGACACCACTGTTCCTCAGCGAGAGCTGCCATACGTGGCAATACCATGTATTCAGCCTGTGAAGGATATGGGATATATTCGGTCCAAAGGTTTGCCTGTACGCCGATGATATGGCTACGATTCTCAGGTGATATGCTACTTGGTACGGCATCCATCTCATAGACGCGCTCCAATGGCAGATATCCACCGATAGCCTCTGGTTCGTCACTCTTCTTGCGATCAGCCTGATAGTAGTCGAAATAGCAGAATGCTGTAGGCGACATTATCACGTCATGACCTGCCTGAGCAGCCTTGATGCCGTGCTCCAGACCGCGCCAGCAGTGGATGGTAGCACTCTGGTTGATATTTCCTTCGGCGATTTCGTCCCATCCCATGATACGACGACCCTTAGAGTTGACAAACTTCTCTATACGATTAGTGAAATATCCCTGTACATTGCTGGTGGTGAGTCCTTCACGCTCCATGAGAGCCTGACACTTAGGACACTTTGCGGTGCGCATCTTTGGAGCCTCGTCACCACCGATATGTATGATTTCTGATGGGAAGATGTCTATGATTTCAGCAAGTACATCCTCACAGAACTGATACACCTTCTCGTTGCCGAGGCAGAGGATGTCATGATATACGCCCCAGTTTTGTCCTACTTCGTAAGGGCCACCCGTGCAACCCAGTTCTGGATAGCAAGCCAATGCAGCCTTCTGGTGTCCAGGCATATCTATTTCAGGGATTACAGTCACGTGGCGCTGACGTGCATACTCCACGATTTCCTTTGCCTGCTCCTGTGTGTAGAAACCTCCATAAGGTTGTCCATCATATATCTGTGAGTTGTGGCCGAGAGTAGTCTGCTTGCGTACGCTACCCTTAGAGGTCAGTTCGGGATATTTCTTTATTTCGATTCTCCATCCTTGGTCTTCAGTGAGATGCCAGTGAAACTTGTTCATGTTGTGCATGGCAATGAGGTCGATGTACTCTTTCACAAACTCCACTGGGAAGAAGTGACGGCCACAGTCGAGCATCATACCACGATAAGAGAAGCGAGGAGCATCTGCCACCTTGCCTGCAGGGAATGTCACTGTTGATACTTGCTCTACAGGAAGAGACTTTCTCAGAGTCTGCACACCATAGAATACGCCTGCTGATGTGAGGC
Organism: Gemmiger formicilis; assembly: GCA_963586965.1. Classification (GTDB taxonomy): domain Bacteria; phylum Bacteroidota; class Bacteroidia; order Bacteroidales; family Bacteroidaceae; genus Prevotella. Next base: position 16,166 of record CAVABU010000014.1, read on the forward strand.
CATTCACCACGATATACTTGTTGTCCACACTGATGGTGTAAGCCTCATCGCCAGTGACCTTGTTGTTGAGTGCCAATACGATAGAGTTAGCCTGTGGTTTGGCAGAATTGGTAGAGAGACACAGGCGGATGCCAGTATTCTTCTCCACATACTCGCGGAGGAACTGTGCATTGCGCTCCATCTCCTCATTGCCTTCGGGATAGACGATGCGTGTGTTCTTGTCCAAGACGAATGCCGTCTTGCCAGTCAAAGACACAGATTGGGGTTGCGGTACTACGTTGTAATCGGCTGTCACCTGTGCCGAGAGCATCAGCGTACAAGCCAAAGAAGCGAACATTAGGGTTAGTCTTTTCATATTAAGTTAAGTTATTCGTCTACAAATTTATATAAACTTTGCCAAAGTTCCCAACAAAACCTTAGGAAGTTGACGAAATGGATTGTTTTTCTTTGCCATTAGCCAAAAACATTGTAATTTTGCATATCTCCTTATTATAATAATGAAAGAATTCGTAATATCTGAAGTAAAGACTGAGACTGCCGTGCTCGTTGGTCTGATAACGCCACAGCAGGATGAGAACAAGACCACAGAATACCTCGACGAACTGGAGTTTCTTGCTGATACTGCAGGAGCAAGGGTCGTGAAACGTTTCACTCAAAAGGTGAACACGCCTAACTCTGCGACATATGTCGGAAAAGGTAAACTGGAGGAAATAAAGGAATATGTGAAGGACTGCGCCAAGAGGGCGGAAGAAGAGCAAGTGCATCCTGACGGCACTCCTTATGAGGAGGTCGGCATGGTAATCTTTGATGACGAACTGTCGCCAAAGCAACTCCGCATCATAGAGGGTGAACTGCAGGTGAAGATTCTCGACCGCACAAGTCTCATACTTGATATCTTCGCCATGCGTGCTCAGACGGCGGAAGCCAAGACTCAGGTGGAGTTGGCGCAGTATCGATATATGCTCCCACGTCTGCAACGTCTGTGGACACACCTTGAGCGCCAGGGCGGTGGTTCTGGTTCGGGCGGTGGAAAAGGTTCGGTAGGTCTCCGTGGTCCTGGTGAGACACAGTTGGAGATGGACCGTCGTATTATCCTTGGTCGTATGTCCTTGCTCAAAGAGCGCCTCGCTGACATCGACAAGCAGAAGGCTACACAGAGAAAAAACCGTGGTAGGATGATACGTGTGGCACTCGTTGGCTACACAAACGTGGGTAAATCCACCATCATGAATATGCTGGCAAAGAGCGAGGTGTTTGCAGAAAACAAACTCTTTGCCACCCTTGACACTACGGTGAGAAAGGTAGTCATCGACAATCTTCCATTCTTGCTTGCCGACACGGTGGGATTTATCCGTAAGTTGCCCACTGACCTCGTGGACTCATTCAAGTCGACACTTGACGAGACAAGGGAGGCAGACCTGCTATTCCACATCGTGGACATATCTCACCCAGACTTCGAGGAACAGATAAAGGTGGTAGACCAAACTCTCGGCGAACTCGGTTGCTCTGACAAACCGTGTATCATCGTGTTTAATAAGATAGACAACTATCACTGGACCGAAAAGGAACCAGATGACCTCACGCCAGTAAAGAAGAACGAGATACCACTGGAAGAATTGAAACGTACATGGATGGCAAAACTCAATGACAACTGCATCTTTATCTCCGCCAAGACGAAATGTAACGTGGATGAACTGCGTGACACCATGTATCGCAAGGTGCGTGAACTGCATGTGAAGAAGTATCCATACAACGATTTCCTCTATCCTATCATCAACGACAAATAGTACCACCGACCAACTAATATCTAACACGAGATGAAGAGATACACATTATTTATATTATTGGCATCGCTATTTCTCAGCGTCAGCGCAAAGGATTACAAGTACACCTCGGTCAACAATGATCCAATGGGTGTCAGAATATACACTCTTGACAATGGCCTGAAGGTCTACCTGTCGGTCAACAAGGAGAAACCGCGTGCCGAAGCACACATCGCTGTCAACACGGGTTCAAAGAATGACCCAGCAAATTGCACTGGTCTGGCGCACTATCTTGAGCATCTCATGTTTAAGGGTTCGAAGCAGTTTGGCACTATCGACTATTCTGCCGAAAAACCATACATCGACAAGATAACATCTCTTTACGAGGAATACCGCACCATCACTAATCCAGCAGCGCGCAAGGCAAAATATCATGAGATAGACTCCGTGTCGCAGATTGCAGCGCGATATAACATACCTAATGAGTATGACAAACTGATGTCGCTCATCGGTAGTGAAGGCACCAATGCCTTTACTGGCAACGACATAACTTGCTATACGGAGAATGTGCCTTCCAATGAGTTGGAGCGTTGGGCGAAGGTGCAAGCAGATAGATTTCAGAATCTTGTGCTCCGCGGATTCCATACCGAACTCGAAGCTGTGTATGAGGAGAAGAATATCAGTCTTGCCAAGGACAACGAGAAGGCTTACGAGGCATTCCTCGCAAAGATGTTCCCCTCTCACTCTTATGGCACTCAGACCACCATCGGTACACAGGACCACTTGAAGAATCCTTCACTCGTGGAGATACAGAAATACTATGACAAGTATTACGTGCCCAACAATGTAGCCATCGCCATCTCGGGTGACATTGATCCCGACTGGACAATATCCATGATAGATAAGTACTTCGGTACGTGGAAACCAGGTAAGGATATTTCTTCCAGAAAGTTTGCACCACAACCAGCATTCACCTCACCACAGGAAACATACGTCATGGGACTCGAACAGGAGAACATCCTGCTCGGTTGGCGCTTCAAGGGTGCTGCTGACTTGCAGAATGACACTCTGAAGGTGTTGTCGGATATTCTGTCCAATGGCAATGCTGGTCTTATCGATCTTGACATCAACCATAAGATGACACTGCAGGGAGCTGGAGCCGAACTGCTTGAACTGAAGGACTATTCAGCCTTGCTACTCTATGCCACACCTAACGAAGGCCAGTCGCTCGCGGATGCAAGGAAACTCTTGCTCGCTGAGATTGATAAGTTGAAGAAGGGCGAGTTTGATAATGATCTGATAGTCTCAGTGGTAAACAATATGAAACTGGACTATCTACGCCAACTCGATAGCAATCGCAGTCGTGTGTCTGACATGACCTACGCCTTTATTCATGGTAAAGACTGGAAGCAACAGGTGGAGGCTCTCGACCGCATGGCGAAGATATCAAAGGCAGACCTGATGGCTTTCGCATCTAAATATCTCAATGATGGATATGTGTATGTGGAAAAGCGTAAGGGTGAAGACACTTCCGTGAAGAAGATAGAAAAACCTGCCATCACGCCTATCCCTGCCAATCGCGAGTATGCCAGCGACTTCGTCAAAGCGATGACGGCAGAGGAGGTAACGCCAATACAGCCAAAGTTTGTCGATTACGCGAAGGAACTGACTTTCACTCAGACAAGCAAGAAGTTGCCTGTCATATACGTCCAGAATAAGGATAACTCACTGTTTACCCTTACATTCAAGTATGACTTCGGTCGTCAGGCGGACAATCGTTACAACATCGCTGCCTCTTATCTCGGACTGCTCGGCACTAAGAATAAGTCGGCAGAGGAGATAAAGAAGGAATTCTACAAATTGGCTTGCGACTATAATATAAATGTGTCAGATGATGAGATGACAATCTCTCTCACTGGTCTCAATGAGAATATGCCTAAGGCACTGGCTCTGCTTGATGAGATGCTTAATAGCGCGCAACCTGACAAGGAGACCTACGACCAGTTTGTCAAGCAGATTATCACCTCAAGAAACGATGCCAAACTCTCGCAGCGCGAATGCTTCTATCGCCTGTGGGAATATGGCGTTCACGGTAAGCGCAACTACTATACTAACATGATGAGCGAGGCTGACCTGAAAACCGCTGACCCATCACTGTTTACTGGTCTGCTTGCCAATCTGAAGAATATCAAGCATACGGTGCTCTATTATGGTCCTTCTTCTGCAAAGCAACTGTCTGATATCCTCGCGAAGAATCGTGCATCGGCAAAGAAACTCGTAGATGCTCCTGCTAATAAACCATATGAATGGGTGTCGACGCCTACCACTGAGGTGTACATCGCACCTTACGAAGCAAAGAATATCTACATGCGCATGCTCAACCAAAAGCAGAAGCATTATGATGTCAATGAGGATCCTGTCGTGACGCTCTTCAATGAGTATTTCGGCGGTGGTATGAATACAGTGGTATTCCAAGAGTTGCGTGAGACACGCGGCCTTGCCTATAATGCCACTGCCTACTACATCTTGCCCGACAAAGCTGGCGACCCTGAATATATGCGTCTGCACATCATCTCACAGAATGACAAGATGATGGACTGTATCAATGTGTTTAAGGATATCACCGACAACCTGCCACAAAATGATGCCTCGCTGGATATAGCCAAGCAGTCGTTGCTGAAGCGATTGGCATCCAATAGGGTAACGAAATACAACCTGATAACATCCTACCTCAGTCTGAAGAAGTCTGGCGTGCCTCTCGATATCAATAAGATAGTGTATGACAAGTTGCCGTCACTGACTATGCAAGATGTGGTTAACTTTGAGAAGACCAATGTGGCAAGACAACCCTTGCACTATTACATCCTCGGTGACGAGAAGGAACTCGATATGCAGTCACTGCGTAATATCGGTCCTGTGAAGCACGTAGGTCTGGAGGAAATATTTGGATATTGATTATTTTATATAACTAAAAAACATAAGCACATTTTAATCATGAGCAATTCTAACGAAAAGACTACATCCAAGAGCACTGTAGAATTCAAGTATGCTCCGATGTTCCAGTTGGGAGAAGACACCACCGAGTATCGCCTCATCTCCAAGGAAGGCGTGTCAGTGAGCGAGTTTGAGGGCACACCTATCCTGAAAGTAGCACCCGAGGCACTCGAGTTGCTGGCTACACAGGCTTTCCATGATGTCAACTTCATGCTTCGTCGCGAGCACAATGAGAAAGTGGCATCCATCCTCAGCGATCCAGAAGCATCTGAGAACGACAAGTACGTGGCTCTCACCATGCTCCGCAATGCTGAGGTGGCATGCAAGGGTCAACTGCCATTCTGCCAGGACACAGGTACTGCCATCATCCATGGCGAGAAGGGTCAGCAGGTGTGGACTGGTTATGAGGATGAAGAACCTTTGTCAAAGGGTGTCTTCAATACCTACACCACCGACAACCTGCGCTATTCACAAAACGCACCTCTCAACATGTATGACGAGGTGAACACTCGTTGCAACTTGCCTGCGCAGATTGACATCGAGGCTACACAGGGCATGGAGTATCGCTTCCTCTGCGTTGTCAAGGGTGGTGGCTCGGCCAACAAGACTTACCTCTATCAGGAGACAAAGGCTCGTATCCAGAATCCTGGCACTCTCGTTCCTTTCCTCGTAGAGAAGATGAAGAGCCTCGGCACTGCAGCTTGTCCTCCTTATCACATCGCATTTGTTATCGGAGGCACATCAGCAGAGCGCAACCTGCTCACTGTAAAGCTCGCTTCTACCAAGTATTATGACTCTCTGCCTACTACAGGTGATGCCACTGGTCGCGCATTCCGCGATGTAGAGTTGGAGAAGCAACTCCTCGAGGAGGCTCGCAACATCGGTTTCGGTGCACAGTTTGGTGGTAAGGCATTCGCTCACGACGTGCGTGTGGTACGTCTGCCAAGACATGGTGCTTCTTGCCCTATAGGTCTCGGTGTGTCTTGTTCAGCTGACCGCAACATCAAGGCGAAGATTAATAAGGATGGTATCTGGATTGAGAAGATGGACGACAAACCATACGAACTTATCCCAGAAGAACTGCGCAAAGCAGGTGAGGGCAATGCAGTGGCAATCGACCTCGACCAGCCTATACAGGATGTATGCAAGGAGTTGTCTAAGTATCCAGTGTCTACTCGTGTCAGCCTGACTGGCACCATCATCGTGGCACGCGACATCGCTCATGCCAAGATCAAGGCTCGTCTGGATGCAGGTGAGGGCATGCCTCAGTACTTCAAGGATCATCCTATCCTCTACGCAGGACCAGCAAAGACTCCAGAGGGAATGCCTTGCGGTTCGATGGGACCTACCACAGCTAATCGTATGGACCCATACACAGACGAATTCCAGGATAATGGCGGTTCGCTGATAATGATTGCCAAGGGTAACCGCACACAGGTTGTCACCGATGCCTGCAAGAAGCATGGCGGCTTCTACCTCGGTTCTATCGGTGGTCCTGCTGCCTTCCTCTCAGCACAAAATATCAAGAGCATCGAGTGCGTGGAGTATCCTGAACTCGGCATGGAGGCCATCTGGAAGATTCGCGTAGAAAACTTCCCAGCATTCATCCTCGTGGATGACAAGGGCAACGACTTCTTTAAGTCTATCTAATACATTTGGGTGATACTATAATTACCACCTATATATAATAATGGCATGAAGCGCTACATGGTGCTCCATGCCATTTTTAGTATCTATTCTTGGGTGACATACTTTTCATGTTAGGCCAAGTAGTAAATATGATGAGGCTATCTACAAAGTGCTATCTCAAACTTTGAGATAGTTGTCTCAAACCTTGAGATAGTTGTCTCAAACTTTGAGATAGTTGTCTCAAACTTTGAGAAAGTAGTATCAAGCTACTTGAAACTAACTTTTATCCTGCCTTTACCACATTTATAATATGTAAAGAAAGCATTTCATAGTAGGTGCTGCGTCCCCGCTGCACCCTCTTAAGTAAGAGATAGTAAAGAAGGATGTCCTCGCCTATGCTTGGTTGCAGCGGGGACGCTGCAACTACTATGGAATGCATTATAGTAGGCGAAGCGTCCTCGCTTTGCCCTTTTAGGAGGTACGGCGCCCTCGCCGTACCATCGCTAAGCAAGCTATAGTATCTATAGTAGGCGAAGCGTCCCCGCTTTGCCCTTTAGGAGGTACGGCGCCCTCGCCGTACCATCTCAAGAAAGATTATCTCAATATCAGATTTCTACTCAAGATGGTACGGCGAGGGCGCCGTACCTCCTACTTTAGTATTGCTTACTTGTTGGGTACGGCGAGGGCGCCGTACCTCCTATGATTAAGTTGGTTGCAGCGGGGACGCTGCAACTACTATATTAGAATCTTACGTAAGTCTCAAACCAGATGTCGCTATAGTCCTTGTCTGCAGTAGTCTTGTCATTGTGCAGATTATACTGTATCTGGAAGTTGAGATTCTTGTGCAGACGGAAGTTAGGGGCTATGGAGTAGATGGTGTGCTTGGTGTCGTCGGTAGCTTGGTCACGATACTGGTCATACTTGACGAAAACCTTAAACCATGACGTTACGGGTACACCCACTGTGGCATAAAAACCATCAGCCTCGCCTGTGCCACTCCATGTTTTTGTGACGGCATCATATTCCGAAGCCTTGTGGCCACTTGAGTGGATATATTCCGTACGTGCAGACCAGTTGTTGTGCTCATACTTTGCACCGATAGCATAGCGATTGCGGTTTACTGTCACTGTGCCGTTGCTCCAGTCACCCTTCCATCCGAACACACCGATGTAGAGATCCTTGATAGGTTGCACCTGCAGTGTGCCGATGATATCCTTGCGGGCATTGTTGTCAGCCTTATTGATGCCGTTGCCATTGTAGAGCGCAGCCTGATAGTGTATGAGTCGATGTTTGTCGTTGCCGATAGGGAAGAGGTCGCCTTGCACCTGCACACCTTGGTCGCGTCCGCCCATACTTGACTCGCCACATCGGTCACCGAAGCCCGCAAGTTTCTTTACGGCCTGCGAGTAGTCGCCCACACCCACATCCCATGGGTTGTAAGGATTCTCAAATGTGAAGGCGCGCTTAAACTGTCCTATCTTCACCCTAAACTCCGTATACTTCGTCCATTCTAGATAGAAATCCTTCACGTGTGGACTGCCATTGAGTTCCACCTGCACACGATACTTGAAGTCATTGAGGATGCTTCCGTCCACATAGACACGGATAAGGCGGGCATTAAATCCAGCGCCGTCATGAGCACCCTCCTGCGAGGTGTATTTGTAAGTACCAATTACATAGGCGCCAAACTTTGGTTTGCTGGCGTAGTCAGACAACTTAAATCCGTAATCCGGTTTTTCGCTTGCATTCGTCTCCGATGCAATCTCCATGCCGTCAGCAGCCCACATAGTGGAAGAAAACAGCACTGCCACGGCCAATAGAATCTGTTTCATGTTTTTATTGTTTAAAATTGTGATGCCTTAAGAAACAATAAAACAAATTTACACATTTTTGTAACATCCTCATTCATGCTAATCAAAAAATATCATGTACTGATTAATTATTCTTTGCAATATTTGTACGTACGGAAAAATAACCTTAATTTTGCAAAGAACAACATATGACAAGTGATCTGATATGAAAAAATTGCTGGCCTTATTCTTTGCTGTAGTTTCTCTGACGATGATATTCAGTTGTAAGAGTGCAAAGGAAGTTGCTTATTTTCAAAACATTGACAGCATTAGTCTTGCTGCCTCTAAAGGTCTTTACACTGCACGCATCATGCCGAAGGATGAGTTGACCATCACGGTCAATTCGACAGACCCTTCTGCTGCTGCCGCATTCAATCTGGCTGTGTCGCAGGTCACTAACAATACGACAAATAATCTGTCTTCTCAGCAGACGCTTATCACCTATTTGGTGGATAATGATGGAATGATCAACTTCCCTAAGCTTGGCAGAATACATGTAGCGGGCATGACCAAGCAGGAGTTGCAAGACTATATCGCTGAGAAGATAGCACCAAACTTTTCAGATGACGAGCATCCTATCGTGACCGTGCGTATGTCCAACTATCGCGTGACTGTGCTTGGTGAAGTAAACTCGCCGAGAGTGGTGAGTGTCAACTCAGAGAAGATGAGCGTGCTGGAGGCTTTGGCTAACGCTGGCGACCTTAGTATATATGGTACGCGTACGGACGTGCTCCTTATCCGTGAGGACGCCACTGGTCAGAAGTCTGCACATAGACTTGACCTCACTGATGCCAATATCATCAATTCGCCATACTATTATGTGCAGCAAAATGATGTCATCTATATCACGCCTAACAAGACCAAGGCGAAAAACTCTGACATCGGTCAATCCACCACGTTGTGGTTCTCATTTACGAGTATCATGGTTTCGGTGGCATCATTGCTTTACAACATATTACGATAAAGAAAAGAGCTGAGAGGCATTGCCCCTTGGCTCCTTTTGTAAATGCAGGTTGCCGTCAGTCGCTGACTGTAGGCAGCGGGCATAGGAAGAGTGTGATTGGAATATTTTATTAAGGAAGAATAGAAACCACATAATATAAATGAAGAACGTAACCTTAGTGCTTAGCGACGGTACACGCTTTGCAGGCAAGAGTTTCGGCTATGATGCCCCTGTTGCTGGTGAAGTGGTGTTTAATACCGCCATGATGGGCTATCCCGAGAGCCTCACAGACCCCTCTTATGCAGGACAGTTGATGACCTTGACCTATCCCCTTGTAGGCAATTACGGTGTCCCAGAGTTTTCCATCGAGAACAATGGCATACCTACATTTATGGAGAGTGACAAGATCTATGCTTCTGCCATCATCGTCTCTGACTATAGTGAGCAATACTCCCACTGGAATGCCAAGGAGAGTCTTGCTGACTGGCTCAAGCGTGAACATGTGCCTGGCATCACTGGCATAGACACACGACAGTTGACCAAGGTGCTCCGTGAGCACGGCGTGATGATGGGCAAGATTATCTTTGACGATGATCCTGACAATATCCCCGAGGCTGACTATGAGGGAGTAAACTTCGTAGACCAGGTGTCATGCAAGGAGGTCATCACCTATCAGCCCACTGTGGAGGTTGAGGGAAAGGCTCCTAAGGTGGTACTCGTGGACTGCGGTGTGAAGGCTAATATAATAAGGTGTCTTCTCAAGCGTGGAGTAGAGGTCGTGCGTGTGCCATGGAATTATGATTTCAATGCTCTTGACTTCGATGGTCTCTTCCTTGCCAATGGTCCTGGCGACCCTGACATGTGTGAGGCTGCAGTGGAGAATATCCGCAAGTTTCTTGCTAACCCTAAGGTGCGTCCTTGCATGGGAATATGCATGGGCAACCAGTTGCTGTCAAAGGCAGCAGGTGCCACAATATATAAACTGAAGTATGGCCACCGCTCACACAATCAACCTGTGCGCGAGGTAGGCACCGACAAGTGCTTCATTACATCGCAGAATCATGGTTATGCCGTGGATAGCAGCACACTCGGCGCTGACTGGAAACCACTCTTCGTCAATATGAATGACGGTAGCAACGAAGGTATCCGCCATAAGAAGAATCCATGGTTCTCGGCACAGTTTCACCCAGAAGCATGCTCAGGTCCAGTGGACACAGAGTTCCTCTTTGACAAGTTTGTTAATCTCCTTAAGTAAACCCGCATGAAAGACGAATCAATAAAGAAAGTGCTGCTCCTCGGTTCTGGAGCATTGAAGATAGGTGAGGCAGGCGAATTTGACTATTCTGGTTCGCAAGCATTGAAGGCTTTGCGTGAAGAGGGCATCGAGACGGTGCTCATCAACCCCAATATCGCCACCGTGCAGACATCCGAAGGTGTGGCAGACAAGATATACTTCTTGCCCGTGCAACCATATTTCGTGGAGCGCGTTATCGAGAAGGAGCATCCTGACGGAATACTATTGTCCTTCGGTGGTCAGACCGCCCTCAACTGCGGTGTAGAACTCTACAAGTCTGGCATTCTCGAAAAGTATGGCGTGAAGGTGCTCGGTACTCCCGTGCAGGCCATCATCGATACTGAGGACCGCGAACTCTTCGTGGAGAAACTCAATGAGATAGATGTCAAGACTATCAAGAGCGAGGCTTGCGAGACCATCGAGCAGGCACGCCGTGCAGCTGCCGAACTCGGTTATCCTGTCATCATCCGTGCTGCTTATGCACTCGGTGGACTCGGTTCGGGATTCTGCGACAATGAGCAGGAACTCGACAAACTGGCTGAGAAAGCATTCTCTTTCTCTCCACAGGTGCTCGTAGAGAAGAGTCTCAAGGGATGGAAGGAAATAGAATATGAGGTGGTGCGTGACCGCTATGACAACTGCATCACGGTCTGCAATATGGAAAACTTTGACCCACTCGGCATTCACACTGGCGAGTCTATCGTTATCGCTCCATCGCAGACTCTCACCAACTCGGAGTATCACAAGCTCCGTGCACTGTCGATAAAGATTATCCGCCACATCGGTATAGTGGGAGAGTGCAATGTGCAGTATGCCTTTGACCCACAGAGCGAAGACTATCGCGTCATCGAGGTCAACGCTCGTCTGAGCCGCAGTTCGGCTCTCGCTTCCAAGGCCACGGGTTATCCTTTGGCTTTCGTAGCAGCAAAACTCGGTATGGGTTACGGTCTCTTCGAACTGAAGAACTCTGTCACCAAGACCACCAGCGCATTCTTCGAACCTGCGCTCGACTATGTGGTCTGCAAGATACCACGTTGGGACTTGTCAAAGTTTCATGGCGTAGACAAGGAACTCGGTTCGTCCATGAAGTCCGTGGGCGAGGTGATGGCAATAGGTC
>CAVABU010000015.1:0-13758 GCA_963586965.1 Gemmiger formicilis
TCAAGTTGTTCATGGGCGACATCGGACTCCTGGCAAGTCTCTATGCCGATGGCATACAACTGAAGATACTCGACAACGAACCGTCCATCAACTTTGGCTCGGTATACGAGAATGCCGTGGCGCAAGAATTGTGCGCCCATGGCTTCCAGCTCTATTATTACAACAGCAAGCGACAGGGAGAGTTGGATTTCGTGATAGAGCAAAATGGCGTGGTGTTGCCGCTGGAGGTTAAGTCGGGCAAGGACTATGAGCGCCACAAGGCTTTGACCAATGTGATGAATTCCACTACCTATCAGATATCTAGGGCTTACGTGCTATGCAACGACAATGTGAAGCAAGTGGGAAAGATAGCCTATCTTCCCATCTATATGACGATGTTTATCCAGAAAGAGCAACCTCTCCCAACCAACTATAAGATAGACTTGTCGGGATTGGTTTAGTCGTATATTTTATATAGAAGCTCTCCTTTTAGGTGGTACGGCGAGGGCGCCGTACCTCCTAAAAGGGCAAAGCGAGTCGTTCCTGATTAGACAATCGGTAGTGATATACCATTTATCTTCTGGTATATGTCGAGTGCATACACGTCGGTCATGCCCGATATGTAGTCGATGACGGCGAGTATGCGTGTGTCGAGACTATCGGAGTGGATGTCATATTGATTTGACACACGATTGATGAGTTGCTGGGAGTAGAAACGGTCGGGATGCACGGCAGCCTCCGTCATGACATTCATTAGCGTGTCCATGATGCGATAACCCGACAGTTCGATATCGAGCACAGGTTTGCTATTGTATATTTTCCCCCTTGCCACCTTTGTGCATCTGCGGTAAGCCTCGCGCGGACCTTCGTTGATGTTGTCGATGAGGCTACCAGTGAATGTGCCTTCGAGAATTTCCTCCTCATGGTCAACGAAGGCGGTAGTGCATAGGTTTACCAATTTGCCTATAGAGCAAGCACGGAAATAGTTTATCTGCTCATTCTTGTCAGTGATGCACTCTTTGGCTATGCGCTGCATGATATGCTCTCGCTCCTCCTCGCTGAAGAATCCTAGCATCAGACTCGAAGTCTCGTCAAAACTCAGTATCTTCAGTTTGTAGGCATCCTCCAGGTCCATTATCTCATAGCAGATGTCATCGGCAGCCTCTACGAGATATACCAACGGATGGCGTGCGTAGCGTAGTGGTTCGCCATAGGCAGAGAGTTTCTTTAGTCCTAATTTGGAGGCAATCTTTTCATATATAGGTCGTTCCTCGTCAAAGAAACCAAACTTTCCCTTGCCTCCTGCTGCCATTGACGAACAGGGGTATTTCACTATTGATGCCAACGTGGTGTAGGTCATATCAAATCCGCCTTCCCTTCTGCCACAAAACCTATGTGCTAGTAGACGGAAGGCATTGGCATTGCCTTCGAAATGCGTGATGTCTGACCATACCTCAGGCGATAACCGTTTCTTGAGATATGCGCCTTCGCCCTCTGTGAAGAATGTCTGCATGGCCTTCTCTCCAGAATGGCCGAATGGCGGGTTGCCCATGTCGTGGGCGAGGCAAGCCGTGGCGACTATCGTGCCTATCTCCTCAAAGAGACTTCCTGCCAGTTCGGGGCGTCGCTTGATGATAGCCTTGGCAGAGTCATTGCCCAAGGACATTCCCACCGATGCCACCTCGAGAGAGTGAGTGAGACGATTGTGCACGAAGATGCTGCCTGGCAGTGGGAATACCTGGGTCTTATTCTGTAGACGGCGGAAGGGAGCCGAGAATATCAGTCGGTCGTAGTCACGCTTAAACTCCGAGCGGTCATCATGACGCTCGCTGTGTCGGCTTTCCTGTCCAAGCCTAATGTTGGAAATCAATTCTTGCCATTTCATGCCACAAAAATACTAAAATTATTATATGCCACATCAATATTCAATTGAAAAGTAGTACTTTTGCACTATAATATACCTATAAGTATGATAAAGGTAAACATAGTGAATACCGGCCGCCAGCAATTGCCGGCGTATGCCACAGAGCAGAGTGCCGGCATGGACATACGTGCAAACATCGATTCCCCTATAGTGCTGCATCCTATGGAGCGCAAACTTATCCCCACAGGACTTAGGATAGCCATCCCTGCAGGATATGAGTGCCAAGTGCGTCCACGCTCAGGACTTGCCTTAAAACATGGCATTACCGTGCTCAACTCCCCTGGTACCATAGACGCAGACTATCGCGGTGAACTCGGTGTGCTGCTGGTAAACCTCTCCAATGAAGACTTCGTGATCAATGACGGCGAGCGCATAGCACAACTCGTCTTTGCTAAGCATGAGCAGTGCGTATTTGTGGAGGTGAAGACGCTTGATGCCACAGAGCGTGGTGACGGCGGATATGGTCATACAGGAGTGAAATGATACGTAGAAAGGCATTTCTGTGGTTGTGTGCGTTGACGATACTTGTAGTGTCGTCATGTGGCAGTGTGCGCTCTACGCGTCAGACTGAGACATTGGCGCTACACGAACCAGATGCTACATATAATTATTATTACCTGGAAGCATTACGTCTACAAAACAAGGGTGACTATGCTGGAGCATTTGATCTGTTTCGTCACTGTGCCGACCTCGACTCGCTCTCTCCCGATGCCTATTATCAGATGGGAGTCTATTATTCAGATTTAGACAATGACTCCATGGCAAGCGTATGCCTTGAGCGGGCAGTAACTCTTAACCCCAGAAATGACTACTATCATGAACGACTTGCCCAGTGGTATATCCAAACTAAGAACTATGGCAAGGCAATAGATGCTTACGAGCATCTCTTTGATAATAATCGCAGTCGGACAGATGTGCTACAGATACTATTGCAACTCTATCAGCAAAGGAAAGACTATGACAAGATGCTGTCGACGATAGACCGCATGGAGCAGATAGACGGTGTGTCTGAGCAGACTGCGCTGACCAAGATGCAGGTGTATCAATTGAAGGGCGATAAGCAGGCGGCATATGAATCACTGAAGTCTCTTGCTGACGAGCATCCCAATGATATCAACTATAAGGTGATGCTGGGCAACTGGCTACTTCAGAATGGACGCCAGGATGAGGCTAGGGAGATATTCCTCAAGGCTCAGTCTGACGAACCTAATAACGAGTATGTGGCAGCATCGCTATATGATTTCTATCGCCTGGGCGGTGAGGATTCGCTCGCCAATATATATCGTGACAAGATACTCCTCAATAGATATACTGCCACACGCACCAAGTTGACGATGCTACAAAATGTGGTGAATGCATCTGACAATGAGCATGGTGACAGTCTAAAGGTGCTACAACTCCTGTCACGCATGATGGAAGCAGACCCAAAGAATGCTGATATAGCAGAATATAATGCCGACTACATAGCACGTGAGAATATGCCTCTTGACATGCAGTATGCAGCCTTCAATCATGTGCTCGATATCGCCCCAGACCGTGCCGCAGTGCGTCTGCAACTCCTGCAGATGAAGTGGAAAGAGCAAGACTGGGATGGCATTGTCAGCCTTTGTAAACCTGCATTGGAATATAATCCTGACGAGATGGCCTTCTGCTATTTCCTCGGTATGGCATATTACCAAAAACAGGACAAAGAGGAGGCCATGAAGGCTTTCCGTACAGGACTGAGTCGTATCAATGAGAAAAGTGATAAGGGTATAGTGAGCGATTTCTATGCCCTTATGGGTGACCTCTATCACGAGGTGGGCAAAAAGCAGGAGGCATACGCTGCCTATGATAGTTGCCTACAGTGGAAACCCGACAATGTGTCGTGCCTTAACAACTATGCCTACTTCCTAAGTGTGGAGGGTGGTGACCTGAAGAAAGCAGAGGCAATGGGACTGAAAGCCATCACGGCAGAACCCAACAACGCTACGTTTCTTGACACTTACGCATGGATACTCTATTGTGAGGAGCGCTACACGGAAGCACGCACATTCATAGACCGCACGATAGAAAACGTGGATCCTGAAGAAAACAATAGCACACTATATGACCATGCTGGCGACATCTATGCTGCCTGTGGTGACACGAGCAAGGCTGTGGAATACTGGCGACAGGCCATCAATGCCGGTGCTGAAGACAAGAACAGTTTGGAGAAAAAGATAAAGCAACATGAAAAATAACATCATATGCGCACTGTTTGCCATATTGCTAATGGCATCGTGTGCTACTCAGAAGTCTACGATAGGAACTACTGATACTGCCTCAAAGGCATCGGCACCTGCTGAAGCATTTGTGGAGAAGGTGATTGGCAATGCCGTGACGGCGGAAAATATTGTGGGAAATGCCTCTATCACAATAAAACTTGCAGACAAGGATATCACTGTGCCTGGTTCTCTACATATGCGCAAGGACAAGGTGATAAGACTGCAACTGTTTGTACCTATTCTCGGCACGGAGATAGGACGCCTGGAGTTTACTCCCAACAATGTGCTCGTGGTAAACCGCATGGCAAAGGAGTATGTCAAGGGTGATTACAATAAACTTGACTTCTTGCGTGACAATGGTATAAGTTTCTATTCACTTCAGCAACTGTTTTGGAATCAGTTGGTAGTACCCGGAAAGAATTCCGTCACCACCGCTGACGCTCATGAATATACGGCAGACATGAATAATACTGCCACCTATATACCACTGACGCTGGAGCGTGGCAAGATGAAGTATCAATGGAGCGCATCACGCACGACAAACAGTATCACCTCGGCTGTGATAACCTATAATAGTTATTCTGCTGGCACATCAATGCTGTCATGGCTCTACTCTAATTTCGTTGAGGTAGGGTCAAAGAAGTTTCCTCGTACACAGGAATTCAGTTTCCAGACCATGGTAGATGGCAAGAAGCAGGAGGGCACAATCAAGATAGATATGAGTGAGGTGAAGACATCTTCCAATTGGGATGAGGAGACCTCTCTATCATCGAAATACAAACAGGTGGATGCGGAAGACGCACTTTCACGGATAATGAAGTTCTGATATGAAGCATATCCTTTACTTTATCCTCTCCCTATTGCTTGTGGTGTCGCTACCTGCGTCAGCGCAAACAAAGCGCAACTCTGCAAATAAGAAGACTGCCACGACAAAGGTGAAGAAGAATGCGAAGTCTTCCAAGTCTTCTACGAATAAAAAGTCATCGTTATCATCAAACTCTATACAGGGTCTGAAGAATGAGCGTGAGAAGATACAAAAGAACATACGCAAACAGGAACAGGCGCTGAAGGCAAATAAGGCTGATGTGAAGAAACGCCTCAATGAACTCATGGCGCTCAATACTCAGATCAGTGACCGCAAGAAATCCATTGAGACGATAGAGGGTGACATCAATCATCTTAATAATAATATAGGTCTATTGCAGTCGCAACTGGAGACCTTGCAGGGACAACTCGAAGAGCGCAAGCAGAAATATTCTCGTTCGCTACAATACCTCACACGTCATCATTCCTTTGAGGATAAACTGATGTTTATCTTCTCTGCCCGTGATTTCGGACAGATGTATCGCCGTATGCGCTTTGTCAAGGAATATGCTTCCTTTCAGCGTGCTCAAGGTGAGATACTCAAGGTGAAGCAGCATCAGGTGGAGGAGAAGCAGGGACAACTGCAGAGCGCTAAGAGCCAGAAGGATGTGCTTCTAAACAAGGGCGTGAAGGAGCGTCAGGCTCTCGAAGACCAGCATGCAGAACAGCAGAAGATGGTGACAAGCCTGCAAAATCAGCAGAAGACCATACAGAAGGTCATCGATGACCAGAAGAAGAAGGATGCTGCTCTCAATGCAAAGATTGACAAACTCATAGCAGAGGAGGTGGCACGCCAGCAGGCTGAGGCTCGACGCAAGGCTACTGCTGAGGCTGCAGCAAAGAAGAAGGCAGAAGAACTGGCTCGCAAGAAAGCGGAGGCTGAAGCCATAGCGCGTGAGAACAAGAGGCGTATCGAACAGGCGCGTGCCGAAGAACGTCGACTTAAGGAAGAGGCTGCCAAAGCTTCGCGTGAGGAGAAGGCGCGTGCCGAACAGTTGGCTCGTGAGGCTGAGGCTGCACGTGAGGCTGCCGAACGCAAGGCTGAGGTGGATGAGGTGCGCAATAAGAAAGAAGTGGCACGTGCACGTGAAAGTAGCGAGGTGGCAATGTATAGTAGTGTGGACCAGAGGTTGTCATCCAACTTTGAGAGCAACAAGGGACGCCTGCCCATACCTGTCACTGGACAATATCGCATAGTGAGTCATTTCGGTCAGTATAATGTGGAAGGACTGAAGAATGTGACTCTTGATAATAAGGGTATCAATATCCTTGGCACAGCGGGTTGCCAGGCTCGTAGTATATTTGACGGTGAAGTGTCAGGAGTGGCAAATATCGGTGGCACATGGCTCGTACTTGTACGCCATGGTAGATACATATCCGTATATTGTAATCTTCGTTCGGTAAGTGTTTCCAAGGGGCAGAAGGTGTCTGCTCGTCAGGCTCTCGGTACTGTGGGTACTGACAATATACTGCAATTCCAATTGCGCAAGGAAACTGCAAAACTCAATCCTGAAAGTTGGCTCGGTAGATGATAGACTTTGATTCTTACACACAAGATGCGGTCGCCTTGCTCAAGCGACTCATTGCCATACCATCAATAAGTCGCAATGAGAGCGAGTGCGCCAAGATGATGGCGCAGACTCTCGAAAGTTATGGACTGAAACCTCAGACTTGCGGATGTAATACATACGTGATGTCTGAACCCTTTGACCCTTCACGTAAGACCATATTGCTCAATGCGCACATTGACACGGTGAAGCCAGTAGCCTCATGGCAACGCGAACCATTCGCACCTACCATGGAAGGAGATCGACTCTATGGTCTCGGTAGCAATGACTGTGGTGGCGGATTGGTGTCGCTATTGCAGGTTTTCCGCATCTTGACGTCAGATAAGTCAAAGGCAAAATACAATTTTATCTATCTTGCCTCGTGTGAGGAAGAGGTGTCTGGCGCTGGTGGTATATCGCAGGTGTTGCCTGAGTTGCCTCATATAGATATTGCCATCGTAGGCGAACCCACAGGTATGCAACCCGCTATAGCCGAGAAGGGACTCATGGTACTTGACATTACGGCACACGGCAAGAGCGGTCATGCAGCACGTGGTGAAGGTGTGAATGCTATCTACGGCATTCTTGATGATTTGTCGTGGATAAGAAATTATAAGTTTGATAAGGTGAGCGACCTTCTCGGTCCCGTCCTTATGCAAGTCACCCAGGTGAATGCTGGCACGCAGCACAATGTGGTGCCAGATATTTGTACGGCAGTGGTAGACGTTCGTACAAATGAACGATATACCAATGAGGAAGTCTTTGACATCGTGTCAAGTCATTGTCATAGTGATGTGAAAGCACGTTCCTATCGTCTCCGTTCTTCAGGTATCGACATTCACCATCCTTTCATAGAGAAATGCATTGATATGGGTATGACACCTTTTGGTAGTCCCACACTAAGTGACCAGGCACTAATGCGTTTCCCCTCGTTTAAGTTAGGTCCTGGACAATCCTCCCGTTCACATTCTGCAGACGAATACATATGCGTCAGCGAGATAGACGACGCCATCCATAAATACGTAAGACTGCTCACGGAGGCAGACCAAATAACAGGCTAATAATTTGCTATTTCGTATTATTTACATTAATTTTGCGAAAACAAATAATATTATGCCTATGCAAGCAAGATGTCATCTGTCGGTGCTGCTCAATGAGCAAGCGAAGACATACGGCGACCGTGAAGCCTTCCTCTATCAAGACTTCGGTGAGAAAGAATGGAAGAGCGTTTCATGGAAGGAGGCTTCTCTGCAGACACAAAAGGTGTCAAATGCTATGTTGAACCTCGGGATAGGAGTGCAGGAAAAGATAGGCATTTTTTCACAAAACTCCCTCCAATATATATACACAGACTTCGGAGCGTGGGGTATCCGTGCATGCACGGTGCCATTCTATGCCAATTCGAGCGAGGAGCAGATACAGTTTATGGTCAATGATGCCCATATTCGCTTTATCTTCGCTGGTGAACAGGAACAGTATGACAAGGCGCGCCACCTCTTCTCTGTATGCCCGTCACTTGAAAAGGTAATCGTCTATAGCAAGAAAGTGCGCATCTCTACTCACGACCCTGTGAGTGTATATTTCGATGACTTTATTAAGTTTGGTGAGGGTCTTCCACGTCAGACCGAATTAGAGCGTCTTTATGCTAACGCATCCGATGATGATCTGATGAGTATACTCTATACCAGTGGCACGACAGGCAACTCCAAGGGAGTGATGCTCACTCACGGACAGGCACGTGCGGCTATGAAAGCCAATTATCAGGTGCTCACTCTGACGCCGAATGATAGAATTCTCGATTTCCTACCCTTTACTCATATCTTCGAGAAGGGCTGGGCCATACTCTGTATCTCTGCTGGTTGCACGATGATAGTGCTCAATAATCCACGCGAGGTGCAGACAGCCATCAAGGAAACACACCCAACATGTATGTGCTCTGTGCCACGTTTCTGGGAGAAGGTGTATGCTGCTGTGCAAGCGCAGATAGACAATGCTGGTCCGGTGAAGAAGAAGATATTTGAGCACGCACTGAGAGTGGGACACAAATACAATGTGGAATACCTTAGCCACGGCAAGCGCCCACCATTGTCGTTAGCATTGGACTATAAGATTGTCAATAATACAGTGTTCTCCCTTATACGTAAGGAGATGGGACTTGTAAATCCTAATTTCTTCCCTACGGCAGGAGCGGCAGTGTCGCCCAAGGTGGAGGAATTCATACACTCCATCGGTATCTTTATAATGGTGGGTTACGGACTTACAGAGTCTTTTGCCACAGCATCCAATGACCATAAGGAAGGTCCTTACACCATAGGAAGTATCGGACGTCCATTGCCTGGACTTAGCGTGAAGATAAGCGATGAAGGAGAGATTCTTCTCAAGGGCCCTACCATCACTAAGGGATATTACAATCGTCCTGACCTCAATGCAGTGGCATTTACTCCCGATGGATATTTCCGCACAGGTGATGTCGGTTATCTGAAAAATGGAGAACTCTATATCACTGAGCGTATAAAAGACCTCTTTAAGACATCCAATGGTAAGTATATCGCACCTCAGATGATAGAGGCCAAGATATTGGTGGATAAGTTTATAGAGACTGTGACCATCATAGCAGATGAGCGCAAGTTTGTGTCGGCTCTTATCGTTCCTGCCTACGACCTCTTGGAACAATGGGCACGACAGAATGGAGTGCCATTTGCTAATCGTGAGGAACTCTGTCGCAATGCCAAGGTCAATGCCATGCTCATGGAGCGCATCGACACCTTGCAACAGACCCTTGCCAACTATGAAAAGATAAAACGCTTCACGCTCTTGCCTCATCATTTCTCTGTGGAGAATGGTGAGATGACCAACACACTGAAGATTAAGCGCAATGTGGTGGCAAAGAGATATAAGGACGTGATCGACGCAATGTATCAAGACTGATGATAACACAAGACCAACTAAAAGAAATACAGACTAGAGCAGAGGCTCTGCACCGCTATCTCGATATAGATAGGAAGAAAATAGAATTTGAGGAGGAGCAGTTGCGTACGCAGGCTCCAGACTTTTGGGACGACCCTAAACGTGCCCAAGAGCAGATGAAGAAGGTGAAGGACATCGAGAAATGGATTACCGGATACAATAAGGTGCGCCTTGCTACCGACGAACTCCAACTCGCCTTCGACTTCTATAAAGATGACATGGTGACTGAGGAAGAGGTGGATGCAGACTATCAGACAGCAGTAGAGGCTGTGGAAGCACTCGAACTGAAGAATATGCTCCGCCAGAAGGAAGACCCTATGGACTGTGTGCTGAAGATAAACTCAGGCGCTGGTGGCACCGAGGCACAGGATTGGGCTGAGATGCTCATGCGTATGTATATGCGCTGGGCAGAGAAAGGTGGCTACAAGGTGACCATATCCGACCTGCAGGAAGGTGATGAGGCTGGCATCAAGTCTGTCACTATGCAGATAGAGGGTGGCGAATATGCATACGGTTTCCTAAAGTCTGAAAGTGGTGTGCACCGCCTGGTGCGCGTATCGCCTTACAATGCACAGGGTAAGCGTATGACCTCTTTTGCATCCGTATTTGTGTCGCCTCTCATCGATGACACAATTGAGGTGTATGTAGACCCATCAAAGATATCATGGGATACATTCCGCTCCAGTGGTGCCGGTGGTCAGAATGTCAACAAGGTGGAGACAGGTGTGCGTGTGCGCTATCTCTACACCGACCCTGACACAGGTGAGGAAGAAGAAATCCTCATAGCCAATACCGAGTCTCGTAAGCAACAGCAAAACCGTGAGAATGCTATGCGACTGCTTAAGTCACAACTCTATGACCGTGCGATGAAGAAGCGTCTCGAAGCACAGGCGAAGATAGAGGCAGGTAAGATGAAGATAGAGTGGGGAAGTCAGATACGATCATATGTATTTGATGATCGTCGCGTGAAAGATCACCGCACCAATTATCAGACCACAGATGTCGATGGTGTGATGGACGGCAAGATAGACGGATTCATCAAGGCTTATCTGATGGAATTCCCTGTTAATGATGATAACTAAACCAAAAATCAATATTATTATGTCAGACAAGAGAAAGGTGCAGCGAGAACTGCATGAGCAGAAAGAAAAGGTAAAGGCAGAGAGAATCATCTTCGGCATCATAGGCGGACTGATACTTCTCGCCATCATATACATGATAAGTGTATCTGGATTAATGTAAAAAGAATCAGAGATATGAGCGGACTGGAAATAGAACGTAAATTTCTCGTAAGAAAAGGCGGCGCATATAAAAGTGCCGCCTTCTCTTGTAGCCATATACAGCAGGGCTACATACCAGCAGACAATGCCACGGTGCGTGTGCGCACTCGTGATGACAAGGCATACCTCACCATCAAGAGCAAGTCTTTAGACGGCGGTTTGTCACGTTATGAGTTTGAGAAAGAGATATTGATGGAAGAGGCCACCCAACTGCTAAAACTCTGTACGGGAACCATCGTCGATAAGCACCGCTACCTCGTGAAGAGTGGTAGACACACCTTTGAGGTGGATGAGTTTCATGGTGATAATGATGGTCTCGTGATGGCGGAAGTGGAACTGGAGTCAGTGGATGCCGAGTATGAGAAACCGGACTTTATAGGTCCCGAGGTGACATCCGATATGCATTTTCGCAATGCCTATATGGCTAAGCACCCTTATTTCTCTTGGAAAGAAATAGTGCCAGAGGAATACCGATAATACATCCTATCACTGCACCGATGGTGTTGGCAAGGAAATCCATCCAGTCTCCCGAGCGCACACCATTGGTCAGATAAGCCTGCGCCAACTCTATCATGCCGCTCATTATCACCGGCATGATAAATCCGCACGTGAGAAACCTTTTCCATCTGATGGTTTCTGTTCTTCGCCCGTATTCGCCCATAATGATAGAAACCAGCGTGCCATACATCACAAAATGAGTCCATTTGTCAATCATCGGAACTTCGTCAAGTGGTGTCTCTGGTATGGGAATCATGCATACCGTCCATATGGCGATAGCGATAATGATTGACAAAGGTTGGCCTTTTATGTATCTTTTCATCATTATATGCGTTTGTAGGAATGTTACGTTTTCTTTCTTTTCTGTATTTTGACGTGCAAAAGTAAATAATAATTTGTAATTTTGTAGTCAATTTAATACTATTTTCGTCAATGAACGCAAATAACACAAATAACGCAAGTTTTGCATCCAAAGCAGGAGCCATCTTTGCCGTAGCCGGTTCGGCTGTAGGTCTTGGCAATGTATGGCGTTTTCCTACTGAGGTAGGAAGAAATGGAGGTGCCGCCTTCATTCTTATATATGTACTGTTTATGATTATTTTCGGTGTGCCAGTGATGGTGGCCGAATTGTCTATAGGTAGACATGGACAAAAGAATGTGGCACATTCATTTCTCACCATGAGCGGAGGCAAAAAGGCTTGGGCATTCATGGGACTATTGCCAGTGGTGGCAGGTCTTCTCGTGTTGAGTTATTACTCTGTAGTGGCAGGATGGACACTCGAATATGTGCTACAGTCGGCTACCAATAGTCTCGCAGGGATGACACCCGCAGAATATTCTAAGGATTTCGTGGATTTCACATCCAATCCCGTGCGTCCAATATTGTGTCTCGGCATCATATTGGCATTGACGTGGGGCATCGTGGCGTTGGGAGTGAAGCGAGGTATAGAGAAAGCCTCCAAACTGATGATGCCAATATTGTTTGTGTGCATAGCCATTCTTGTGGTGTGCTCCTTCACACTGCCTGGAGCAGCCAAAGGATTGGAATTCTTCTTCCGTCCAGACTTTAGTAAGGTGACAGGTGCTACTGTGCTTGCTGCCATGGGTCAGACATTCTTCTCCCTGTCGGTCGGCATATGTTGCATGTGCACATATGGATGCTATTTCCGCAAAGATGTCAACCTGATGAAGGACTCTTTGTCCGTGGGATGTATAGACACGCTTGTGGCTTTGATGTCAGGACTCATTATATTCCCTGCAGTCTATAGCATACCGGGACTCGAACCCGATGCTGGCCCATCATTGGTGTTTATCACCCTTCCCAATGTCTTTCATCAAGTGTTTGCAGGCCTTCCACTGTTGTCATATCTATTCTCACTGTTCTTCTATATTTTGCTTGTGCTTGCAGCCCTCACGTCATCTATCTCGATGCTTGAGATGGCAGCCGCCATATTTATCAGAAAGTTTAAGATGAGCCGTCCGCTTGCCAGCGGTATCGTGACAATCGTATGTTTCGTATTAGGCGCAGCATGCTCATTGTCATTCGGTGACTGGAAAGATGTGACGATATTCGGTATGACTATATTTGACTTCTTCGATTATCTCGTGGCAAAGTTTCTTATGCCAATAGGAGCCATGCTGATATGCATCTTTGCTGGCTGGGTGGTCGACAAGAAGGTGCTGAGTGATGAGTTGACCAATGGCGGTACAGTGCAGCAACCATTGTTGCCAGTCTACCGACTGCTGATAAGATACGTTGCACCTGTGTGCATATTATTGGTATTCATGAATGAATTAGGGTTATTATAATGGAGCAGGAAAGAGGTAATTTCGGGAGCAAACTGGCAGCCGTGCTTGTGGCGGCTGGTTCGGCAGTAGGATTGGGTAACGTATGGCGTTTCCCCTATGAGTTGGGACGTAATGGTGGAGCAGCCTTTCTGCTCGTCTATGTATTGTGTATAGTACTTTTCGGTGTGCCGTTGATAATAAGCGAATTTGCCATCGGTCGTCATGCCCAGAGCAATACAGCCAGCGCCTATGGCAAGATGGGTGGATCTAAATACTGGAGATATGTAGGACTTCTCGGAGTGCTCTCAGGCACGCTCATCCTCTGCTATTATGGTGTGGCAGCCGGATGGACACTGGAGTATCTGCTTCGTGCTGGAGTCAATGGCTTCGCTAATCGCACTCCAGAGCAGTTTACCTCTGATTTCAATACCTTCGTCTCTGACCCTGTGCGTCCTATAGTTTGTCTGGTAATATTCATGCTGATTAATCTTGGCGTCATTCTCGCCGGAGTGAAGGGCGGTATAGAGCGCGGATCGAAAATTATGATGCCACTGCTATTTATTTGCATCGTAGTGCTCTCTGTGGCGAGCATTCTGCTTCCGGGTTCAGAGAAGGGACTTGCGTTCCTCTTTAAACCAGACTTTTCCAAGATAACTTCCGCCACT
>CAVABU010000015.1:14445-19643 GCA_963586965.1 Gemmiger formicilis
ATCTTCCTCAACCAATTTGGATTGTTGTAGCCGACGATGAAGTCAGATCTGAGAGTGGTGGTGGCGTGTCTTGTGACCGTGGTATGTCTTGTGGCACTGTTTATTATTGTTGACAAGCATAAGACTGCGATTGAGACCTCGCCACTAACTCAGAGTAGTGACGTAAAGGAAAAAGAAGGCGAGACATATTATTCCGAATACAAAAAGCCACAACCGAGGCTTGTCTATTTTGATCCTAACACTGCCGACAGTACCACCCTGTTGGGATTGGGCTTGCCCTCTTGGACTGTGCGCTCGATATATAAATACAGATCCAAGGGAGGTACTTTTCAGTCGCCCGAGGACTTCGCCCGTATGCATGGCATCACGGCAGGGCTCTACAAACAAATAAGACCTTATATAAAGATTAGTGCCGACTATCTGCCAGCCTCCCAACTTGTAGGGCCGCGCACCTATGAGCGCGAGAAAGTGAGTCATGACACACTTGCTCACACGCATAAGATAGAGGCAGGAGAGCGTATCCAGATAAATACTGCCGACACCAACGCCCTGAAGAAAGTGCCTGGCATCGGCGCTTATTATGCCAAAAAGATAGTGGACCTACGCCATCGCTATGGTGGATTTGTAGACCTATCACAGTTGCTTGACATCAAAGGATTCCCCGAAGACGCACTGCAATATCTCACTATTCCCGATGGAGGTGTGAAGAAGATAAATGTCAACAATGCCACGTTCAAGCAATTGCAGATGCATCCCTACATCGGTTATCAGCGAGCAAAGTCAATATTAAACTACCGTAAACTCAAGGGCCGTATAAAGGATGTCAGCCAACTGAAGTTTGTCAGTGGATTTGATGAGCGCCAGTTGCAACTGCTCGAACCCTATGTGGAGTATTAGCCTCTGTGTAGGTGTCACAGGTGAATTTGCATGATTGTGTCGTTTGTAGTCAAGATTGTGTCAATCTGAGTTATACTATTGTGATAACTTTGCAATCGTTATTACCGCATAAACAAGATAACTAAAAATGAATGCAAACAAACTGTCTGAGAAAGTAGGCTACGGTTTTGGCGACATGGCGTCGTCAATGTTTTGGAAAGTATTCTCCTATTATCTCCCATTCTTTTATAGCAACATCTTCGGTCTTTCGCTTACCGATGCCGGAGTAATACTCCTCGTGACCCGCATATGGGATGCAGTCAGTGATCCGATGATGGGCATCATTGCTGACCGCACCAAGACGCGATGGGGAAAATATCGTCCATATCTATTATGGATGGCGCCATTCTTCTCAGTGTGTGGCATATTGCTCTTTTCTACTCCCGATTTCAATTATGCCGCGAAACTCGTTTGGGCATACACCACATATTTGCTCATGATGACTGTCTACACGGGCATCAATGTGCCTTATGGCGCTATGCTTGGCGTGATGACTGATGACAGTCGTGAGAAGACTGTGTTCTCCTCCTTCCGCATGTTCTTCGCCTATGCTGGTTCGTTCATCGCCATGTTCTTCTGGGAACCATTGACAAATCTCTTTGGAGGCTATCAGACATCCGAAGGTTGGTTTTGGGCTATGTTTGTCATCGCCATCTGCTGTCTCATCTTGTTCTTGCTGTGTTTCTCCCTCACACGCGAGCATGTCCACACCACGTCGAGTGTGTCAGTAGGCAGTGACTTCAAGGCACTCTTGCACAACCGCCCTTGGTGGATACTCATCGTGGCAGCCCTGTCATTCAATCTCTTTTGCACAGTGCGTGGAGCCACAGTGGCATATTATTTCAATGACATCATTGGAAGCAATGCAGTTCTCATATTTGGAGCCGTGATGATACCTTTCTATGCAGGACTATTCTTGTCAGTAGGTGAGGTGTCAAATATGCTTGGCGTGGCGGCTACCGTACCAGTGGCAGGACGCCTGGGAAAGAAGACTTCCTTCATCTTGGTCAATGCACTGCTCGTGGTATTTAGCGTGGCATTCTATTTCATTCCTGCCACACCCGCAGGCTATTGGGTGATGCTTGTCATGCAAGTCTTCATTAGCATCCTGACAGGTATCATGTCGCCACTCATTTGGAGTATGTATGCAGATGTCAGCGACTATGCTGAGCATCGCTATCACACTGCCTCCACAGGTCTCATCTTCTCCAGTTCGTCCATGGCTCAGAAGTTTGGTAGTGCCATCGGCGGATGGGCCACGCTGACCCTACTTGGTAGTTTCGGTTATATCACTGATGCGTCGCTGCTTTCCTCTGGAGCCACACAACCAGAGTCCGCCATCCACTGTCTGCGCATGTTGATGAGTTTTGCTCCCGCCTTAGTGTCAGTCATAGCCATCGTGATAGTCTATTTCTATCCGCTCACCACCAAGCGCATGTCGCATATAGCAGAGCAATTGCGCTCAGAGCGACAAGGGTAAAGTGATATTCGAGGTTAGAATAGTGCTTATAGCCATGCCCCCACTGCATAGAGGGGCCTATTCTCCATCCAATCCTGATCTTGGAATGGTTTCATGGAGAGACGCAACCCCTTGAGTGCTGGATGCTTTGAGATGAATGTGCGTAGCGATTTAGCGTGTACATTTTCCTCAGCCTTCACCTCTATCGGAGTGACAATGGTGCCGTGTTGCACAATCAAGTCTATCTCTACCCGGGAGTCGTTGCTACTAAAGTAATAGACTGGGTATTGGAGAGCCATGAGTTGAGTCAGAACAAACAGTTCGGTGAAGGCTCCCTTGTATTCCTTCATCAGCGTGTCGGCCACAAGGATGCTTTCGGCTGGAGCATCCACCATCGCCCCCATCAGTCCGATGTCGAGTATAAAGAGTTTAAACACGGACATTTCCGCATAAAACTTAAGTGGCATATCAGGGGCAGTGACACGGTTTATTTGATATATGAGCCCGGCATCAATGAGCCACTGGATGGCAATCTCAAACTCCGTCGCCCTCGCTCCTTTCCTCAATGCTCCGAAGATAAACTTCTTGTTTTCCTTCGCCAACTGAGATGGGATGGAGTCCCACACCATGTTGATGCGTGGCACTTCTTGTGCGGGGGCATGCTTTGAGAAATCACGTTGATAGTCGAAAAGAATTTGTTTTTGTATGTTGCGTACCTCTTCGAGGTTCTTGCTTTCTGTAAATTCGCGGACGGCAGCGGGCATCCCTCCTACATAATAATATTGGCGTAGATAGTCGGTAAACCTCAATGATAGTGAGTCAATTAGCGTAAAGTCTTTTGTGGCGAGCAACTTGACCAATGGTTCTTCTCCCATGGCCAATAGAAATTCATCGAACGTCATCGGGTACATCTTGATCATATCCACCTTGCCTACAGGAAATGATGTGCCACCGTGGAGCGATATGCCCAAGAGTGACCCTGCCACCGCTACATGATACTGGGGAGCATCCTCGCAGAAATATTTCAGCGAGTTGAGTACGACGGGGTTCTCCTGCACCTCGTCAAAGATAATGAGAGTGTTCTCCGGTTCGATGTTGACATGGAGGAGTGCAGATAGAGAAAGCACTATTCGCTCGATGTGGTAGTCTTGCGCGAATATCTTCTCTATCATCTCGTTCTTGTCGCAGTTGACGTATGCCACCTTTTCGTAGCATCTCTTACCAAATTCTTGCAGGATATAGGTCTTGCCAACTTGCCTTGCTCCATTAAGAATCAGTGGTTTGCGATTTTTCTTCTGCTTCCATTCGATGAGTTGCTTGATGACGTTTCTTTCCATGGTTACATTTATTTGCACGAATATCCGGTGTAAAGATACATTTTTTTGCACGAATATTAGGCGGATTACTACATTTATTTGCACGAACAAGGAATAAAAGATTTATACGAAGAATCGTTTTCTGCCAAAAGTGTTGCGATAGCCGAGAATATTTCATATATTTGCAACGCACACACATTATTTTTATATATGGACGGTAAGGTACTAAGGGAACTGCCGCCACTGATGGAAAACGATTTCATGTATGTGGCTGACCGGCATAAGCGAGAATTCGATTACCCGATACACAAGCATGAGGTCTTCGAACTTAATTATGTCGAGCATGGTGCTGGGGTGGTGCGTATTGTCGGCGACAGCACAGAGACCATCTCTGACCTCGAACTTGTGCTTATCACCAGCCCTGACCTTGAACATGTGTGGATGCAGGGCGACTGCCATAGCGATGATATCCGTGAGATCACAGTGCAGTTTTATCTCGACTTTGAGGGCGATGACAGTATCTTCAATCGCACTCCTTTTCTGCCCATAAAGCACCTGTTTGAGAAGGCACGCCGTGGAGTGGCTTTCTCGCATGAAGCCATAGAGAAAGTAAAACCGCATCTGTGTCGCCTTTCCACGATGGATGACAAGTTTTATGCTGTGATGGAAGTTCTCACCGTCCTCTATGAGCTCTCCCTTTCCGACGGCATACGCGAACTCTCCACCTCATCCTTCGCCCAAGTAAATGTCGACAGCGACAGTCGGCGAGTGCTTAAAGTCAAGGAGTATATCGCCGAGCATTTCACCGAAGATATACGCCTTGCCGACCTTGCTGACCTCGTTGGTATGTCTGCAAGTTCATTTAGCCGATTTTTCAAACTCCGCACTAGTAAGACCTTGAGCGAATATATGGTTGACATACGCTTGGGTGTGGCTGCACGCAAACTCGTCGACACCACGGAGAGCGTCAGCGAGATATGCTATACCTGTGGTTTTAACACACTTAGCAATTTCAATCGTCTCTTCCGTAAGAACAAAGGTTGCAGTCCTACCGAGTTTCGTGAGAAATATTACAAGACCAAGGTCATCATTTAGGCATTTCAGAGAAGATAGCTTCATCGGCCGGAGAAGATAGCTTCGCCAGCCAGAGAAGATATCTTCGTTGGCCAACGCAGATACTTGCGTTTTTATATCGAGGTAAAGTTGCGCACAAAAACTTGCCAAACTGATTATTTGCATAATTGTGTCATTTGTAGTCAAGATTGTGTCAATCGGTATTGTATTATTGCGATAACTTTGCAATCGTTGATTGCTATAATACAATAATTAAAAACCAAAACGATGAAATCAAGGAAATTATTGGCATTAGCGCTTGTGTCTGCATTGGCCTGCGTGTCCTGCGCCAAGGGTAATGCTATGACAGATCCCTTACCTGACGCGACTAAGCATGCACTCGTCAATCCTAATGCCACAAGCGAGGCGACACG
>CAVABU010000015.1:19875-27060 GCA_963586965.1 Gemmiger formicilis
GTAGTCAGTTGTATGTGGCACTGGCAGGTGCTTGCCAATAATGGCACTGACTATACGTGCACTCCTGGCACACAACCCTCAGAGACATCTTTTGATCCCATGTGCATAGATTATCCACAGTCGGCTGGCTATAAGCGCGTGGTAAGCGACATCGACCAGGTGGCTGGCTATCTCAAGCAGATGCAGAAGCGTGGCATCGCCGTCTTGTGGCGCCCTTTGCACGAAGGTTCGGGCAACACATATGAGTATGATGGAGGTAAGGCCTGGTTTTGGTGGGGCATAAAGGGTGCTGACGCCTACAAGAAATTGTGGCGATTCCTTTATGACAGGCTTGTCAACTACCATAAGTTGAATAATCTCATATGGGTGTGGAATTCGCAGATAGGCGATGATGACTGGTATCCTGGTGATGACGTGGTGGATGTGGTAGGACGCGACTCATACTATGCTTTGCAGTATCCGCTGATGAAAGAATTTAATGCTCTGAAGACAAAATATCCCACAAAACTGATAACACTCGCAGAGTGTGGCAATGGCGACGAGGTGAAGATGTCTTCGTGGAGCGATATATGGCATGAGGGATCACGCTGGAGTTGGTTTATGCCATGGTATGACTACGACTATGATAACGGCAACTCTGATACACATCATTATGCCGACAAACAGTGGTGGCAGGATGCTTTCAACTCTGGCACAGTGATAGACCGCGATCAGATGAAAGAACTGTTGAAAGATGGAAAGATTTAAATATTTAAAGATTGAAAGATGATGAAAGGATTTAAATATTTAAGAGGATTGCTCTTGACCGTCGCTATATTGCTTTTCTCCATATGCGCCACCGCTACGGAGCGCATCATCCTTGTAGGCCCGAAGACCATCGGCGCGGGATGGAAGGACAAGATAGTCATCGAGCCTCGTCTCTTTGCCGATGCTGAGGTGGGTGACATCCTCACCGTCTATGCCGACAATGCGTCACGCACTGCACAGGGCACATTTCAGAATCCTGACGGATGGCAGGCCTTGGCTGAGCAATACAAATATTTTGGTGTGAAGAGTGCTTTTCGCATGACAGTCACCGCCGACATACTGCCCATACTTCAAAAGCATGGTGTGGCTGTAGGTGGACATGACTATCGCATCCGATATGCCACACTCTCCAAGGCTTCCGACTATAAGGAAACCGTCGTATGGAAAGGTCCATCGGCAAAGATGGACGCCAACTGGGGTGGCTCTGCTGAGATAAAGGGCAAGGTGCTCGCTAATCTGAAGGTGGGCGATGCCTTGAAACTGCATATCAGCAAGACAAAGACTGGTTCGGCAGTGAAGATTATGGACTTCACATGGAATCCCATTGACCAGACTGTAGACGGAGCACCAGCCGGAGGCGACACCTTTATATATTATATAGACGATGACGCTCCGCTGCTCAAACTGTCACTTGCTGGCGGTGGCGACAATGTGGCTATGCGCATAGGTGGTAAGGATTATCAACTGGATGCTCTCTCCATAGTGTCGTTTGTGGGTGAGCGAAGTGATGACACGTCCACTGCACAGCATGCGCCAAAGGAATATCAGTTGGCTCCCGGCGAACTATTTCATGGTGAGCAGACATTCCCCAATGACTGGAGCGGTAACCTGCGTATTACGGCAGCGCCTTTCCAGAAGTGCACAGTTGATGACGTGCTTATCTTGCACTACAAACTGTTGCCCGCAGAGGCAGGCATAGAGCCACAGATGTCTTTCCGTGAGAATCGTGGTAGTTGGCGTGACATCGAGACTGGAGGCGAACCACAGTGGCAGACTCTTGACGGCAATGACGTGGTGATGACATTTAGTGATGCTTCACTCGACAAGGCCAAGATGAGAGGCATCGTCGTCACAGGTCGCGGATTTGTGCTTGAGAAAATAGAACTTATGAAAGTAGAATGACAATAACTAAAAACAACAACATGAAACACAGATTATCATTAATGGCATTATTGCTGATGGTGTGCATTGCAGTCAGTGCGCAGACAGCAATCAAGGGCAAGGTGCTCGATGGCAGTTTGTCAAATGAGCCTATGATAGGCGCAAGTGTACAAGTGCCAGGCACATCTACAGGTGCTGTCACCGATATTGACGGCAACTTCTCTTTCACCTTGCCAAAAGGAAAGAGTATGATTCAGGTGTCTATGATTGGATATAAGACACAGGTGATTAATGTGAAGGGCAAAGAATACGTGGAGGTCATTCTTAAGGAGGATGCCGAGACCATGGACGAAGTGGTGGTCGTGGGTTATGGCACGATGAAGAAGCGTGACCTCACGGGATCAATGACCCAGATTAAGAATGATGAACTCATGAAGGGTGGTGCTGCTGATGTCGCCCACGGCCTGCAAGGTAAGATTGCTGGTGTTAACATCACACAGAATGACGGTTCGCCAGGCGCTGGCGTTAACATCACTGTGCGTGGTGCCAACTCTTTCACCACTTCCTCCCAACCTTTGTATATCGTCGACGGCGTGCCTTATGGCACTGACCCTAACGGCGTGCCTAAGAGCGGTGCCAATGATGGCAACAATCAGTCCACATCTCCACTGTCGATGATCAATCCTAATGACATCGAGAAGATAGAGGTGCTCAAGGATGCTTCTGCCACCGCTATCTACGGTTCGCGTGGTGCCAACGGTGTGGTCATCATCACCACTAAGCGTGGACAAAAGGGTGAGGGCAAACCGAAGGTGGAATTCAACTCTAAGTGGAGCATCTCTAATATTGGCAAGCGCGTGAAGGTGCTGGATCCATATACTTATGCTCTCTATCAGAATGAGTCTGCTGCTAATAGCCGCTACTATGAGGGATCCACCACCAAGGATCCATACTCAGGCACATGGGAGTATCCATATGTGGGCAGCGGTTATGTATATAGCCAGGGTAAATACAATCCGTCACCAGAAGACTTCCTTAGTCCTGGTGTTCGCCAAGACAGTTACGGCAATGTGGACGAGGTGGCTGGTGCTGACTGGCAGGATGAAATCTATCGCACTGGTTGGCAACAGGATTATAGCCTGAGCGTGAGCGGTGGTAGTGACCAGGGCTGGTACAGTTTCTCTGGCAACTATACCGACCAGGGCGGTATCATCCGCAACACTGGTTTCAATCGCTATGGCGTGTCGCTCAATATAGGTCGTCACATCAATAAGTATCTTGAGATTGGCACAAGTTCTTTCTTTACCAATACAGTGACCAATTTCCAGCGCACAAACTCGGAGAATACTGGTATCATACGCTCGGCTCTCATCTTCCCATCGACATATGGCGTGCATACATCCACCGAGCAACTTGATGAACTCAACTGGCTCGCAGCCAATCCTTACAATTATGTGCATGGTGCAAAGGATGAATTGAAGCAGATATCATGGTTTTCAAGTTCATATCTCGAGGCTAAGTTTACTCCTTGGCTCAAGTTCCGTCAGAACCTCGGTCTTGGCTACAACGACGGCCACCGTGGCACCTATTATGATCGCCACACCCAGGAAGGTAAGTCACCTTACAATGG
This sequence comes from Gemmiger formicilis, assembly GCA_963586965.1. Classification (GTDB taxonomy): domain Bacteria; phylum Bacteroidota; class Bacteroidia; order Bacteroidales; family Bacteroidaceae; genus Prevotella. The sequence continues at coordinate 23,414 of CAVABU010000015.1, forward strand.
CAAGGGTGGCAAGGCTTCCAATATTTGGAAGAGCCTCACTGCCGAGAGCATCCTTACCTTTGACAAGACTTGGGGCGCTCATGCAGTCAATGCCGTGGCAGGTGTGACATTCGAGCGTGGCATTGGTGAGACTGAGTCAATGACAGCCACCAACTTCCCGACAGACCTCACACAGGATGCCGACATGTCGCTGGCTCTCGACCGTCCTGTCATCTCGAGCAGCAAGACTCAGCAGTCGCTGGAGTCATTCCTCGCCCGTATCAACTATACCCTTTGTGGTAAGTATATGTTCACGGGTAGTGTGCGTACTGATGGTAGTTCGTCATTTGCCACTGCACATAAGTGGGCTACATTCCTCTCAGGTGCTTTCGCATGGCGTGCAAGTGATGAGACATTCATCAAAAACCTTAATATATTTAGCAACCTCAAGTTCCGCCTAAGTTATGGTGAGACTGGTAACCAGGGCATTGGTGCTTACCGTACATTGTCGCTTCTTAATGCTGCCAACTATCCTTACAATGGCACTCTCAGCAATGGCGTGTCGCTCATCGACTGGCGTGGACCTACCAATCCAGACCTTAAGTGGGAGACTACGGCACAGTTTAATGCTGGTATAGACTTCGGCTTCTTTGACAATCGTCTGCAGTTTACCGTAGACTACTATTACAAGAAGACTCGCGACCTGTTGCAGAATGTCACCATCCCTTCAAGTTCGGGCTTCGGACAGATGATGATCAATAGTGGTAATGTCACCAATGAAGGTCTTGAGTTTACCCTCAACTACGCCATCCTGACAAAGACTCCTGTAAAGTGGGACATCTCTGCCAACCTTGCTATGAACCGCAATCGCATCGGCGGACTCGATGGTGACCAGTATGCCACAGCACTCTGGAGTCGTGCTGACCAGATGTTCTTGCAGCGCAATGGTTGTCCTATCGGTACTATCTACGGATATGTGGAGGATGGATTCTTTGACAATATCGCCGAGGTGCGCTCATTCAAGGAATATGCCAACCTCAGTGATGCTGAGGCACTAAAACATGTGGGTGAGATAAAATATCGCGACCTCAATGGTGACGGCTACATCACAGAGAAAGACCGCACCATCATCGGCAATACCAATCCTGACTTTACCTATGGCTTTACGTCAAATGTGTCATGGAAGAACTTTACTCTGAGTTTCATGCTTCAGGGTAGCCAGGGTAATGATATCTTCAACTATAACTTGACCGACATACAAATGTCAAATATAGGTAACATCACCGTGGATGCCTACAACTCTCGCTGGACACCAGAGACTGCCAGCGTGGCAAAGTGGCCTAAGGCTACTGCCGGCTACACCCGCACATGGCTCATGAGTGACCGCTTCATCGAGAACGGTAGTTATCTCAAGATGAAATACATCACACTGGGATATAACTTCATCCGTCCTGTAAAGTTCATAGAGAAGATAGGCGTGACGCTCACAGCCAACAATCTCTTCACCATTACCAACTACAGTTGGTTTGATCCGGACGTTAATGCAGGAGGTAGCAATGCCGCTTGCCCAGGTGTAGACAGTTATTCCTATCCAAGTTCGAGAAGCTTTGCTTTGGGACTGAATATCGTATTTTAAATAAGTAAACGACTATGAAAAAGAATATATTATCCGTTATCGCTCTTGCTGCCGTGGCGACATTCTCACTCACAGGTTGTAGCAGTTGGATAGAGGAGAATCCCGACGGTCAGATTACCGAGGATAAGGTGGGCGACAGTGTTGATGCTGCCAGCTCATGGGTGACAGGTGTATACAGCAAGTGGATCTATGACATGTTTTGCTGGGGCTATTTCCCTCGTGTGCTTGAGATAGATGCCGACTACATATCAGGACCTGACTGGATGTTTAATAAGTTTGGTACAGGCAACTTCCAGGGCGAAAGTGATGTGACTGATGCCCTATGGAAGGGATGCTACGGACTCATCAAGCGTGCCAACCTTGCAGAAAATCGCATCAATGAGATGAACAATCTCACTGAGGCTCAGAAGAACAATTTCATCGGCGAGGTGCGCTTCCAGAAGGCTTTGTGCTATTTCCTCCTTGTGCGTGCTTATGGCGAAATACCAATCCAGGCTAATGACTCTAAGTATGAGAATATCAGCCAGCCTCGTCAGTCTATAGAGAAGGTGTATGAATATATCACCTCCACCCTTGAGAGTGCTGCCACGATGATGTATAAGAATACCGACTCCAACTGGCAGGCAGGTCATGCCTCTGCTGGCACTGCTGCTGGTCTTCTCGCTAAGGTATATGCCACACAGGCTTCTGCAGCAATGCCTGCTGGTACAGAGATTACCATCCGCTCGGGCAAGGCTTATGATGGCAGTGGCGATAGCAAGACCTACGCTCCTCTGCGCAATATCACACTGCAGAAGCAAGCTGTCGATGGCTACGCAGACATGGATGCACAGGCGCTCTATGCTAAAGCAGCCAAGTGGGCAAAGGCTGTCATCGACGGCGAATATGGTAGCTATGAACTCCTCGACTATGATAACCTATGGAAGCGTGCCAATGCCACAGCAAGCGAATTCATGTTCTCTGTGGGTAGTGTGAGCGGTGATGCCACATATAAAAATGCCATCCACACACAGTATGCTGGATACAAGACTGCTGCTGGTTCTGACTTCATACAAGAGGGTGGTTGGATAGGTTGCACCCGTCACTGGTATGACCTCTTTGATCATGATGACCTGCGCATTGTCAAGGGTGTGAAGCATCGTTGGCGTGCATACACACAGGAACAGTCCAACTCTGGATTCTATTATCCGAAGGATGAGGAATACACCATCATGGCTACTGGCTATAACCTCAATGGCGACCATGTGGGTGATCCTACAGGTATCTATGCCGACGGTGTAAGTTATTATTACTCTATGGATTCGCAGTGCCTTGCATTTACCACAAAGTATGACGACGTCACCAATGATGCCATCAAGGATGCTGACTGCAGCTGGCCATTCCTTCGCTATGCAGACGTGCTCCTTATCTATGCAGAGGCAGAGGCAGAACTCGGCAATGCTGCCAATGCTGTGAAGTATCTCAATGAGGTGCGCCATAGAAGCAATGCCACTGAGGCCACACTCGAGGGCAATGGTGCTCTTGACACCACAGTAAAACTCCGTTCGGCCATCCTTGAGGAGCGTGCCAAGGAGTTTGCTTGCGAGGGCGATCGCCGTTGGGATCTCATCCGTTGGGGTATCTATCTCGATGCCATGAATTCCCTTGAGGGTAGTGATGACTCAGGTGTGAGCAAAGTGCGCCAGCAGCGTTGTCTGCTCTATCCGCTACCTGCATCGGAGATCAATACCAATAAGTATATAGATAAGAACAATCCAGGTTGGAACTAATTACTTTTATTTGCTACGACTATGAACAAGAATATATTTTCCTTAAGGACTATCGCAGCCACATGCGCTGTGGCCGTGCTTCCGATGATGTTTGTCTCGTGTGACAACATAGTGGAGTTTAATGACGGCTATACTCCTGCCGATAAGGTGGCCAACACTGGTGCACCTGAGATTAAGGCAGTATACAATATTGGTGACACTGCACTCACCACACCTATCACCCAAGCGGAAATAGGTACGATGGTGCGCATAGAGGGAAAGAA
>CAVABU010000016.1:0-25505 GCA_963586965.1 Gemmiger formicilis
TCCTATGACCGCACACCAGCTGGTGTGCGCTTGCATAGCAGCTGGTGTGCGACTGCATAGCAGCTGGTGTGCGACTGTCTGGCAGGTGCTGTGCGCTCGTCGTTCACCTGCTGTTCAACGACAAAACAATAGTCTGAGTAAATATTGCTATTCTTAGTAGGCGAAGCGCCATGTAATATTGAAATATGTAAAGATTGTAATATTGAAAGATTGTATTCTCAGTAGGCAAAGCGTCCTCGCTTTGCCCTTTTCAGAAAGTAAGGTTGCTTGGTTGCAGCGAGGACGCTGCAACTACTATAAATCACACTTGTCCGCTTGTAATATACTAAATTAGGATAGATTTAATATACTCGGGGACCGAATATTTTGGTGCCAATGCGTATAAGCGTGGCGTGCTGACGGATGGCAATGTGATAGTCATGACTCATGCCCCAAGAACGCTCACAGAAATATGCGTCATCAGTGAAATATTGTGACTTGACAACGTCAAAAAAGTCGCTGGCCACCTTAAATTCAGACTCTATCTGATGCTCATCGTCAGTATTTGACGCCATAGTCATCAGACCACATATCCTGACATTGGGATAACGATCCTTGATGCCGGAAGCCAAAAGGGCAGAGCACTCGTCTATGGTCAGTCCACTTTTGGTCTCTTCCTGTGCCACATGAAGCTCCAAGAGGATGTCAATGGTGCGGTCATGAAGTTGCGCCTGACGATTAATCTCCTTGATAAGTCTTTCGGAGTCAACACTCTCTATCAGTGAGATATACGGAGCGATATATTTCACCTTGTTGGTCTGCAGATGACCAATGAAATGCCATTTGATGTCAGAGGGCAAGGAGGGTTGCTTCTGACGCAGTTCTTGCACATGGCTCTCGCCGAAAATACGCTGACCTGCGGCATAAGCCACCTCTATATATTCCTTAGGATGATATTTGCTGACTGCCACGAGTCTCACGCCAGCAGGCAATTCAGCAAACACCTCACGTATATTTCCCTCTACATCAAACATTTAAATAAAAAGATACTTAAGTTTCAGATTTTGTCATCCTTTTAGGAGGTACGGCGCCCTCGCCGTACCACACAAAGGAGAGTTTCTCTTTATCTATTTCTTTCTTGAGATGGTACGGCGAGGGCGCCGTACCTCCTCATATGATTACTGTTCCTCGTATTCTGGTTTGTCATTGACCTCTTCGCCATTGGCTTTCACACCATGCTCAAAGACATCCATGATATTAGTCTCGCTGATTGACGATATGACATAGTCTATCATAGACTTACCCATCACCTCGTCAATGGCCTTGACTGCGCGCTGCACCGAACCTGCCTGCACGAGGTAATAGATATTCTGCTTCTTCTCCTTCTCCGTCTTCTCGTCGAGAGTGATAAACTGCAGTTTTGACTTATACCATCTGTCATCCTGCTCCATGTCAGAGAAGAATATCTCTTTATAGTTGGCAGGCTTGATATCTGTGATAATCATCTCTCCGCTGAGATATGTCTGCATCTCCCCGGTGATGCGCTCCTCAGTTTCAGAGAATGAGAGAGCATCCACGACATACGCCTCAGTCACAGTCTTCATCAGTCCATTCTCCATCAATCGGTCATATTTCACCTTGGTCTCATACCATTTTGCTGTTCTTGATCTCATATTATGTAATATAATGTAGTTTGTTGTTTCCCGTTTGAAATAATAGTGCAAATGTAGCATTTTTAATTTGAATAAAACCACACTTTCGCATTTTATTTGTAACTTTGCGCTGAGTAAGGCATGAACGGTGGCAGGCATAGTCTGCACGCAACTGCCACAACAACAAGTAAAAATCAAAACGCTCAACAGCAAAACACAAATATGCCAGAGATATCTATTCGTGGACTCGAGATGCCCGAATCTCCTATAAGGAAGTTGGCTCCATTGGCAGTAGCAGCCAAGAAACGTGGTGTACATGTATATCATCTCAACATCGGACAACCTGACCTGCCGACACCTAAGCAGGGACTTGACGCTCTGAAGAAGATAGACCGTACCATACTGGAATATTCTCCTTCACAGGGTTATCAATCCTATAGGGAGAAGTTGGTGGACTACTATAAGAAATACAATATCAACGTCACTGCCGACGACATCATCATAACCAGTGGCGGTAGTGAGGCGGTGCTGTTTGCATTTATGTCTTGCTTGAATCCAGGTGACGAGATTATCGTGCCCGAACCAGCATATGCCAACTACATGGCGTTTGCCATATCGGCAGGCGCTGTCATCCGCACTATTGCCACCACGATAGACGAGGGTTTCTCGTTACCAAAGGTGGAGAAATTTGAGGAACTCATCAACGAGAAGACACGTGCCATAATGATATGCAACCCTAACAATCCTACGGGTTACCTCTACACACGTCGCGAGATGAATCAGATCAGAGACTTGGTGAAGAAATACGACCTTTATCTCTTCTCCGATGAGGTGTATCGTGAGTATATCTACACCGGTTCGCCATATATCTCTGCTTGCCATCTTGAAGGCATCGAGGACAATGTCATTCTGATTGACTCTGTATCAAAGAGATATTCTGAGTGTGGCATCCGCATCGGCGCCCTCATCACAAAGAATGCACGAGTGCGCGCTGCCGTGATGAAGTTTTGTCAGGCTCGTCTATCACCACCGCTCATCGGTCAGATAGTGGCAGAGGCTTCACTCGATGCTGGCGAAGAATATCACAGGGAAGTATATGACGAATATGTGGAACGTAGGAAATGCCTCATTGACGGCCTCAACCGCATCCCTGGCGTCTACTCCCCTATTCCTATGGGCGCATTCTACACGGTGGCAAAGTTGCCTGTCGATGACAGTGAGAAATTCTGTCGCTGGTGTCTTGAACACTTCGAATACGAAGGCGCAACCGTCATGATGGCTCCTGCATCAGGATTTTACACCACACCGGGAGCAGGCATCAATCAGGTGAGAATAGCCTACGTGCTAAAGAAGGAAGACTTGGAAAAGGCGCTGATAGTGCTCCAGAAGGCACTGGAAGCATATCCGGGACGTGTAGACTGATGACGGATGATGAATCTGCCTCTCTATCTTTCACGTAAGATATATGGCACGGGAGACGACAAGCAGAAGGTCTCCCAACCAGCCATAAGGATAGCCACACTGGGCGTGGCTGTCGGCATAGCCGTGATGCTCATATCCATCAGCGTGGTGTTTGGATTTAAGCACACCATCAGGGACAAGGTGGCAGGATTTGGAGGACATATCCAGGTGTCCAACTTCATGACACTGCAGACATCGGAGACTTATCCGACAGTGGTCAATGACTCAATGCTCAAGGTGCTTAATGACATACCGGGCATCAAGCATAGCGAACGCTTCTCCATGACCCAGGGCATACTCAAGACCGAAGGCGACTTCCTCGGAGTGGTGCTCAAGGGTGTGGCACAGGAGTGGGACTCTACGTTTATACATGACAACCTCAAAGAGGGATTCATACCAAAGTTTTCTGACAGTAAGAATTCCAATAACATCCTCATATCACGGTCTATAGCCAACAAGCTCCATCTGAAATGTGGCGACCGCATCTTCGCCTATTTCATCAATGACAGTGGAGCACGCACGCGACGATTTAAGATATGTGGCATATATGAAACCAACCTGTCACAATTTGATGACATCACTTGTTTTGTAGACCTTTACACATCCGTAAAACTCAATGGTTGGGAAGCGGACCAAGCATTAGGAGCCGAACTGGTGACGGAAGATTTCAATCGACTTGACGAGATAGAGGATGTGGTGGCAAGTCATGTGGATCACACGCTGGACTCCTATGGCAGCACCTATTCGTCAAAGACTGTGAAGGAACTCAATCCACAGATATTCGCATGGCTCGACTTGCTTGACCTCAATGTGTGGGTTATCCTCGCACTGATGACTCTCGTAGCTTCGGTGACCATCGTGTCAGGACTGCTCATCATCATCCTGGAGCGCACTGGCATGATAGGCACACTCAAGGCGCTCGGAGCAAGAAACTCCATGATACGTCGCACATTCCTGTGGTTTGGCATATTTATCACCGTCAAGGGACTGCTCATTGGCGACATCGTGGCTATGGCGCTGATGCTCTTGCAGAAGTATTTCGGCATAGTGAAACTCGACCCACAGACATACTATGTCAACACGGTGCCAGTGGAGATCAACATACCACTCTTTGTCGCAGTCAACATCGTCACACTGGCCATCAGCATCCTCGTGCTGATCATCCCAAGTTATCTAATTTCTCACATTAGTCCTGCCAAGACAATACGTTTTGAGTAAAGGACATACTACTAAAACATAGACAATGAAAAAGAACGCATTATCCCTACTCATGTTTCTATTCTGCGTATGCTCATCTGCACTTGCAGGCGTACCAGAAGGTTACTACTCATCAGCAGACAGCAAGAAGTATGTAGATCTAAAGAAAGCCCTTTGCGACATCATCAAGGATCACACCACATTTAGTTATAATAGCCTTTGGGAATACTATCCCTACACATATTATATTATAGGCAGCCCCAACCAAGTGTTGGACATGTATTCTGACGTAGTGACATATTTTTCTAACACGTCTGGACTCAACAAGGAGCACACCGTGCCGAAATCATGGTGGGGAGGTAGCACTGCCATGGGACCAGGATGCGACATATTTAATGTCATACCTTCTGAGCAGAAGGCGAATGGTGCCAAGAGCAACTACCCACTCGGAGTGGTGTCAGGTACTGCCACATTTGACAATGGTGTCACCAAGGTGGGTAATTCGGGCGTAAGTGGATACACTGGCACGGTATTTGAGCCGAAGGATGACTACAAGGGTGACTTTGCTCGTATATATTTCTATGTGGCTACTTGCTATCCTGACCTTGAGTGGGATGCCAATAGCGCTAAGGCTATGACCAATGACACCGAACTGACTCTGCAGTCATGGATTATCCCAATGCTACTGCAGTGGAATGCTGAAGACCCTGTAGACGACGCCGAGATACAGCGCAATGAGGATATCTATAAGCAGCAGGGCAATAGAAATCCATTCATAGACTATCCATCACTCATCGACTACATATGGGGTAGCAAGAGCGATGACTCGTTTGTATTCTCTGAGCATAAGGCCAACGAGGGTACAAGCACTGATTTCCAAACTATCATACCATCATTCTCAATAGACTATGGCACTGCTGACAATCCCAAAGAGGTGACAGAAAACTCTATCGTGACTGTCAAAGGTGGCACATCAAAGTCCACTCTCTACACCCGCATCAATGGCGGTGAATGGAAGAAGACTGACTATACCATGGTTTACAATCAAAGCACGAGCAGTGAATACGCTATCAATGCAGCAAAGCAATACACCATTAGTGGCAACTCTCTCATCGAGGCTTACTGCACATTGGACGGATTTCTCAATAGCGACACCATAGAAGCTTACTATAGTGGTAAAGATTTTGGTAAAGATTATCTGCTCTATGAGGCTTTTGACGAACTGTCCGCTGGAAACAATACATCGACCACTGGAGCAGGAAGCCAACGATGGACAGGAAATGACAATTTCCCAACTGTCACAGAGGCATACCCTGCAGGCAATACTGTGAAATTGGGTGGTGGCAGCAAAACAGGTTCGCTCACATCACGCACACTCGTGACTGATGGCGGCACACTTGAGGTGGAATTCGATGTCAAGGGATGGAGTAAGGTAGAAGGCAACATCTCTGTAAGCCTTACTGGAGCTGAAACTCAGATAGTGAAATATACCGCCACGATGAGCAGTGACTTTGAGCATATCAAACTGACATTGACTGATGTGAGCGCCAACCCTACTCTCACTATAGCGACTACTTCCAAGCGTGCTTTCCTCGACAACATCACGGTGAAGGAGGTCGTTGCCGACGGCATATCTACACTTATTACTGACTCTCGTCACTCTGACGCCATCTACAACATGTCAGGACAGCAAGTGTCGGGTCAATACAAGGGCATAAAGATTTCTCGCGGAAAGAAATATTTATCCAAGTAACAGATAGGAGGTACGGCACATTTAATAGGAGGTACGGCGACCTCGCCGTACCAATCCTCAATCTTGTTTATTTTTGAAATATATAACTTAAATATGAAGACGACCATCAAATATATGGCAATAGGCATGGTCATTTGCATGCCACTGACAACCTTTGCCCAAAAAGCCATTTACAAACAGGCTTCGCGTCCTGTGGAGGAGCGCGTGGCTGACTTGATCGGACGCATGACCACTGAGGAGAAGGTGGCACAACTGTGTTGTCCTCTCGGATGGGAGATGTACACTAAGAAGGGAAACTACAATGTGGAACCATCAGAACTCTTCAAACAGAAGATGAAGGATGCTCCTATCGGTTCGTTTTGGGCTGTGCTGCGTGCAGACCCTTGGACACAGAAGACTCTCGAGACTGGTCTATATCCCGAACTGGCTGCCAAGGCTCTCAACGCCTTGCAACGTTATGCCGTGGAGGAAACTCGCCTCGGCATCCCTATCCTTTTCGCTGAAGAATGTCCTCACGGTCATATGGCGATAGGCACGACGGTGTTTCCAACATCTCTCTGCGCTGCTTCCACATGGAATGCTGACCTTATGCAACGCATGGGCACTGCCATTGGCAAGGAGGCTGGTGCGCAAGGTACAAACATCGGTTATGGCCCTGTGCTCGACATAGCACGCGAACCGCGCTGGTCACGCATGGAGGAGACTTTCGGCGAAGACCCTTGGTTGACATCCGTACTTGGCGTAGCAGTGGTGAAAGGTATGCAGGGCGACGATGCTTCTGACAAGCAACATGTCATCTGCACACTCAAGCATCTTGCTGCCTACGGAGTGCCAGAGTCTGGACATAATGGTGGTCCTGTATATGCAGGCGAACGCCTTCTGCGCTCACAGTTGCTTCTGCCATTTGAAAAAGCAGTAAAGGCAGGCGCTGGCACGGTCATGACATCCTATAATAGCATCGACGGCGTGCCATGTACTGCCAACAAGCATCTTCTCACCGACATACTGCGTGGTGAATGGGGTTTTAAGGGATTTACTTATAGCGACCTGTTGTCAGTGGACCTCATCGCACAAAATGGTATGGCGGAGAGTAATCTTGAGGGTGCATCTCTTGCACTGAAGGCTGGTCTTGACATGGATCTCGGCGCTGACGCCTTTGGCAAGAATCTGAAGAATGCTCTCGAGAAAGGGCTGATAACATCTGCCGACCTTGACCGTGCTGTGGCAAACGTGCTTAGGATGAAGTTTAATCTTGGCTTGTTTGAGAACCCATACGTTTCTCCCAAACAGGCAAAGGCTATTTGCCGTTCTGCCGAGCACAAAGCTTTGGCACAGAAGGTGGCAGAGGAAGGCACCGTACTGCTGAAGAATGACGGCACGCTACCCCTCTCACGCAATCTGAAGCGCATAGCAGTCATCGGCCCTAATGCTGATATGCCATACAACCAGTTGGGTGACTACACTGCACCACAGGACCGCAAGGAGATTTCCACCGTACTTGACGGTATAAAGAGTCTTGCAGGAAAGAATACGGAAGTGATATATGAGCGTGGATGCGCCGTGCGCGACACCACTACTGCCGATATCCCAGCAGCAGTGAAGGCTGCCGAGAGTGCTGATGCCGTAGTACTCGTCGTAGGCGGTTCGAGCGCACGAGACTTTAAGACAAAATACATCTCTACGGGCGCGGCTACCGTTGACAACAGCAAGACTATCGCTGACATGGATTGTGGCGAAGGTTTTGACCGCAGCACACTCACACTCCTCGGCAAGCAGGAGGAACTAATCTCTGCCGTGGCAAAAACTGGAAAACCTCTCATCATAGTATATATAGAGGGACGTCCGTTGCTGATGAACCATTCTTCAGAGGTTGCCAACGCACTGCTGACGGCATGGTATCCTGGCGAACAGGGAGGACAAGCCATTGCATCCATCATCTTCGGAGATAGTAATCCTTCTGGACGTCTACCAGTGAGCATTCCAAGAAGCACAGGCCAGTTGCCTATCTACTATAGCCAAGGCAAACTCAAGGACTATGTAGACGAGTCGTCCACCCCACTCTATCCATTCGGTTACGGACTGAGCTACACTAAGTTTGACTATTCTGGTCTGACCATCACTCCATGTACGGAGAAGTGTGACTCGGCAACGGTGTCGCTGACAGTGAGCAACACGGGCGAGCGTGATGGTGACGAGGTGGTGCAGATGTATGTGGCAGACAAGGTGGCATCCGTCGCTCAACCGCAGATTACTCTCCGAGGATTTCAGAAGGTAAACCTCAAGGCTGGCGAGAGCCGTCGCGTGACATTCACCCTTGGCTTCGACGAACTGTCTATCATCAATGCGGACATGAAGCGTGTGATAGAGCCAGGTGACTTTGACATCATGATAGGAGCATCGTCGCAAGACATCAGGTTGAAAGACAAACTTACAGTCAAGTGATATAAAATAGTAGGCGAAGCGTTCCCGCTTCGCCTATTTTAGTAGTTGCAGCGTCCTCGCTGCAACATCTCTGAAAAGATTCTTGGAGCTTGCTTGGTTGCAGCGGGGACGCTGCAACTACTATTTAGAATGAGTAGGCAAGTCCTATTGACGTGTATTCCTTTAATTGGAAATAACCGAAGTCACCATCCTTACGACCGATATTGGAGTCATCAAATTTCGGATAGATATAGATGCTAGTGGTGATAACCTTGCTTATTCGCATGTTGATGGTGTTTTCCCACTGCAGGTCGGTGCGCTTATAGGAAGTAAAGCCATATAGACGAGTGTTCCAAGTGATATTGTCTGACAACACCCACTTGGCATTAAGGGTGAATGTCGAACCGTAATCAGTCTTGCTACGATGTCCCTCATCTATACCGTTAGCCGTAGCAAGAGCACGACGATCCACATATTTGTAGTCTATAGCCAACGGAGCGAGGTGGATGTTTCCAGTGAGTTTATTATTGAGCCAATTGACGCTATAATCCATACCGACTGACACATTGACTGTCAGAGGACTAAGGAAGGAAGATTTGGGTTCGTGGCTATTGGATGGATAACTGCTCATAAACTGGCTACTGGCAACGAGTTGCAGAGTGTAATACCATTTCTTCGTAGCCTGGATGCCGAGCGTTCCCGTATATCGTATGAGGTCAGCGGAAGTCTTCACATTATGCACCGTGTCACTCTTGCTTGTCTGTAGTCCCAACTGCATCTCGAGTTTGTTGTCCCACTTCACACGTTGCTTATTATTATAATTGGCTTGCAATGTAGCACGTGCCAGCACAGAGTAATTGCTCTCACCACCCTGATACCAGTTTTGGGAATAAAAGTTTTGCATCGTCTGGAAATAAAAGTCTCCCGACAGCGTCCAGAAGTTTGGCTTCTGTATGACAAGGTCTAGCGGACGAAATCTCGTCTCGTCTGCCATAGGCGTAGCTACAACAGTATGCGATGGCGCCACCTCTATCTTCCTCTCAGGCGCAACTGTAGTCTTTGCGCCCTTCTTCATGTCAGGACGGCTTATGCCACGGACCAGTTGTGGATGATAGATATACACATCCATCATCGACCTGTCTATGGAGTACATGTCGTCTGACTTGTACATCTCGTCAGGCGAGAGGGAAAAACTGCGATGGATGAGGTCGGGATAAAACTGCAACGGAGTAAACAATCGAGCATACCTTGGATTGGCGGTGTCTTCATCGCTATCCGTGTATTCCTCAGCCAGTTTGTCACTTAAGAGCATCAATGAGTCTTGACATTGCTTGTATAGGCGGAGTGAATCTATGTATCTGTCTGCTATGCTTTTCTCGATTACTGGTTCTTTTATTCGTGTCGTACTCCTCGTTCGGTGCTGTGAAAATGCTGTCATTGAAACCACCAACAGCATTGACAATGCTAAGTATCGCATACGTTTGTCTATTAAGAGTTACAACTGCAAAGGTACGGATAAAAACCGAAAATATGTTTGTGTAGTATATGAAAAAGAACTAACTTTGCACATTGTATACAAAATCATTAGAACATTTCGATTTAATATGGATAAAAATACTATCATTGGGTTAGTGTTAATAGGAGTCGTGTTTTTTGGATACATATGGTGGTCACAACCGTCCAAGGAGCAGATGGCCGAAATAGCCCGACAGGATTCCATTGCCATGGTGATGGAACAAAAAGAGAAAGCTATTCAAGCTCAGAAAGCAGTAAAACAACAGCAACAGGTCAGCGCAGCGACCGACTCTTCAAGGCTATTCTTTGCCGCTCTGCAGGGACAAGCCAAGAAGGTCACATTATCAAATAGCAAGATAGCCTTGACATTCAATTCCAAGGGTGCTATTGTAGAGAAGGTTGTGGTAAAGAATTTCAAGGATAGAAAGGGACATAACAATGTCACTCTCTTTGATGCCAACACACAGAAATTGAATTACACTCTGGCAACGAAGACTGACAACATCTCTACCTCCGAACTTTATTTCGATGCATCAAATGTCACTGACTCTACTGTGACATTCACCGCCGATGCAGGCAATGGTAAGGCCATCGTGATGGAATACACGTTGGGTAATGGTCATCTGCTCAGCTTGAAGATGTATGTCAAGGGCATGGCAGGATACTTTGCTCCTAACGCCACAAATATGAGCATCGACTGGGAGGAAATGTGCGCACAGCAGGAGAAGGGTCACACCTTCGAGAATCGCTACACATCACTCACCTATCACAAGGCTGATGGTGGCACAGAACACCTGAGCGAGACTGCCGAAAAGATTGACGAAGACATCGAGGACAAGATAGACTGGGTGGCATTCAAGAGCCAGTTCTTCTCTGCTGCAATGATTGCAAAGGATAACTTCGCAGCAAACTCCAAGATGACTTCCATCCCTCAGGAGAAGACTTCAGGATTCCTCAAGGACTACAAGGCAAAGATGAGCACATCATTTGACCCTACAGGCATAAAACCTTCAGAGTTTGAGTTCTTCTATGGTCCTAACGAGTTCCGCCTGCTCCAGAAGGTGGAAGACGAAAGCACATTCGGCAAAGATTTGCAGATGGAGCGACTGGTATACTTAGGTTGGCCTCTCTTCCGTATCATCAACCGATGGTTTACTATCTACGTATTCTCATTCCTCACATCACTTAAGATACCTATGGGTATCGTGCTCATTCTCATTACCTTATTGCTTAAGGTTATCACCTATCCTATGGTAAAGAAGAGTTATATGAGCAGTGCGAAGATGCGCGTACTGAAACCAAAACTCGACGAGGCTACAAAGCAATACAATGGTGAAGACCAGCAGATGCAGAAGCAGCAGGCCATGATGCAGGAATATGCCAAGTATGGTGTGTCTCCTATGGCAGGATGTCTGCCAGCGCTGATACAGATGCCTATCTGGATTGCGATGTTCAACTTTGTACCTAACGCTATCGAGCTTCGTGGTCAGAGTTTCTTATGGATCAAAGACCTGTCTACATATGACCCTCTCTTTGAGTGGAACACCAATATATGGCTCATCGGCGACCACTTGTCACTGACTTGTATCTTGTTCTGCGTAGGCCAGTTGGCTTACAGTTGGATGACCATGAAGCAGCAGAAGGATCAGATGGTGGGCCAGCAGGCTGACCAAATGAAGATGATGCAGTGGATGATGATGTTGATGCCTCTGATGTTCTTCTTCATATTCAATGATTATTCAGCAGGTCTTAACTTCTACTACTTCGTTTCGCTCTTCATGTCTGCAGCCATTATGTGGGCTCTCCGTCGCTTCACTGACGAGGACAAACTGCTTGCAAAACTTGAAGCTCGCTATAAGGAGAACAAGGATTCTGGCAAGAAACTATCAGGTCTCGCAGGTCGTCTGCAGGCTATGCAGGAGGAGCAGCAGAAACTTGAAGCTCAGCGTCGTGAACTGGAGCGCAAGCGCAATGAGATGAAAAACCGTACTAAGTAAACACACACAGAGTATGAAGAAACTTATAATCGTAGCCGCATTGATTATGTCCATGACTACAACTACCGTGGCACAGAATGCCATCATCGGCAAGACCAACATAAAGATAGAAAACGGCAAGATGACTCCCGAGGCTCTTTGGGCTATGGGACGCATCAGCGCTTACTCAGTATCTCCCGATGCCAAGACTGTGGTGTATCAGGTGGGCTACTATAGCGTGGAGCAGAACAAGAGTCATCACGTGCTCTACACGATGAATATCGATGGTTCGAATCAGAAATTGCTCACCACGACAGCCAAGAACGAAACTGATGCTTCATGGATAGAGGGTGGCAAGAAGATAGCATTCCTCTGCGATGGACAACTGTGGTCAATGAACGCTGACGGAACAGAACGTAAACAACTCTCAAATAGCGATATTGATATCGATGGCTATGCATTCTCACCAGATGGTAAGAAGGTCATCTTACTTAAGTCACTGCCTTATTATGGTGCTATAGCAAAGAAGCCTGCGGACCTACAAAAGACTACTGGACGTCTAGTCAATGACCTCAACTATCGTCACTGGGATCACTATGTGGAGACTATATCACACCCTTTCCTTGCAGATGTGACTGCCAATGGCGTTACCGACGGCATCGACATCATGAAGGACGAACCATATGAGTGTCCTGTTGCACCATTTGGTGGCATCGAGCAACTTTCATGGAGTCCAGACTCTAAGAGCATCGCCTATGCGAGCAAGAAGTGCGAGGGTGTGCAGTACGCCATTTCTACCGACACGGACATATACCTTTATGACATAGCAACAGGTAAGACAAAGAACCTGTGCAAACCTGAAGGATATGTAGAACCAGCTATCGACCCTACAAAGTCTATGGCTGCTCAAAAGATTAATCATCTTGACGGCGACTGCAACGTGGGTTATGATACTACTCCTAAGTTCTCTCCTGACGGCAAGCAGATAGCATGGCTCAGCATGGAGCGTTGCGGATATGAAAGTGATCGCAATAGACTGTGCGTCTACACTTTTGCTACAGGCAAGAAGGAATATATGACGGAGACATTCGATTCCAATGTAGACGACTATGTATGGTCTGACGACAAGGACGCAAAGTTCTATTTCATCGGAGTATGGCATGCAGTAGAAAACCTCTACGCTGTGACCAAGAAGGGCGCAGTGAAGCAAGTGACAGATTACTGCGCAGACTTCGGTTCGCTGCAGATGGTGGGCAACAAGAAGCAAATCATCGCTGAGCGTCATGACTATTTCCACCCTGCCGACCTTTACCTTATCACTCCAGGCAAGGATAAGACCAAGGCTCTGATAGCACAGGTTACTAATGAGAATAAGGCCATCATGGACCAGCTCTCACTTGGCACATGCGAGGAGCACTGGGTGAAGACTACCAATGGCGAGGATATGCTCTATTGGGCTGTGTTGCCACCAAACTTTGATCCAAACAAGAAGTACCCTACCCTATTGTTCTGCGAAGGTGGTCCTCAGAGTCCTGTGTCACAGTTTTGGAGCTACAGATGGAATTTCATGATAATGGCATCTCAGGGTTATGTAGTCATAGCCCCTAACCGTCATGGTCTGCCTGGCTTCGGCATGAAGTGGAATGAGCAGGTGAGTGGCGACTGGACAGGTCAGTGCATGAAAGATTATCTTACTGCCATTGATGATGCTTGCAAAAACCTTTCTTATGTAGACAAAGACCGTTTGGGATGCGTTGGAGCATCGTTTGGAGGTTTTAGCGTATATTGGCTTGCTGGACATCATGACAAGCGCTTCAAGGCGTTTATCTCTCATGACGGAGCATTCAACCTTGAGTCGATGTATACCGACACGGAGGAGGCATGGTTCTCCAACTGGGAATACGAAGATGCTTACTGGAACAAGGATGCATCGCTCAATGCAAAGCGCACATACGAAAACTCACCACATAAGTTTGTGGACAAGTGGGACACTCCTATCCTTTGCATTCAGGGCGAGAAGGACTACCGCATCAATACAAACCAGGGACTTGGCGCATTCAATGCAGCACGTCTACACGGAGTGCCAGCACAGTTGCTCGTCTTCCCTGACGAGAATCACTGGGTGTTGAAACCACAGAATGGTATCCTCTGGCAGCGCACCTTCTTCGGCTGGCTGGACAAGTGGCTCAACAAGTAAACACACATTAGTTATATTATAAGAAAAGGAAAAATGACAGAAACAAAAATCGCAGCCACTGTCCAGCACAAACTGAGCGACTCCCGCTCGGCACGATGGACAGCGCTGATTATCGTCAGTGTGGCAATGATGTTCGGATATTTCTTCACGGATGTCATGTCACCACTCGAACCACTGCTCACCGCAGCCAAGAGCGAGGGTGGACTCGGATTGGGATGGTCATCTGATGACTACGGATTCTTCTCGGGTTCTTATGGTTACTTCAACGTATTCCTCCTGTTGCTCTTCTTCGGAGGTATCATCCTCGACAAGTGTGGCATCCGCTTCACTGGTATGATGGCTACCATCCTCATGTTTGTAGGTGCGGTGGTGAAATGGTGGGCACTGAGCCACAACTATGAGGGAACTATCGACGTGCCTTTCTTTGGCACTTATCACACACAGGTGGTGTGGGCATCGCTCGGATTTGCCATCTATGGTGTAGGTTGTGAGATAACGGGTATCACCGTCAGCAAGGTCATCGTAAAGTGGTTTACTGGTCACGAACTGGCACTCGCTCTTGGTCTTCAGGTAGCACTGGCACGTGTTGGCACAGCATTTGCATTAGCTTGTTCGATGCCGTTTGCCAAGGCGATGGGTGGCGTACACGCTTCTGTAGCACTTGGTGCCGTGTTGCTCTGCATCGGCGTGATAGTATTCATCGTCTATTGCGTAATGGACAAGAAGGAAGACGCTTCTGCCGTTGCCATGCAGTCAGAACCAGAGGAAGGATTTAAGTTTGCTGACCTCAAGGGACTTTTCACCAACTTAGGCTTCTGGTATGTGGCAGTTTTGTGTCTGATGTTCTATGCAGGCGTATTCCCATTCCTCAAGTTTGCCACCAAACTGATGGTATTCAAGTATGGCGTTGACGAGGGACTTGCAGGTCTCATTCCTGCTATGCTTCCATTTGGCACCATCTTCCTAACCCCGCTCTTTGGAAATATCTATGACAAGCACGGCAAGGGTGCCACATTGATGATTATGGGTAGCGTATTGCTCACATTGGTGCATGTGGTCTTCGCACTGCCACTCAACTCGTGGATAGTAGCCATCGTGATGATGATAGTGCTTGGCATAGCATTCGGTCTTGTGCCTTCAGCTATGTGGCCTTCAGTGCCAAAGATTATCCCGATGAAACTCCTTGGTACGGCATATGCGCTGATATTCTATATCCAGAACATCGGTCTATCTCTCATCCCGGTGATGATAGGTAAGGTCAACAAGGCTAACACCTCTGCCGACGGATTTATCGACTACACGCAGACCATGGCTATCTTTGCATGCTTCGGTGCCATTGCGATCATCATCTCCGTTCTCCTTCTCATTGAGGACAAGCGCAAGGGTTACGGACTACAGGAGTCCAACATCAAGAAATAAGGTTAGCTCACATTATAAAGAAAATGCCCAGAACAAATTGTTCCGGGCATTTTCATTTTATATCAGTTGCATTTAGGAGGTACGGCGCCCTCCGAAAAGGGTTGCAGCAAGGACGCTGCAACTACTATGATTCCAGCACTTCCGCCTCTTGTTGTGTATCACGCTTTGACTTAGACTTAATAACAAGCCAAACGCCTGAGAATACCAATACGGCAGCTATTGCCTGCGCGCCCTTAAAGACAGCCAGACCCACGATGACGCTGACAGTAACGGATACAAGAGGTTGCACATAGTTGTAGACGGAAACCACCGTTGGGCGTAGCACTTTTTGTCCCACCATCATACATATGTATCCAAGATATGTGCCGAAGAATATCACATAGCCTGACTCCCACCATGTAGTCATCGGCACATTAGCAAAGTCTATTGATGCCACATGACCGAAGGTAAAGGGCCATATCATCAGAGTGGACCATGTGAACATCCACTTATTGATGGTAAAGAGCGAATATTTCTGCACAAGTGGTTTAAACAGTGCCAGATACAAAGCAAAAGACAATTGTGCCGACATACAGAGCAGATCGCCCCATATGTTGCCTACCTTGGCATTACCCGACGTAGCACTTGTCAGGATGATGATGACAGCACCACTGCATCCAAGGAGCACGCCGATGACTTTCTTCCATGTTATTGGTTCTTTGAGGATGAAGAAGGACAAGACCATAGCGAAGATAGGCATTGAGGTGGTCATAATGCTGGAGTTGCTTGGCGAGGTCATATTGAGTCCTATAGTGTAAGAACACTGATTGAAGACAAGTGCGAAGATGCCAGCGCCAGCCAGTTTGAAGATATCTTTCAAAGGGATATGCTCCTTCTTAGTAAACAAGGAAGTGAGCCAAAAGAGGATTGCTCCACCGAGTACTCTGAATGACACGAGGTCTATTCCATCAATTCCATTGAGCATGGCATCCTTTCCCACAGGAGCCATCAATCCCCAACATGCACCCGCGCAAAACATGCACAGGTGCGCTACAAGAGGTTTGTTGTTTGTCATTATTTTATTTCTTAACGTCAATGCAGTGATTAATATGGCATGTCGTCAATATTTATAGGTGCATCACCTAAGGGCGGAATGTCATTGATGCCGATGTTGGCATTTATTCCCGAACTGATAAATTCTCCCTCGCCATCACCTGCGACTGAGGAGAAGTTGTTATTATCGGGGTTAGCAAACTTGGTAAACTGTCCAAGGAAGCGCAATTGTATGATGTCGGTAGCACCCTTACGGTGCTTAGCTATGATGACTTCTGCCATGCCGTGGGTGTCATTTCCGTTTTCATCCTGGAAGATACGGAAATACTCAGGGCGGTGCACGAAGAGCACCATATCGGCATCCTGCTCTATGGCTCCAGACTCACGGAGGTCACTGAGCTGAGGTCGCTTGCTATCGTTATCTTTACGTGTTTCTACACTACGGTTGAGCTGAGATAGTGCAATGATAGGTATATCGAGTTCCTTGGCAAGTCCTTTGAGTGATCGCGATATGGTGGATACCTCTTCCTGACGGCTACCAAATTTAGCTCCGTTGGCATTCATCAGCTGTAGGTAGTCAATCATTATTATCTTCACACCTTTCTCACGCACAAGTCGTCGTGCCTTCGTACGGAGTTCGAAGATTGATAGTCCAGGAGTGTCATCGAGATATATGGGCGCATGTGCCAGTTTGTCTATATTGCGGTCGAGTCTATTCCACTCGTCATCGTCAAGACGACCATTGAGAATCTTCGAACCCTCAATCTCAAATGTATTAGACATCAATCGATTGACCAACTGCACATTGTTCATTTCCAATGAGAAGAATGCCACTGGTGTGCCATTGTCCACTGCCATATTCTTTGCCAATGACAAGGCGAAAGAAGTCTTACCCATGGCAGGACGACCAGCAAGAATGATGAGATCCGAACTCTGCCAACCGCTAGTCACCTCATCAAGGCGGGTGTAACCAGTAGAGATACCTGTAAGTCCATCACTGTTTTGCGACGACTTCTTCAAGATATCCACAGCTTGGCTCAGCACTGGCGCTATCTGTATATAGTCCTGTTTTTGATTCTTTTGTGAAAGTTCAAATAGCGAAGCCTCAGCTTCTTGCATCAGATCATCCACCTCTATACTTTCGTCGAAAGCTTTCGTCTCGATGACGCTTGCAAAACTGATGAGTTGTCGGGCGAGATATTTCTGCGCCAAGATCTTGGCGTGATACTCTATGTGTGCTG
Organism: Gemmiger formicilis; assembly: GCA_963586965.1. GTDB lineage: Bacteria > Bacteroidota > Bacteroidia > Bacteroidales > Bacteroidaceae > Prevotella. Next base: position 17,844 of record CAVABU010000016.1, read on the forward strand.
ACGAAGCCACCACTCCACTCAGTTCCACGATGTAAGCCTGACCGCCCACCATCTCTAGGCAACCGAGTTTCTTGAGTTCTTCTGTCACAGTGATGAAGTCCACCGGACGTTGGTCAAGGTTGAGACTACGTATAGCTTCGTATATTCGCTGGTGCTTCTGTTCGTAGAAGGTCTCAGGGCGTATAATCTCGCTCACCACAGTGTAGGCATCGCTATCGACGAGTAGTGCACCGAGCACTATTCGTTCCAGGTCTACAGCCTGCGGTTGCAGATGTCCGTATGTATTATCTATCGGGTTGGAGTTGCGTGCGCCAGCCTTCTTGTTCGCATTATTTATAGGCATAATGGCATTAATGATTAGTCGGGTGCAAAAGTACAAAAAAACGTGCTAACTCATATCCATTAGCATAACAAAAATCGTGTTTGTACTTTTACACAAGGCTATACAAAGAAGGGCAAAGCGAGGACGCTTCGCCTACTATGAAATGTATTTCATTAGGAGAGGGTGTGTCAAAACTGGCACTCTCTCTCCTAAATTACAACGAGTCACCTAAGTCCTCACGGAATTTCTCCACGAGGTCTTCCTGCCAGTGGCCGATCTCCTTGAGTCTGCCGAAGAAGAAGCGAAGCACCTCAGGCTCCTCCGTCCATTTCAGTCCACCGATGAGGGTACGGTTGTCCCATAGCCGGCTCTATTACATTCTTTTGCCTTGCTATATCCGTGATGCAGATATAATCGACTCCGTTTTAAGATAGAGTCTTTATCGTTTGATCCTTTACAATTATTCTTGCCATAATCATTTTCTTCTACTGCACGAAGGAATTGTAATCGGACTCTTGGTTAGGTATTACCCATGTCCATCCTTCATTGTCTTGAGGATTTACGGTGATGGCAAATGTTGATGGGAAGGTACCACTCTGCTTATAGGAATGGCGCACTATGGGGAGTCCCCAGCGCTTATAGTTGAACCAGTCGTGCCCCTCACCCCAAAGTTCGATGCGATTATAGAGACGCACTTCTTCCAGCAGAGCATCACCAGTCTTGTCACATGAGTATTCGCTGTCTCTACCAGAATTTTTTGTCAGTTGCACCAAGAGATTGCGTGCTTCTTCCTCATTGCCAAGATGACAATCAGCCTCAGCCTCTATGAGATACATCTCGGCAGCACGAAAGAGATTAATCTCGCCTACACCAGGAGTGATCTTTGCCTGCTGCTTAAACTGCATATAGGCGAAGATATAACTTTTGGCATTGAGTTTGTCGCCATATTCGCTAAAAGCACGATTCATGAGTACTTTGCCAGCATAGTTATTGCTTGCCGTATAGGCATCAGTCTTAGGATCAAGAAACATACCACGGCGGATGTCAGTCTCAGGGATGAGATTATACAACTCCTTGCTGATAGCAGCAGGGCGTGACAAGAACGAGGTGTAAGTGGTATTGGAACCCTCAAAAGCAAAGTACTGATAATTATATAAAGACTCCTGCTGATCACTATATACGCTCCATATCCACTCCTTGTTGACTTCATTAAATCCACCATCTACATATTCGTCATTGCTCATCAACTGATAACCTTCACGAGCAAGTTGGGCATACTGACGAGCATTGGTCCAGTCTTCGCGATTGATGGCAGCACGTGCATAGACAGCATAGGCTGCACTGACATCAGGCAGATAGTTGCAACCGGAAGCTCGCTTCTTGCCTGACTGCACAAACAGGTCTATAGCCTGGTCAAGGTCAGTGTATATCTGCTTGTAGCACTCCGCAAGGGTGGACAATGATTTGTTATCATCACGCGACTCATCCAATCTGAGTACCACACCATTAGTGGCACCATTATTGCTGTCCATCCAGCGTGTGGCATAGATTTGCACGAGCATCATATAGCAATAAGCGCGATAAGTGAGAGCCTGCGCCTTGAGGAATTGCTTCTCCTGCTGTTCACCCTGCGCCTTATCCACATTGGCTATGATGGCATTGGCATTACTAATTATCTTGTAATAGTAAAACCATGGATACTCATCATATTGCGATGTGGGGTCCAGCATGTAGTTGCCATTGACGATTGGAGCCAAAGCAGAGTAGTTATTGCGGTAATAGTCATTACCAAGGAAATTGCCATACCACGTCTTGATACTTCCCTCGCCATTCCATTTCACATCTTTATATTGCATGGTCATCAGTCGTGACAAACCATTGACGGCATACTGCAAGTCTGCCGTGGTGGACAAAGTCTTGTCCTTGTCTATGCCACTGCCCGAAGACACATCGAGATAGTCGCTGGCACAGGATGTAGTCAGCAGAAGAGCGCAAACTGCTACTATATTGTATATTGTCGTTTTCATAGTTTCTTTAGAATTTAATGTCAAGTCCTATGGTTATCACCCTTGGTGTGACATAGTTATTGTACTGATACCCGCTAACATTCTGCTGCGGGTTCATGCCACGACGCTTCGTTGCAGTAAAGAGGTTCTCGCATGAGAGACTGAGTTGAGCGCCTTCTATCTTTAGAGCATTCATCCACTGCTTTGGCAGTTGATAACTGAGATACAGATTCTTAAGCACTATATAACTAGCATCTGTGAGCCATCGCGAAGACTCCGCATTATTGTTAGCCGAAGCATCACTATTGATCATCGGTATGCCGTCCACCCATATGCGGTTAGGCGAGTCCTCGGTCATGCCCTCTGGCACGCTTGACCATGACTTAAGGATGTCGGCATGATAATTTTGTGGTGATGTGGATGAGGTCATCAGCCTCCTGTAGACATAATCATAGACCTTGCCACCTAAAGAATAAGTAAACAATGCCGACAAGGTGAGCGACTTGTAACTGATAGTAGGACTAAAACTACCATACACCTTTGGCATGGCAGACCCGTGCTCCTCCTTCTTGGCATAGGTTATGGCATTCACGTAGTAGTTGCCATCTATGCAGGTGACACTTGAGGATATATCCTTTCCATCGGCATTGCCAGCCACGAGCGCGCCGTCAGCCATCACCTTGTAGTTGTCAAGGTCTGCCTTATAGAGCGCTTTACCATTCATCTGATCCACACCGACGTAAGTGTAGGTGTAGTAATTGAAGCGGCTCTTGCCCTCCTCCACTTTATACACCTCGCTGACGATACCATTCTTATTTTGTTCAGGCAATGTCAGCACCTTATTACTAATAAAGGTGGCATTGGCAGCAAAGTTTACTCGCCAGTCCTTATTACGGAAGATGTCTACATCGGTGCTTATCTCCACACCGCGATTGGATATCGAACCGATGTTGCGTGTAAGCAAAGAGGAAAACTCTTCGGGACTATTTACCGTGGTGCTTCCTGTAGAAAGTGCTTGGTACACGTCAAAGAGGAGGTCCTTATTGCGCTTATCAAAATACTCCACGCTGAGGTTCCATCTATCAAAGAGTCGTGCCTCAAGAGCTACGCCCCATGACTCGCCTGTCTCCCATTGCAGGTCGTCATTACCCATTTGCAATAGGAATGTGGCAGGCACACCACCATTGGTAAATGTGGACGAATAGAGGGTCTTGTAGGCATTATAGCCCACTCCATCGTCATTGCCCACACGTCCATAGTCAGCTCGGAGCTTGAGGAAGTTGACCCACCCCACACTCTGCATAAACTTCTCCTTGCTGACAACCCAGTTGGCACCGATACTACCAAAGTTGCCCCATCGCTTGTTCTTGGCAAAGCGCGAACTGCCATCTCGACGGAAACTTGCCTCCACATTGTAGCGGTCAAGATAGTTGTAGCGTATGCGACCGAGATAGCTCTCCGTGCGATAGCGCATATGATAACCATTGGCAGTCTCTATCGTGGCATATTGCGACAGATAGGTAGAGCCAGTGACAGACTCATTGCACTTACGCGTCAGGGCGTAGTCTGCATCAAGGCTATAGTTCTCATGTCCGAGCAAGAGGCTCAAGGTGTGGTCACCAAAGGCGTGAGCCCACTTCAACTGTTGCTGGAATGTGTAGTTCTTGTAGTCATAGTTGGTCTTCTGCAGTCGGCCATTGACATTAAGGGCTTCACCGACACTCGAACTATAATACAGGGTATATCTATCAGAACGCAAATTGTAGTCACCCTTCACTGTAAAGGTGAAGTCATTGAGAAACATGATGTCGGCATAAGCGATGGCATTGCCCGTATTGCGCACGGACTCATTTCTATTGAGTTCGTTTTCCCATATCAAGTTTCTGCCTAACATCTGACTACGTGTGGTCACGGGCGAGCCATCTGCAGATGTATAACTACCGGTGTCATACTGACGATTGCCATCATCATCAAGCAGATAGCTACCATCAGATGCATGCAAGTGCACAGGATAGATTGGCGCCATAAAGCGTGCGGTGTAGAACACGTTGCCGAATGCGAGATCTGAACTTGTGGCACTATTCTTATTCTGATGCGTACCGGAAATGTTTACTCCTGTACGTAGCCACCTTGTGGGTCGCATATTGATGTTTGCTCTACCACTCAAGCGATCGAAACCCGTGTTTTTCACATATCCGTCTTCATCCAAATAGCCCAAAGAGAAGAAGAAGTCTGACTTGCGTGTACTCTGGCTTCCGCTGAAGTTGTACTCCTGTCTATATCCACGACGCATCGCCTGATCATACCAGTCAAGGTCATCTGTATATCCCGACAGGATGGAAGCATCGCTGACAAATTTGCCGTCTTCGGTAAAGAGTTCATCGTCAGCCTTATTAAATATATTGAGTTTCAGTTCATCCTTTATGAGATTAGCGGATGCGTACGCATTGGCTGTGGCTTGGTCTTCGTTAATCTTTGTGTTAGTCATACGCGAATTGCGCAAGCTCATCCAACTGGTTTCCATAAACTGCTTAGCATCAAGCAGTTTATATTCATTCATACCTTTAGAGTAAGTACCCTGCGTCAACTTCAGATTAAAATTCATCTTTTCGCTACGACCACGCTTGGTGGTGATGAGCACGACGCCATTTGACGCACGATTACCATAAAGTGCGCACGAAGCAGCATCCTTGAGCACTGATATGCTCTCTATGTCGTTGTCATTGAGATCGGAGATATTGCCACCGAAAGCCACTCCATCGATGATATATAGCGGTTGGTTATTGCCTCCATTGACGGTACCAAATCCACGGATGTTGATAGATGGCTCGCTACCTGGTTGGCCGTAGGTGCTATTCACCTGCACACCAGCCACAGCGCCCTCGAGTGCAGATGTGACGCTGGTCACGGGACGCTTTTGGATGTCCTTACTCTCTATCTGCGACACGGCACCAGTGAGGGAGGATTTGGTAGCCGAACCATAAGCCACTTGCACTACCACTTCATCAAGTTGCTTTTCTATCGTGGTCTGTGCTACTGACTGCGCGCTTACAGTCAATAAGGGAAAGAAGAGCACGACCAATTGTTTTGCCTTTTTATCTTTCATCACGTATATTGCTTTCCGCAAAGGTAATAATAAATGATTATTTATTGTCAATATATTACAAAAAAGTAAATATTTCATAACTTAATCCCTTATTTATGTATAAAATTGCTAACTTTACAATGCGAGAGTTGTAAACATATTAATATGAAGAAGGCTAAAGTTGTCATTTTATTACTTATCGTTTTCTTGTCGTCGCTCGATGGCTTTGCCCAAGACAAAGTAATCGACTATCGTGACTTACCGAGATATTTTAATGCTTTGGCAACCAACCGTGAAATATACAATCAATACAACGACAGCATATTACTCCTCCAAGATGAAGACCAATGGGTGAGTTTCTTTCGCCGACGCGCAAGGAAAAACAATATACTTTATGCGTCCAACACGGTCATCTTAAACTCCATATTCGACTATTTCAAGCAATCGCCAGAAGATATTCCCCATGAGGCATACGTCACCCTTTTCGAGTGTCTGGAGAAACAATTGAGAGACAATACTGGCGACCCATTCCTATCTCTTGACATATGCAAAATACTGGAACGCTACTACAAAACGGCTCCCGACAACCTTAACCTCTCCAATGTGCTCAACGTATGGATGTCTGTCATTGAGGCGTATATAGCAAACTTGGGCAACGACACCATAGCCAGGAGGAAGTCATTCGAATATCTGAAACGTAATCTTAACGAAGAAAACAAGCGTTATCCTTATTACATTAGGGGAGCCATCCTTAGTTTGGCAAATCTGTCAAAGAGCGGTTTTGTGGCCAACAAATACGAGACCATTGAGGAAAATACCAGATATTACAACATGCTCAAGCATATGGTTGACAGCATAAGTCTGTCTGAATACTTCCACACGGATGAGCAGATTATGATAAAGACTAACCTCAAGACGCATAATGAGATGATGGCACGAAATGTATATATGGCAGACACCTCAGCCACGTATAAGCAAGTAGGTGACTCCATAATGCGTCGCACCGTGCAGAAGAATCTTGCTAATAAGAAGCTCACTTTCAGTTCGTTTTGCCGAACTATGGTCATGCAGACCAGAATCGGGCAGTTGACTTATAAGGAAGCACTTGACAAATGTCTTGTGGCATATCAAAAAGAAAAGAAGAGTGTGCTACACCCAAGTACAAGACTTGATGACGCAAGTCTGTCCGCTTTCCTACAACCATACCTCAATCTGATTTATCTCAATGACTTGGCAGACACCAGCGAAAGAGAAAAGCGGAAGATTATCAAAGGCATATGCCATGATATCGTCAAGGCTTACAAACTGCGTGAGGAAAACCAACAAAAGACAGCTTATATCCGCAATCTCATTAGCATCGTGACCTACCCGCGACTGACAAAATATCTGTCAGATGATGACCGCATCAAGTTTGTCAATGCCCTATGCGCAGCTACTCATGTCACCACCTATGCTCACTCTATGCACGTCTCGATGATAGCCAAAGTGCTGATGAAGGGCGTGATAGAGCATCGACCAGACTTATTGGTGGGAGTACTTGGCAACAAGAGCATCGCTGACGTAAAGCATAATAAGAGACATTTGCTGGACTTCATATATGAGGCTTCGCTCTATCATGATCTAGGCAAAAACTATATCATATCCGTTGTCAACAATGATTATCGACCTATCACTGACAAGGAGTTTGAAATCATAAAGAGACATCCCGAACTCGGATTGACATTTCTCAACCTGTCACCTAAATTGGCTAAATATCACGACACCACCTTGGGACACCACAAATGGTATAATGGCAAGGGTGGCTATCCAGACAACTTTGATAACACAAAATCTGACATCCGCATATTGATAGACATTGTGACGCTCAGCGACTGTCTGCAGGCAGCCACAGAGAAAGTGGGACGCAACTATAAAGGCTCTAAGACTTATGACACCATTATGGATGAGTTTCACGAAAAGGCTGGCACAGTATACAATCCCGAACTCGTAGACATCATCGACAACAACGAGGATGTGGCACAACATCTCAAACCTCTTGTAGACGAAGGTTGGCCGTATATCTATTATCAGATATACAAGCAGTATTTCAACAAGTAAGCGATTGAAATCGCAGATTTATTAATAAGCGAGTTACGTATCCAGCTATTTCTTTGTTACTAGAATAGAATCACTTAAGTAATGTGAAAAGAATAAGTTGTGCAAGTTTACCCTGTATTTTTAGGCGGTTTTGCTGATTTCTTTGAAGGAGC
>CAVABU010000017.1:0-21823 GCA_963586965.1 Gemmiger formicilis
TTACGCAAATATCGTGACACGATATCGGTGCTCGAGGGAGCACGCATAGACGGACATGCCCAAGGACATGCCCAAGGACATGCCCAAGGACTTGCCCAAGGACTTGCCCAAGGACTTGCCCAAGGACGAGCTGAAGGACGAGCTGAAGGTGAAGCAGAGAGCAAGAAGACAATGGCAAAGGCAATGCTTGCCAAAGGATTGAATGTAAATACGATATCTGATATAACAGGATTATCTATAGAGGATATAATGTCAGACAAGGCATAACACCTTGCCCTGCACGATGCCATCAATCCAGTTTGTCCACGTTAGCCTTGCCAAGCACACCGCTAAGACCCTCTCGCTCACGTCCTGCATGAAGGAGTCAGCGTTTTCTGAGGGAAAATTTGGGGGTATCTTGCAAATTCTCGCCTTGGAATTGGTTGTTTTCAAAAGAATTGATTACCTTCACAATGCGTCTGGGCGAAAGACCAACCGAGTGCACGTCGGATGCATTGTTCGTCAACCATACAGACGCTTTTTTGTATCCGCCTATCTACAGAGGTCAACATCTAGTCCTAAGCCATTTTTATTCTTGCTATCAAGCCATTTAGCAATCCTTATAGCACTATCCTTGCCGTAGCCTTGTTGTACTTGTCCACTGCCTTTTGCCCATCATAGAGCGCACCACCTTGCCATGGCACGGCTTATGGCACAGTTTTTTGTTTTTAGGGAGTAATGTTTTTGAGGTTACGGAAATTGTTTGTACATTAGCACCGTAAAATGTAATATCTTATATATAAAATATGATGAACATAAAGACTTTGATGGTGTGCGGTCTTATGCTGTTACCATCGCTGAGCCAGGCACAAAACTGCTGCTCGGGCAAAACGGAAAAGAAGTGTGACGGACAATCTATGGCTTCTTGCTGCAAGAAGAAGCAGGACATGAAACCTTGCTGCCAGATGAACAATGAGGTGATAAAGACTATCATGTCACGACGCTCCGTCCGCAAGTATCAGGACAAACAGGTGGAGCATGAGAAGTTGGCTCTCATCGCAAAGTGTGGCATCAATGCCCCTAACGGCATGAACCAGCAACCATGGGCTGTGCGCGTGGTAGAGAGCCAGGACTTTATCAATGGCACTACTGAGATATTCAAGAAGGAAAATCCAGAACAGGTGAAACGTGACGAGAACTTCAAGAATATGTATCGCAATGCTCCAAACATCATCGTCGTGGCTACGCCAGAGGGTAAAAGCCAGGTGGATGCAGGTCTGATGGGAGAAAACATGATGCTTGCTGCCAAGTCATTGGGGCTCGGCACTTGTTGTCTGGGTGGTCCCGTACGTTTCCTGCAGAGCAGCGAGGCTTGCAAGCCTTACCTCGCAAAACTCAATCTGCCCGAAGGATATGAGATATGCTATATCCTTGCCGTGGGCTATCCCGACGAGACACCAGAGGCAAAGACTCGTGACGAGAGCAAGATAGAGTATATAAAGTAATACTCGCATCAATACTTCGCACGAGATGACCCGACGGCTATCCATCTTAATCCCTACATATAATAATGTATGCGTTGCTCTTGTAAAGTCATTGCAAGAGCAAGCATCATTATTGCCTGATCTTTCCTACGAGATATTGGTGGCGGATGACGGTTCGATGGACTCATCTACTGTCGAAGAGAACCGTGTCATCAACAAACTGGAAAACTGTCAATACATAGAGCGAGAAAAGAATGTGGGTAGGGCTGCCATACGCAACTTCCTAGCCAGACAAGCCAAGTATGAGTGGCTACTGTTCCTGGATAGCGACTTGCACGTAGACAATCCTCAATTTCTGCACAACTACTGCACATCTGAAGGTGACATCGTCGTAGGTGGACTGAAAATAGGAGGATATACGGAAAAGTGGGGAAATAATCTGAGATACAAATACGAAAAGGCGTGCGAGAAAGAGCACGACTACCAACACAGGATAGAGAAAGGCGATAAAGAGTTTCGCACAACCAACTTTCTCATATCCAAGAGTGCAATAACCGAATGTCCCTTTGACGAAAACTTCAAGCACTATGGATACGAAGATGTGCTCTTCGGCAAACAACTGACCCTGCAAGGCTATCACATCACGCACATAGACAATCCCATACTGCTGGATGACTATGAGACCAATCTCCAGTTTGTGCTCAAGACTGAGGAGGCTTGTCGCACGCTCTACTTATTCAGAGAGGATCTCAAGGGATACTCCAAACTGATAGACTACTCGAGTAGACTAAGTAAGTGGAGATTCATCAAGCCCTTGATACTCGTGTCATATCCATGGATAGGTCTGCACATAAAATCACGCTTGATAGGCAATAAGCCAAACGTATTTTGGTATAATGTGTACAAACTGATGTATTACATCCACTTAGACGCATAATCTATCCAAGTGCGTGATACGCCACAACAAAACCAAGATAGAATATTATACTAAGGGCGGTATAAAGCAAAAGAAGGCTTCAGATTTCTCTGATGCCTTCTTTATGTCGAGGTGACAGGGCTCGAACCTGCGACAGCCTGGTCCCAAACCAGGAACGCTACCAACTGCGCTACACCTCGTTGCAATAACTTTCAGAACTATCTCCTTCCGTTTTGCGTGTGCAAAGGTACGACAATTATTTTATCCCACCAAATTATTTCGCACTTTTCTTCACTTTTTTATCATTTTCCCTCTTTCTTCCCCTTATTTAGCAATGCAAAACGAATAACTTACACATAAAGCGAGCCACCATCCCTAAACATCAGTCATAGGGATGGCGGCTCACTTTTTATGTATTTGTCTTATGCTATCACTTGATTATGCCGTAGTCCTGAAACACTTTCTTCAGAGCCATCACTGCACGCTCCACTTGCTCTTCAGTGTGTGTAGCCATAAGGGCGAAGCGCACGAGAGTGTCCTGAGGTGCACATGCTGGTGGGATAACAGGATTGATAAATACGCCTGCATCAAATGCCTTGGCAGTGACGATGAATGTCTTGTCCACGTCTCTCACATAGAGAGGGATGATAGGACTCTCAGTGTCACCTATCTCAAATCCTTCCTCGCGGAATCTCTTCAGAGCATAGCGTGTCACCTTCCACAATGCCTCGATGCGCTCAGGCTCCTGCTGGATGATGTGCAGAGCCTCAAGTGCGGCTGCTGTAGCGGCAGGAGTGTCGCTGGCAGAGAATATATATGTGCGCGCGGTGTGACGAAGCCAGTTGATGGTGTCCTTGTCGGCAGCGATAAATCCACCGATAGAGGCAAGCGACTTAGAGAATGTACCCATGATGAGGTCTACCTCAGAAGCAAGACCGAAGTGGTCACACACTCCCCTACCCTGCTTACCGAATACTCCAAGGCCATGAGCCTCATCCACCATGATGGATGCATTGTACTTATGCTTCAGTTCCACAATCTTTGGAAGTGGAGCCAAGTCACCCTCCATAGAGAATACACCATCCACGACGATGAGTTTCACCTTGTCAGGATCACATCTCTGAAGCACACGCTCCAGGTCTTCCATGTCGTTGTGTTTGTAGCGATAGAACTTTGCGAATGAAAGACGTCGTCCGTCTACGATACTTGCGTGGTCGCGATCATCACAAATGATGTAGTCATCCTTGCCCAAGAGAGCAGGTATGACACCGCTATTAACGGTAAATCCAGTAGAGAAGCAGAGTGCATCATCTTTGCCGACGAACTCAGCCAACTCCTTTTCCAACTGTATGTGCAAGTCGAGAGTTCCATTAAGGAATCGGCTACCTGCGCATCCAGTGCCGTATTTGTCGAGTGCCTTCTTTGCTGCCTCTATGATTCTCTCGTCACCGGTAAGTCCAGTGTAAGCATTAGAACCAAACATCAGGACCTTGTGTCCTCCCATTTCTACTTCTGTTCCCTGCTTTCCCGTGATGGCGCGAAAATAAGGATAGATACCCTTCGCCATTGCTTCCTGCGGACGGCGGTATGTCTTGAATTTTTCTTGTAAAAGTCCCATTTACTATTTATTATATATTCCTTTTATTATATATAAGGACATTATTATTCCGTGCAAAGTTACAAAAAATCATCTAACGGCAATGTATTTTTTGCTACAAAAGACGTTCAAACAGCGATTTAAGGCTTTTATATGGTCGAAATAGCATGATATTTCTTAATTTTGCAATAATTATTTATTGCGTGTTGTTATCTGCGATGGAAAACAAGAAGTCTGTACTGTTCATAATGAACCCTATTTCGGGCACGTCAAGCAAAGCCCGCATACCCGAACTCATAGAGAAATATCTAGATCATGAAAAATTCGATTATAGGATAAGGATGACGGAGTATGCTGGCCATGCCACAGTGATAGCCAATGAGGAGAAGGTGAAGGGCACCGACATCATTGTGGCTGTGGGTGGTGACGGCACAGTCAATGAGGTGGCACGCGCGCTGGTGCATTCACAGTCAGCCCTTGGCATCATACCATGTGGTTCGGGCAACGGCTTGGCGCGTCATCTACTCTTGCCGATGAATGCGCGCAAGTGCATCGAGATTATCAATGCATGCGAGATCCACGACCTCGACTACGGCACGGTCAATGAGTACCCTTTCTTCTGCACCTGCGGACTCGGATTTGATGCTTTCGTAAGCAAGAAATTTGCCGAGGCTGGCAAGCGTGGCCCTATCACCTATCTGGAAAACATACTGCGTGAAGGACTGAAATACAAACCAGAAACTTACGAGATCATAGACGACAAGGGTGCCGTGGAATACAAGGCTTTCCTCGTGTCATGCGCCAACGCTTCGCAATATGGCAACAATGCTTATATAGCGCCACAGGCTTCAATGAGTGATGGTCTGCTGGATGTCATCATCATGGAACCGTTTGACCTCATCGAGGCACCTCAGATAAGTCTGGAGATATTTAACAAGACCATTGATAAGAACTCCAAGATAAAGACTTTCAAGACCAAATCCCTGCATATCCGCAGGTCCAAACCGGATGTCATCCACTATGATGGCGACCCCGTGATGGCTGGCACCGACATATTCATAAAGATACAACCCAAGGGCATCAAGATCGTGGTAAATCCTGACGGCGACACTGACACGCGCAAGCCCAACGCTTTACAGACTGCCGCCACAGAACTGCTTAATGACATCAACTCCGTCAGAGAGAATATTCAGAAGAAACTTTCATCGTAGTTTTAGGAGGTACGGCGCCCTCGCCGTACCATATACTAACACAATATTCTCCCTTGAGTGGTACGGCGAGGCGCCGTACCTCCTATGACTCACACCCACGCTTGGTTGCAGCGAGGACGTTGCAACTACTAATATCAGATATACCCTTGTCTGAGGGATGACTTCCGTGATATTGGATTAGAAGAAATATAAGTCGGATGTAAAGCAATTGGTGAACACGTGTAAAGCAATTGGTGAACACGTGTAAAACAATTGTTGAACACATGTGCAACAATTGTTTTACAACCGACGAAATCATATTTTGACATAAAAAGACATCGTTCCGACTATTGACTTAAGGGTGGTTCCATCAATAGCGGAACGATGTCGCGACCTTATTGCTTCGCCTTGATGACAAATGTGAAGGCGCGGTCCTGATAGTGCATCTTGTATTTATCTATTGGTGTGGCACCCCAACTGTCGACGCAACCAAGGCCATACTGGCGTTGCTGGATGTGGAGTTGCACTAGTCCCTTGTCTACCAAGTCGCCACTGTGCTGACCCCATGCATGCTCTTTCTCATATCCTGGGTCAAGATCTTCTACGAGATATGGGATGGCACTGCACTCCATCGGCGCATAGCCCTCAAAGGTGATGCCCTTGCCAGTGGTCGGATTGTAGATGGAGAAATAGCGCACGTCAGTGTGATTGCCACTCTCCTGTGGACGGATGTAGGGATAGTACTCGTCCTTCACGTTGGACTCATACTTACCGATAAACGATGAGTTGTTGCGGTCTATATAGTTTTCCTCAGGTCCTCTGCCGTAGTATTCCAACTTAGAGAATGCTGCTGGCATCTGCAACTGCATGCCGTAGCGGAACATATCTGCCACCTTGGCTTCCTTGTCGGTGGTCATAATCTGACTCACTGCCACCTCGCCTGCGGCATTGATGCGATAACGCATCTCCAATTGTGCTTTCACCTCTGGCATATCCATCTTAGCCACCACGACTACGCTGTCTGCGTATGTCTGCTTGTCAAATGAGGTCAATGTCATCTTAGGATTTCTCCACACATCCATCTTCTGATGTAGGGATGCGCCACAGTCGTTGTCGGTAGGAGCACGCCAAAACTCGGGCTTCATGCTCTCACGGAACTTGAGCATCGGTTCGCCGTCTACATCGAGATAGTCTATCATACCCGTATGCTTACCTATGGTGACAGTCATCCTGTCTGCCGTCATCTTCACATAGGCATTGGTCTCCTCCACGTCGATGTTGCCCTTCTTGGCAGTGTCGACAGTATCAAACTTGTATCCATCTACGACAAATTGCTGGCGTGCCATCACCTGACCCTTGTCTACCAGTGCTTGCGTGCCATCGCTGGCGAAGGCGAAGTTGACCATTATCTCTTCCTTCGGATGATTTACCTGAGCCTCTGCTATGGCATTCTTCAGTGCGTCACTCTTGATAGTCTTTGCGGTCTGAGGAGCAATGCCTTTGGTGTCGGCTATCTTCACGTCAGCCACCTTCACGCCATTGGCATAGACAGCAGCCGAGAGGTTGAGGTCATCGATATTCTTAAAGAAATACTCATTATATATATCAAGTGCGCCAGTAGCGGCATCAAAATGCTTTATCCACACATTCTGTTGGCAATACTGCACCTCATAGGCATGAGGATTGAGACGACGATCAGGAGCGATTATACCATTGCAGTTGAAGTTGTAGTCGCTCGCAGGATAGCGTCCATAGTCACCGCCATAGGTGAATATCTCCTTGCCTGTCACAGGACTCTTATCACGCAGACCCTGGTCCACAAAATCCCAGATGTATCCACCCTGATATTTCGGATACTTGCGGATGAGGTCCCAATACTCTTTAAAACCACCCTCGGAGTTGCCCATGGCGTGCGCATACTCACACTGGATGTAGGGTTTGGTGCCGTCACCCTGGCTATACTTCTCACTGCCCTCGTAACCCATATACATCGGGCAGTAGATGTCGGTCTTGCTATCATAGCCACCACGCTCATACTGCACAGGACGTGTAGCGTCGACAGACTTCACATAGTCGTAGGTCTTCTCGAAGTTGACGCCATAACCAGCCTCATTGCCCATACTCCACACGATGATGGAAGGATGATTGATGAAGTTCTTCACATTGCCCTCATTGCGCTCTATGTGAGTCTTCTCATATTGCGGGAACTTGGCAAGTGACTTTTCCTCATATCCCATACCGTGAGACTCGAGGTTTGCTTCGGCTGTGAGATAGAGTCCATACTCATCGCAGAGGTCATACCAGCGCGGGTCATCAGGATAATGACAAGTGCGCACGGCATTGATGTTGAGTTGCTTCATTATCTTGATATCCTGTATCATGCGGTCCACGCTGACGATGTATCCGCCGTCAGGATCCATCTCGTGACGGTCGGCACCCTTGATGAGTATCGGTTGACCATTGACCAGAAGTTGGGCATTTTTTATCTCCACCGTGCGGAATCCCACACGTTGCGGTATCACCTCAGTGACGCCTTTCTTATTCTTCAGCGTGATGTACACCTTATATAGATTAGGCGTCTCGGCAGTCCATGGTTTTACACCTGCCACCTTGATAGTACCCTTAGCACCAGTAGACTCAGCTATCTGCTTACCGTCTTTATCACACAGTGTCACTGTCACGTCATTGCCACCACCAGCAAGTGACACCTGATAGTCGAGCACACCATCCTTGTAGTTGTTTTCCAATGACGCATTCAGTCGTATATCAGCGGCGTGCTGCTTCGGACGGGCATAGAGATAGACCTCGCGAGCGATACCAGTGAAGCGCCAGAAGTCTTGGTCTTCGAAGTAAGAACCATCACACCAGCGCATCACTTGCATGGCGATGAGGTTCTTGCCAGGTTTGAGATACTTGGAAATATTAAACTCGGCTGCCACCTTGCTGTCTTCACTGTAGCCCACATACTTACCATTGACCCAAAGGGTGAGGTTGCTCGTGGCAGATCCCACATGGAAGTAGACGTCCTTGCCCTTCCAGTCGGCAGGCAGGTCGAAGGTGCGACGATACGAACCCGTGTAGTTGTTGGTCTCGCTGATATACGGAGGATTAGGTTCAAACTGTGTAGCCCACGCGTAACCTATATTCTTATACGTAGGGTCGCCATAGCCATTGAGTTCAAATAGTCCAGGCACAGGGAAGTCCTTCCACTGCGAGTCATCATAGTTGGTGGCGTAGAAATTGGCAGGACGCTTATCATGGTCCTTCACGAAATTAAATTTCCACATACCCTCCATCGATAGATAGTTGGCTGACTGCTTCTTGTCAAAGCCTTGCGCCTTGCCAAGACTCTCGTAAGCAAAAAACGAGGCACGACGTGGCTCTCGGTTCTGCTGATTGATGTCCACATTATGCCAGCGCGACTCATTTTGTGCCGACACTCCACTGCCCAAGGTGAGCAATGCGAGGCAGAGTGAGACATTTACAATTCTTCTCTTGTTCATTTTTAGTTATTGGTTATTGCCCGTGGGCATTTATCATAGTAACAGCTTTTACATTCAGATACTTTCTTACTAAAATATCTTATATTTCTTACTAAAATATCTTATATTTACAAAGTAACATCTTTTATCGTTTATTCCAATATATTTTGTAGTTAATAATTATAAAAGGGATCACTATTCCCAGTAGGCGAAGCGTCACTGCCTTGACAATTTAGGAGGTACGGCGCCCTCACTGCACCACGCAAAGATTGATTGTAACTAAGAATGCTCATTTTAATTATACATTCATCCGAAACCTATATATAATATAATAATGTGTAAAAATTAGTCCAATAGCCTTCATACAAACAATTAATTAGAAAAACAATAGTAGTTAAGAATTATTAACTAATAAAATGTTACAACAATCTTATAAAGACATATCTTTGCAACCAAGAATTATTAATTATGCACCTAGACATTCTAAAATATATTAGTAATATTGGTATGAAATGTTCAGTACCTTATCGCTTACTAGAACATTTCATAGCAAATGGCGCCTCCACCATTCCAGAGATGTCCAAGGGCATAGGGGTCAGCCTTCCCACTGCCACCAACGCTCTCAACGAACTCATGTCTAAGGGACTTGTACGCGAGATAGGCAAGAAATCCGACTCTGCTGGTCGCACTCCAATGGTCTATGACCTCAATGCTGAAGCGGGATATTTCATAGGCGTAAACCCAGAGGCTGACTGCATCGTATTGGCTGCCACTGACTTTTGTGGCAATCTGACCATCGAGAAGAAGAAGGTGCCTTATGTCTACGAGAACACTCCTGAGAATCTCGAGACTCTCTCCAACATCATCAATGACTTCATAGACTGTCTTGACATCAAGAGAGACGACATACTACAGATATGTGTCAACATCGCTGAGCGTGTGAATCCCTACGAGGGCAATGCCTACGATAGATACACATTCCTGCACGAACCGCTTGCCGACAAACTCACCCAGATGACGGGACTGCCCACTTGCATAGAGAATGACACTCGCAGCATGACTTACGCTGAGTCTATCAAGGGATGTTGCAAGGGCATGAAGGATGTCATCTATGTCAACATCGGATGGGGACTGGGCATCGGTATCATCTGCAATGGCAAACTCTATTTCGGTAAGTCAGGATATTCGGGAGAGTTTGGTCACATGGTGACCTATAATAACAATATCATCTGCCACTGCGGTAAAGTGGGATGCATAGAGACCGAGGTGTCTGGTAGGGCTCTCAAGAGACGACTCACGCAGAGCATACTCGAGGGCAAACCATCAATACTCGCCAGCAAGGTCATCGACAAAAAAGAAGAGTTGTGCATGCAAGACATCCTCGACGCCATCGCTAAGGAGGACGTGCTGAGTCTCGCCACACTGCAGATTATCGCTGACGAACTGGGTAAGCAGTTGGCTGGCATCATCAACATCTTCAATCCTGAGATGCTTGTCATCGGTGGCGACATGTCAGTCACAGGCGACTACCTCACACTGCCAGCCAATCTTGGTATAAAGAAATATTCACTCAACATAATGAATGAAGACTCGCAGATAGTCACATCCTCACTCCAGGACAATGCCGGAGTGATGGGAGCTTGCCTCACCGCAAGGCGCAAGTTGCTGACATCACGATAATATAAGAACAATTAGAAAAGAAAGGGCAAAGAAGAAAAGAAAAGGCAATCACCATAAACAATCACACTTATTTATAAATACCGTAGGAATACGGAAGAGAGAGACAACAAACAATCTATTCTTATTAAATTCATAAAAGGTATGAACAAAAGAGCAAATCTATGTTTCGCAGCACTTTTGGGTGTCATGTCACCTTTATGTTCTGCGCCTGCTTTTGCGGTTCAAAGCAATTCTATGATTGCAACCGCTACTCAGCAGCAAAGTGCCTGCACTGGTACAGTAAAGGACGCTAACGGCGAACCGATTATCGGTGTAACCGTCAGAGTCGAAGGAAAATCGGGGGGGGCAGTTACTGACATCGATGGTAACTTCAGCCTCAGCAATGTAGCCAAAGGCGCTAAATTGACCTTTACTTATGTAGGCTACAAAGCACAGACCATCACATGGAATGGTGGTCCAGTGAGCGTCACACTGCAAGACGACGCAGCAATGTTGGAAGAGACCGTTGTCATCGGTTACGGTACTGTGAAGAAGGCAGATTTGGCTGGTTCCGTAGCAGTGATGGACAACAAGAGTTTCAAGGATCAGCCAGTAGCTCGTATTGAGGATGCACTCAATGGCCGTATGTCAGGTGTGCAGGTTACATCGAGCGGTGTGCCTGGTGGATCTATGAAAATCCGTGTACGTGGTGCCAGTTCAGTAAACAAGAGCAACGACCCTCTCTACGTCGTTGACGGTATCGTGCGTCAGACTGGTCTCGAGGGTATCAGCCCTGAGGATATCCAGAGCATTCAGGTGCTGAAGGACGCTTCTTCTACCGCTATCTATGGTGCCCGTGGTGCCAATGGTGTTGTAATGGTACAGACCAAGAGCGGTAAGGCTGGCGTCACACAGGTGACATTTGATGCATCCGTAGGCGTTTCCAATGCATACAATGTGCCTGAGGTGATGAGCACACAGGACTACGCTAATGCTCTCGTCACCTACAAAGGTGCTGACGCAAGCGCACTCGCAGACTATATCAGTGGCAAGAATCCTGGTATAGACTGGATGAAGCAGTTGCTTCACACTGGTGTCACACAAAACTATAAGGTGGCTGTCACCAAGGGTAGCGAGAACTCTCAGACTTATTTCTCTGCCAACTACATGGATCAGAGTGGTGTAGTGAAGGACACAAGTTCTAAGCGCTACGCTGTGAAGATGAATATCCACAACAATCTCTTCAAGTGGCTCGAACTCACTGCTGACGCTAACTTGTCACGCACTGAGAATAGCGGTACAGGATTCGGTCAGAACCAGTCTAACCCTATTTGGATCGGTCTGAACTACTCTCCTTCTATGGAGATGTACACCGATGCAGGTGACTACAACAAGGACCCATACAACAATATCCAGGCTAACCCTTACGGACTTATCCACCAGCAGCAGAATGACCGCAACCGCACTATGGTGACTGGTCACGTTGACTTGAAGTTTAACATCACTAAGGGATTGACATTCACCACCACCAATGGTATTGACTTCAATGACTACAAGTGGTACACGATGTCTTCTGCTAAGGTATATGGTTCCACCAACATGGCCAACAACAATGCTCAGGTGATGGCTCTCCAGACCACCAACAACTTGACCTATACTGGCAAGTGGGGTGAGCACAACCTGACCGCTACTGGCGTATGGGAGGCAACAAGCAATGAGACTCGTAGCATGGGTATCTCTGGTAAGGACCTCTCACAGGAGTTCCTCGGCTATTGGAACGTGACCAACGCTGCCACACGTGACGCAAGCAATGGATACAGCAAGTGGACAATGCTCTCTGGTGTAGCCCGCGTGATGTATAACTACGCTGACCGCTACATGGTGACTGGTACACTCCGTGCCGATGGTTCGAGCCGCTTCACCAACAAGAAGTGGGGTTACTTCCCATCAGTAGCTGCAGCATGGACCGTTTCTAACGAGAAGTTCTGGGAGCCTCTGCAGGATGCTATCGACTACTTGAAGATTCGCGCAAGCTGGGGTATCATCGGTAACCAGGATATCAGTGCTTACTCTACACTGGCTACTCTTGCTTCTACCTCATTCAACTATGGTACAAAGACCACTTACACTGGCTACTGGGCTGGCGGTATCGCTACTCCTGACTTGTCATGGGAGAAGGTCAATCAGTTTGACCTCGGTCTTGACCTCGGTTTCTTCAAGAATCGTCTTAACATCGGTATCGACTTCTTCATGAAGAAGACCACCGACGCTCTGCTCCAGCAGTCTACCACAAGTTATCTCGGTAATGTCACCTACTGGACAAATGCAGGTGAGGTGAGCAATAAGGGTGTAGACCTCAGCGTCACAGCACAGATTCTCCAGAGCAAGGATTTGCAGTGGACATCAAGCCTCAACGCCAGCTACCTGAAGAATGAGGTGACAAAGCTCACATCACAGACTCCACGACTCTATGGTGCAAGTCCTTCTCCTGGTACTGTAGACCCATGTACCATCATCACTGAGGGTGAGGCTATCGGTACATTCTATGGATTCAAGTGGGCTGGTCTGCAGAAGAATAGCGACGGCAAGTGGATCGACACTTACTACACAGCTGACGGCAAGACCACTGCTACTCCTAACGCAGACACTGACCGCTTCGTGCTCGGCCACTCTAATCCTGACGTGACACTTGGATGGAACAACTCTATCTCTTACAAGAACTGGGATTTCAACGTATTCTGCAATGCAGCATTCGGTGCTAAGCGCCTCAACCTCGTGCGCTACGCTATGAACTCAGCAGTAGGTGCTTCCATGTTTGTGACTGACAAGGACTACTTCAGCAATGTAGGTGTGACAATGCCATCTCTCGATGCAGAAAACAAGACTTACGGCAACTCTGACAAGTGGCTTGAGAATGCTAACTACTTCCGTTGCGAAAACATCAGCATCGCTTACAACTTCCCACGTCAGATGATTAAGTTTGCTGACCTCCGCGTGACACTGTCTTGCCAAAACCTCTTCACCATCACTGGTTACAAGGGAATGGATCCTGCAGGTGCTTCATTCAGCGATTCAAATGTCGACAACAACAACGGTCTTGACATGGGTGCATATCCTAACCCACGCACATTCACCCTTGGTGTACGCATGACATTCTAAGAGATGCTAGTCTGATTATAATAACATAAACATTGAATTATAATATGAAAAAGATATATATTAGCTGTTTTCTCGCAGCTTCATTGCTAGCGACCACTACTTCTTGTAGTGATTTCCTCAATGAGGATCCGAAGGGACAGATGGCACAGGACAACTTCTTCACTTGCCAGGCTGACCTCGATGCCAGCGTCAATACATTGTATGAGAAGGCTAACCAGACTCAGAGCTGGACTAACCCTATGTATCCTCAGTGGCAGGGCGATGATATGACTGCCAACCCTGGTTCTAACAAGCAGGCTGTGGCTGCTCTTGATGCCTTCAGCTCTGATGGTGACAATAAGGGTGTGACTGGCGCATGGGATCAGCACTACGCACTCATCAAGGCTGCCAACTTCATCATCGAGGGTGCAGGACGCACTCCAGTGTCTGAGACTGAGAAGAACATCGCTTTGGGTAATGCTTACTATTGGCGTGCCTATGCATACTTCTATCTCGTACGCATATTCGGTCCTCTGCCATTGATCACATCATCTGATTTGTCTACATCTGACATCGCACCATCAAGTGTGGAGGAGGTATACAAACTCATCGTGGAAGACTTGACAAAGGCTGAGTCTATGTTGCCTACAGGATATTCAGCAAGTCCACGCAATCACGATGGTGTAGACGCATGGATAACAAAGCAGGCTACACAGGCTACTCTCTCTGCTGTCTACATGGCAATGGCTGGATACCCACTCAACAAGGGTAGTGAGTATTACGCTCTTGCTGCAGCAAAGGCTAAGGCTGTCATCGACAACAACGGAGAGTATGGTTTCTATCTTGATGATACATGGAGCCACGTCTACTCTATCGCACACAACTACAACAAGGAGACTCTCGTAGGTATCGACAACAACTGGAACTGCGGTTCTTGGGATCATGACTCAGAGTTGACATCTTGCAACCGCTTCGAAGGTCTCGGCGACGGTGGCTGGGGTGACTCATGGGGTGAGATTGCATTCTGGAAGAGATTCCCAGAGGGTCCTCGTAAGGATGCTATCTATGCACCAAAAATCACATTCCAGAGCGGTACTACTATCACTAAGATATGTGACTGGTGGGCTCTCGAGGAAGACGGCACTCCTACAGTGTCTGCTTACCACCCAATGTTCTCCATCTACACCACCAACTGTGATCCTACAAACTCCAACAAGGAGTTGTCACAGCCATACAACTACCTGGAGCCTAACTACACCAACATGACCGACGGACGTCGCCACCGCCTCATCCGTTACTCAGAGGTGCTCCTTTGGTATGCAGAGAGTGCAGCTCGCTCAGGTGGCGACCTCAGCAAGGCTAAGGAATGTCTGAAGCAGGTGCGCAAGCGCGCCGTTACCGACTATGAGAACGTGACTCTCAGCGATGGCACGACTGTGAAGATTGACAACATGACTGCTGATCAGTTGGCAGAGGCTTGCTACATCGAGCATGGATGGGAAGTAGCAGGACAGTGGACCCAGATGGTGACACGTCGTGCTGACGAGCTTCGTATGAATGAGTTGAAGAAGAACTTCGACTACCGCGTTGCTAACGCTGAGATCGTGGTTCACACTGACGCTGACGGCAAGCAGTATAAGGCTAAGGAAAGTGTCTCTGTAACGAAGAGCACATGGGCTGGCGACGAGAGCATCTACTGCCCATATCCTACAACTGAAGTTGAGAAGAATCCTAACCTGAAGAGATAATTCCTCCATTCAGCATATTAATTTCACAAGAGGTGTACCCCACTCATATGAGGGTGCACCTCTTTTTTTTCGATAATCAATATCATATCTCACAAATAATCAGTATATTTGCATTATTACAAAACAATTATAAGGCAGACACGTGTTATGAAAGAGAAATATCTGTCAAGAAACATCGATGCACTCATCTGGCATTCTCAAAAGAACTAAATACAATCTATTCAACTAAGAAATTACATGAAAGAACTTTGTAGCTTAATCTATGCAATGCTTCCATTGCCAATTGACTTTTCGGGCATAAACGTTACTGGCATCTTTAATCTACTGGTACTGGTAATTGGCATCACGCTTTGGAAAAAAATTAAAAGAATCTATAAAGTTACCCATTCAAGGCAATTACTTAACAGTGTACCCAATATTTTCACTTCACTGGGTATCCTCTTCACATTCGTCTCCATCTGCTTCTCTCTGTCTGATGTATCTTCATCAGATGTCGTTGATGAAGCTAGCAGGGTCGGCAAAACCATAGGGGAATTGCAAGACAATGGTGGTATTGATTTGCCCTCTATTGTCAAGAATCTCATCCCTGCATTTACGACTTCTATATGGGGCATTATCATGGCCATGTATACCAACTACAAATCACGCGTGCTTTTCGCAAAGGAAGATGCAAAATATGAGGAGATGCATGCAAGTCCCGAGAAAAATATTGAGTCTATGGCATCACAATTGCAGGACATAAAGTCCTCATTCGGCAATAACCTGAATATGCTTGAGTGCATATACAACCATATGCAAGAGCAAGATGCTACCACAAAGCGATACAATGAACAACTCAATAGCAATATTAAGGAGCAGAGTAAAATCCTTGCGACGTTCATTAACGACTTTGTAGTCAGGATGGACGACATCTTCTCTCGTATGCAAGGAGCGGTTGAGCAACAGATTATGGCATTTGGTCAGACCCAATTCTCTCGCACCAATGACATCATGCAGAAGTTGACGGATGAAATGTCCGCCATGTCTAAGTCGCTTATTGAAAAGCAGAGTGAATCTATTAATCAGTTAATGACCGACACAAATGCACAGATAGCCGCAATAACCGAAAGTCTCACCGCACTCACCAACAATATCGCTGACCAGAACTCTTCTGCTCTAGAAGCACTCAGTAACAAACAGGAAGAGAAGTTGGATGCTATCATTTCGGGATACACAGAACTGAGCAAATCTTCTTTGGAAAGCTATCAGCAGATGTCTGCCCAAATGAAGGAGATGAACAGCAATACCACAGAGGAAATCAGAACATCGCTCAGAACATCCGTTTCGGATATAACAAGTTCAATATCCTTGCAGTGCACCAACTTGGGGGATGCTATAGCTAAGAATGTTGGGGCATTGGAGCGTTCGTACGCATTCATAGACAAGTATGTAGCCCAGTTGAAAGCAGACTATGAGCAGTCAACCTTGGCTTATACTGATGCAGTCCAAAATGCCCATGACCTGAATGCCTCGTTTGAGGACACCATCAAGCAGGTTGACAATGGCCTCCAGTCGGTTGTCACGACAAATGAAATGCTGGGCAAGATCATGAAGGCGATGAATGAGCGGCAGACCAACATAGAAGCACTCGTCCAAAAGATGAAGGAGGTAGGGGCTACCATTGAGACCCTACAGAAACTTGAGACAACACTTAACAAAATTGCGAACAGATGAGCAGGATGAAGTTTAGTGATGAAGGCGAAAGTCATAATTTCTGGCAGAATTATACTGACTTGATGTCGGGATTCCTCATCGTGTTCATCATAGCCAGCCTTGTCGCTTATAGCGAATATAAAGGTTGGGTGGACATGTTCACTGAGGCAGGTGTTCAAAAGAGCAACATCAAGGACGTTGTGGTGACTGCTGAGCTATACAAAAAGATAAAAAGCTTTGAGGATGCGAAGAGCAATCTGAACAAGCGTTTCATCAAATACAACAGTAAATACAAACGTTTTGAATGTTCGGTGCCGGTGCAGTTTCAGCCTAACTCTGATGTCATCCCCGAGAAATATAAGAAAGACCTTGTGGCAGCAGGTGAGGAGTTGATACAGACACTGCAAGTCTCTTCAAAAGACATGAAAAAACAGATTGGTTTTACCATTGTCATTGAAGGCCGTGCGGCTAAGCCTTGGAATATGAGTTCGCCGAATGTTGAACAACAGAAATATGCAGAGGAACTGAGTTATCGTCGCTCAAGGAACCTGTTTCACCTATGGCAAGCCAATGGGGTGATATCCAAGATGGAAGCGGAAAACTGCAACATCTTCATCACAGGTTCCGGTTATGGTGGCAGGTACCGCTACACTGGCAAGGAAGAGTACAAGAACAAGACTTTTATCATTCAAGTCACACCTTATATCAAGAATTAGTTGACATGAAAATACGGGATTTAAGAGAATACGTAAAGAGCATTTGCGGTTCTTTTGATATAGACAAATTAGGAACGGATGGTGAGCCTTTCTTTGAAAAGGTCTATGGCACTGGCCGTAAGGTTGACAAGATGATCAATAGTGTTGCTGACTTTGCCAGTAACTCTGAGGAACAATTGTTCTATGAGTTTGTTCAAAACGCATACGATGCCAAAACTGACTCCTTGTTTTTCTTTACCAACGAACAATATTTGGTCGTCCTGAACAATGGCGTGCCGTTCTACACGGATGCCGATATTCACAAGAACAGTGGGGAACTGTTCAGTTTCCTTGCCAAGGGCGCTTCTGACAAGGGAGAGGAATCGTTGGGCTATTACGGTCAGGGATCAAAATTGCTTTACACGCTGATAACAGACACAAGCCTTGCCAACACAAGGGATCTGCTGCATAACTCCATTCTCCTTGGGAAGAAGGGACCATACGTTATCAGTTGGAACGATGCTGTGCAACTGAACAACCTGCTTCTTGACCGAGAGGATTGGGAACCTGCAGACTTCGATGATGTAGAGGAAAACATCTTGATTTGTAAGATTGTCAATAGTTATTTTCCGGTCATCCCTGGAATCAGTCAGGATTATTTCTCTAATGAAGAATACCACGAGATACTTTCCGCATTCAACAAGTTGGTGGATCCTCGCAGAAACCTAAACAGGCTGAAACAAGGGACTGCTATCATCATTCCCTTGGGCAAGGGGCAATACGACAAAATCACCCAAGAAAGCAATCTTGAAAAAGTCAAAACACGCCTTGGCGGATTCTCTTCCATCACAAGCGACAAGGCATACAATAAGGGCAAGCACATCAATCACATTTTCGTGTTTGGTGACGAGATCGCGCAGCATGACGTAAAGTCCATTATTCTTGAGACAAAGATTGAGGGTGAAACGCTCAAATATCATTTTGCTTTCAATCCTGTCTTTGCCGGAGACGGATATGTGAACTTGTTCAAAGGTCTCCCTATTCTCGAAGCGAAGTACAACCTTGGTTTTATCGTTGATTCCCAGTCGTTTGAACTTGACAACAGCCGTCAGCGCATCACAAACCAAAGCAAGACCAGTGCGCAGTTGAAACTGGCGTTCAACAGATTGCTTGAAGAAATCAATGCGCTGAAGAATACCTACAAAGATACGTTTGACTATATATACATGTCTCTTTTACGTACCGATATTCCCGAAGGCGAAGATTATGATTTCATTAGGGAACCGTTCGAGGAGATATTCCATCCGTTCTTTAAGGGAAATGTGTTGACTGACAAAGGTAATTATGTGGAATTAGATAAGGTGCGTAGCGGCAAATATTCCCCCATCATACCTTTGGAATCTGTAGGTATATCCTCAAAGTCATGGGTAAACGAGGATGCAGCCAAATTTTACAAAACACACGGTATCACCATAGAGAGATATGAGCTGAAGGATATACTTGGGGACTCCCAATCGGATATGCTTTCGGCATTTCTCAAGGGAATGGATGCAGATAGGTATGAAAAATTCACGAAATACCTATGCTCTGAAAATCTTGATATATTGGGATCATACAAGATATTCCGATCAAACAAGTGCAATGTATACTGTCTTGATGAACTGAAGGACGATGACATAAATGTCTATTTCTTCACAAAAGATTCGTCTGCCCTGCTGCCGCATTATCATTCCTTTCCGGAACTTGAACACGTCGAAACGGCGATAAACATCGACAACAGTACCCTGTGGAAACTCCTAATTGACAAGGTGAGAACCCATGCCCATTCTTTCAATGTCTCTGACGCAGGGAAAGAATGCGCTTGCTCAATATTGAAAGAGTTCCTAAAGGCAAATCCGAATAGCGTATCAACAGTCAAGAATATTGAGCTGCTTTCGAACATGATGGGGCAACGAGTTCCGTTTAAGTACTTGCTAGCCTCACGGCCTGATGGCACAACGATTCTTGACAATTTCCTTTTGAAAGGATATCGTCCAGAAAGTCTTGAATCCTCATGGTTATGCACAAAGAATTTAGACATTTGGAATCTGCTTGTCGGCAAGTTTGAGGAAATCAAGAGAGACAACGGGTGGCGCACAAATGCCTTGTCGTATTTGAAAGACATCAAGCGACTTTACAACCAACTGGAAGACAAGAGGGGTATTGGCGAAATCACGTTGTATCTTTCAGCGGAGGGGGTGCCGACGAATACTGTTCAGCATTATCTTCGCGATGACCGCATTACAGAGGAAGAATATGCCTTAATTGTCAAGCATTTTAAGGATGTCAATTTTGTCCCTTACAAGTTCAAGGACGAATTGCGCACTTCGCCTTTTAAGACAACGGGATTGAGTCTCCATGAGATCATTTGCAATGGCGACAAGGTTGACTATAACCTGTTGAAACTGTTTTTCAAGATAGACAAATACTTGCTTGACAACTTTTATATTAACGGACAGGGCGACCAGTTCGTATTGTCAAGTATTGGAAGTGGGAAGAACTATCTGGCTTCTGAGATAGACGGCGGCCAAGAGGTTGCCAAGATGCTGGGGAAGTACAATTATCATCAGATACCAAAGCAAGTCTGTGAGTTAATCAATGTAGACTTGTTGAAAAAATACAAGTTCACTGAAAATGCGGATCTCATATATACTGCCATGTCTGTATGTGAGCCTAAGTATCTGCTGTTCCCAATCATCAAGAGATGCAATGAGGAAGTAAAGGACAGATACTTTAATAGTACGCTGAGTGAACTAAACATCTATAGGCCGGTTATTTCAAATGACGTAATCTGGCAGATGATTCAGTATGCAGCGAACCACGATGACTATAAAGACAGTGTCTTTGATGCCCTGCGCTTCAATGACGAGGCACTTCCTGAGACAATCAAACCAAGCAGTATCCTGTGCCGAGGCAAAGAGTTTGACCTTTACGAACTCATCCCTGACTTTAAGGATGACAATGAAACAATAGACAAGTTCTTGGAAATGCTCCCTGATGGGAAATGGTTCAAGGACGAGTATTATAAGGACAAACAAGAGGAGATCACCACAGAGAATGTCTATTGTGACCATCTGCCGGAGGACGGTCTCTCGCTGGTTCAACTCGAATTCTCTCTTGACTATCTGTATGAGAATGATTCGGAAACATCCTATCTGTTGAGTGCAGATGAGTCAATAAGCACAAAAGAGCTTCTTGCCTTAATTTCAGCCAATGACTATGCGGATGTTGATCAATATCTCTTTATAGAGGGCTTTGACAAAGAAAGGCAGGTGTGCGCTCCAGATGATGTCCTTTTGCAAGAGGAACGTATGCCGACAGCCATTGTCAAGTGGCTTACCGAAGATCCGAATTCAAAGGGAAAGATTACAGGGTATGTGGATGAGAACAATCCGAACATTAAGCTCCGTAGAGCCTTGCTAAACGGAGAACCGTTTAACGAGTCCATGGAGACCATCACCAATGATACCGAATTGTTTGTCCGTACACTCCAATGGATTGTGAAGAACATCACGAACGTGACATACCTTTCTGACAATTTCAAAACCATCAATCGCCTGATAGAGAGCATTCCTGAAGATGTTGATGAAGAGGACATCCCCATCCTCGTGTTTACGGGTAAATTGTCAGAATCTGACGGGATGCCATTGATGGGATTGTGTCTCTACACTGACTCGCTCCCATTTATCAATGTTGACAACAATGAGTTTGTCAGCCATATGATCAATTCTAATAAGTTGAGAAACTTTGTAATGTGTAATCATGTGGGGTATTACCGTGTCACGGATTGGCTGGACAATCACGACATCAAAATACATAAGAGGACTTGGTCTGTCTTCAATAGCGCCGAGGCGAAAAGAGATTACACGGAATGGGACGACCCTGTATACCTAACTTGGAAAGATCAGGAGCATATCACGATCTACACGTCTGCTTCAGCAATCGGTACGAATTTCCAAATTCGCTGTAACAAAAAAGTGGTTTATTCTGAACAAATCAATGAGGAAGAATACGGATATGACAACCAACAAAAATTTGTTGTAGTCCATTATCCTAACAAGGATCAGAAAAAAGTACGTCCGCTACTGGCCGAGGCCTCCAAACATGCTGACTTTTTCAAGATTCCATATATTCTGTTGCAACAGATGTTCCTGGAACAATTGGAAGCATTGCAAGACATTGCGGAAAAAGAAGGCGTGGACAT
>CAVABU010000017.1:22499-23813 GCA_963586965.1 Gemmiger formicilis
CCGGAATATTCCATCAAGTTGGAAATAAAGAATCGGAAACATGAATAAGATTACGCCAAACCAACTTTTGTATTATGCGTTGGATCTTACCCAAAAACGTTCGGTGAGTGACACCAATCGTTTTGCGGGCGTTTTGTCAGAAGCCCGGGTAGACCTCAATCCCCATCAGATTGAGGCTGCCCTTTTCGCCTTTCATTCACCGCTTTCAAAGGGGGCAATTCTCGCAGACGAGGTTGGCCTTGGCAAAACGATCGAAGCCGGCATTATCTTGTCACAATGTTGGGCCGAGCAGAAACGTCATATCTTGGTTGTTGTTCCGGCATCTCTTAGAAACCAGTGGAACATAGAACTGATGGAGAAATTCTACCTCCCATCACGCATTCTTGAAAAGAATAGTTATGGTGACATTGTTGCAAGGGGCAGGAACCCATTTGACGACAGGGACAATATCATCATTTGTTCCTATCAGTTTTTTGTCCAGCATACGACGGATATCTCTGGGGTGATGTGGGACTTGGCCGTAATCGATGAAGCACACAAATTGCGCAATGTATTTAAGAAGGACAATGTTATAGGCAATGCGGTGAAAAAAGTACTTGCACCAACGAAAAAGATCCTCCTAACGGCAACGCCATTGCAGAATTCATTGAAAGAACTGTATGGACTGGTCAGTATCGTTGATGACAACTATTTTGCCTCCGCAAAGACCTTTTCGGACAGATATAATGCTGTTACTACAAGAAGCAGTGCGCGCTATGGTGAGCTACGCTCTCGTTTGATTAAAATTGTGCACCGCACCTTGAGAAGTCAGGTTACGGAATATGTGAACTACACCAAACGTACTGCCATCATACAAAATTATACTCCTAACGAGAAAGAGCAGGAACTGTATACAAAGCTGTCGTTATATCTGCAAAGGGATTTCAATTTTGGTATTCCCGAAAAGCAGAGAGCCTTATTGTCTCTGATTCTCCGAAAGATAATGGCGTCCTCATCTTATGCTTTAAGCTTTACGCTTTCGAAGATGATCAATCGTCTGGTGGAAGCAAAAAGGACTGGTGACTTTTCCAGACTTGGCCTTGAACTAATAGATGACCTTGATTCCGAAAGTGAGGACTTTGAGGACGAAACAGGAATGCCTGTGCATGAAATCAATATTCCGGAACTTGACGAGGAAATAAAGGAACTGGAAGGTTATCGCGCATTGGCTTTGAGTGTTGGCGATGAGACTAAGGCAATAGAATTGATTAGAGCCTTGGATCTCGGCTTTGGCAAGATGGACCAACTTGGCGGCAATCGTAAAGCATTGATCTT
>CAVABU010000017.1:24120-25306 GCA_963586965.1 Gemmiger formicilis
CAGCGCATAGAGCAGAGAATAGGACGTTGTCATCGATACGGACAGAAATTTGATGTGGTTGTCATTAACTTTGTCAACAAACTGAATAGGGCAGAGAACAGAATCTACGAGCTGCTCAACTCCAAATTCAATCTCTTTGAGGGTGTGTTTGGCAGCAGCGATGAGGTGCTGGGGTCTATCGAATCGGGAGTGGATTTTGAAAAGCGGTTGAACCGCATATTCCAGACATGCCGCACGGAAGATGAAATCCAAACTGCCTTTGATGAATTGCAGCACGAATTGGAAGACACCATTTCGGAACGAATCAAACAAACAAAGAAATCTCTGATAGAGAACTTTGATGAAGAAGTTGTCGAAAAACTAAAGATTCGCCAGCAAGGTGACAATTCAATAATTAGTCTGTTCAAACGTCATTTATGGAATGTCTTATTGGGGATTTTATCTGATGATTTGGATTCCATAGATGAAGATAACCTGTCATTTGCGCTGAAGCGTAAGACTGGAGACATTGAGTCTGGTAAATATACCCTAAGCAACGAGAACATATCGGGAATGACACAGGTGCGTCTGACTAGCCCATTGGGTGGATATGTGGTGAGTAAAGCCCTGAAAACTATAGTCCCCGACTCGCAAATCACGTTTGACATGACGCACTATCCCTTCAACATCTCTATCCTGTCAGATCACATAGGCGAATGTGGTATAGCAAAAGCATACAAGGTTTCTGCCCTCAACAAATTTGATACAGAAGAACACACATATATATGCTGTGAAACAAATAGTGGAACACCTCTTCCATTGGAATTTGGCCAGAAATTGATGGAACTGCAGAGTGTCGATTATCAGTTAGCAGACTTCAGCGATTCCGATAATGAAAAGGCAGATCATATCTTTGAATCTGAATTAGAACATTTCTCGGACGGGCTGAGAGAGAGAAACAACAGTTTCATTATCGATGAGCTTGACAAGCTAGATATGTGGATTGATGAAATGATGACCCCATACGATGATGAAATCAATAGCCTGGACAAGAAAGTACGAGAATTGAAGAGCGCAATACGCCATGAGCGCAATGCTGCTGAGAAACTAAAATTGAGTAAAGAACGTACAGAAACCGAAAAACTTCTGAACAAAAAACGTCGTGAGTATTTTGATTTGCGCGATGAATATGAAGAAAAAGCCAATT
>CAVABU010000018.1:0-25258 GCA_963586965.1 Gemmiger formicilis
GTATACGTTTATATTCTATAGTCGTGCTTGTCTCGATAACGTCTTGTTCTATGCCGCCAACACCAATAATGTGAATTCAACAAGTATGTGCGAATTTAAGCAATTTTTGGTATATCTGCCAAAAAGAAACCTAAAAATAGCTACGGAGACTTTGTCTATGACTTCCAGAACCATTGAAAGGGACTTGTCGGTGATGCAGGAAGCAGGTATGTTATTTAAGCTGGGTCAAGACTCATATTAGAGAGTGTATGCCTTTATTCCGCTAAAGGATATAGTAAGAAAAGGAAAAAGAGGTGACTTAGGTCTTTGAGGAGGATAGCTCGTATGGTCGCACACCAGCTGGTGTGCGACTGCATAGCAGCTGGTGTGCGACTGTCTGGCAGGTGCTGTGCGCTCGTCGCTCGGCCGTTGTGCGCTTACACTAAACGTAGGCCATCGTCGGCGATGGTGATGAGGCGATGCTTGTAGATGTCGCCCACGGCTTTCTTGAATACCTTCTTGCTTACGTTGAATTCGCGGTAGATGTCCTCGGCATTGCTCTTGTCGTTATACTTGCAATAGCCTCCGTGCGCGCGTATATATTCTAATAATGTGTCGGAGAAGTCCAGCGTGTGCTGTCTGCCTGACTTCTGCAGCGCCACGTCTATCTTGCCGTCAGGACGCACTGTCTGTATGTAGCCTTTTACCCTGTCGCCAGTGTGCAGACTCGAGAATACTTGATCCTGATAGACGAGGCCAGAGTGGCGATTGTTGATGATAACCTTAAATCCCAACTCAGTCTTCTGCCATACGAGCAGGTCTACCTCTTCGCCACTTTCCAGCGTGCAGTTCTCATTGGAGAGATAGTGCTCCACCTTAGCCGAGGCTGCCATGCGATAGCTCTCCTCGTCTATGTGTACATGCACGATGTAGCTCTCGCCAATCTCCATCTTCCTCTTCTGCTCGCGGAAAGGACAGAAGAGGTCCTTCATCAGTCCCCAGTCGAGGAAGGCGCCATATTCATTCACCCATTTTACTTCCAGGTAGGCGAAATCGCCAGCCTTTGCCAGCGGTTGCTCCGTAGTGGCGATGATGCGTTCGTCCTGATCGAGATAGATAAACACAGTTAGCACGTCACCTACCTCCGTGCCCTCTGGTATATATCTTGTCGGCAATAGTATCTCGCCAGCCTGTCCACCGTCGAGATACAGTCCGAAGTCCACCTTCTTCACCACCGTCATGCGGTTGTAGTCACCAAGTCTAATCTTCTCCATTGTCTTCTTTCTCCTCTACAGTTATATCTTCGTTCTCTTCCTTGTTTTCCTTTGTTTTTTCTCCATAAAGCATGCCGTCACGCATCTCTATCGTGCGGTCGGTGATCTCTGCAAGATGCTCATCGTGTGTGACGATGACAAATGTCTGATGAAAATGGTCTCGCAGTTCGAAGAACAGGCGATGTAGGTCTTCCTTGTTCTTGGAGTCAAGGCTTCCTGACGGTTCGTCTGCGAGTATCACAGCAGGATTGTTTACCAGCGCCCTTGCCACAGCCACGCGCTGCTTCTCACCTCCTGACAGTTCGTTGGGCTTGTGCTCAGCCCTGTCAGAGAGTCCCATGAATGCCAGTAGTTCCTCAGCCCTTGCGCGTGCATCCTTCTTTGACATCCCTGCTATGAAGGCAGGTATCATCACGTTTTCAAGTGCAGTAAACTCCGGTAGGAGTTGATGAAACTGGAATACAAAACCAATATTCCTATTTCTAAAGTCACTCAGTTTGGCTCCTGACAGTCGGCTAACGTCCGTGCCGTCGATGATGACCTGGCCCGTATCCGGTCGGTCAAGTGTGCCTATTATTTGCAGCAGAGTGGTCTTGCCCGCACCACTTGGACCCACGATGCTCACTATTTCGCCTTTGCCGATGTGCAGGTCGATACCCTTTAGCACATTTAGCGAGCCGAAGCTCTTTGTGATATTCTTTATCTCAATCATTTCTTTCTATGTAGAATACGTCTGTGAATGAAGTTGTGTATGGTCTCGTATGCACTTGTCTGCTCGATATGTTGTGACTGTGCAAACGTCATCTCGTCCATCTTGTCACCATGCTGGTCGGGGAATATTATCATGTAGTTCTTGCCATAGAAGTGGTTGGTGATTTCTTCCGGCAGTTTGTCTAGCGCGCTCTTGTAAGACACTGTGCCTTTTCGTGCCGTCACTATCACCAGCATGTGGTCATTGGCCACTGTCTCCGCCAGCGAAGGCAGTCCATTCCAGTGCTCCATGTCACGATAGGAAGCCCTGACATTACGGTGACGATGCTCGATGTAGTGGCGTATCAGTTCGATGGTGTCAGCGCGTCCATTGAATTCCATCTTGCACTCGAGATTCTTTGCCAGGCGACAAAGACGCTCGAGCCAACGATAGAAACCCGGTTCAAACTGTGCTCTTGACGGCACAGCGACGGTCAGTCGGCGCAGAGTGTTGAGCGGTTGCATCAGACTTGCCATGATAATCTGATTGTTGAGACCATTGAATAGGCTTTGGTGAAATTCTCCCCAAAACTTATTGTTGGCAGTCCTGTGCATGTGCATGCCGATGATAATCTCCGATGCACGATATTCCTTAAAAGCGTGCTTTATGCCATTGGCGATGTTTGCAGCCACACGCACTTGAGTCTCCATCATCACATCACTGGCAGCGGCAAACTTTGTCGCACGGTCAAGCAGACGTTGTCCCTTCTCCTGATTTTGCAGCATGTGCGTGTCGTCATACACAATGTTGAGACCCACGAGCGGGCGGTGCAGTTTCTGATTCATCATCATCGTGGCAAGCGACACCAGACGGTTGGCATATTCAGGATATTTTATCGGGATGAGTATCTTCTCGTCATCATAGTGCGGGGCATTCTCCTCCGGTATCTCCTGGTCTCTCAGCGTAATCTGCTGTGCTGCACCCTCCGTGACAAATGAGGAGATGATGCAGGTGATGAGTATCATTATCACCACGCCATTGAGCATGTCATCGCCCACCAAGCGTGAACCGTCGCTACCAGTAAGATTCATGCCCACCATCACCATCGCTATGGCACCTGCCGCATGAGCAGAGGTGAGACCAAACATCATGTTGCCCGATGATGTCGGCAGACGGAAGAGGATGCATGACAGATAGGCTGCTATGGCCTTGCCAAATGTGCCGAAGAAAACGATGAGCGCCACCACCCATAGGATGCTACCGCCATTAAATAGAAGTCTGATATTGATAAGCATGCCCACTCCGATAAGGAAGTAGGGGATGAAGAGCGCATTGCCAGTAAACTCCAATCGATTCATCAGAGGCGACATCCTCGGTATGTAGCGGTTGAGGATCAATCCAGAGAAGAAGGCTCCAAAGATGCCCTCCAGGCCTATCATCTCCGACAAGGCGGCACTGAGAAAGAGCATCGCCATGACAAAGATAAACTGCATCACCGAGTCGGAATACTGCCTGATAAACCATCGTGTGAGCCTTGGCATTATCGTGATAAGTCCGATGCAGAAGACAGCAAACTTTCCTACGAATAGTAACCAGAATGTGATGTCGCTATTGCCCGTGTTGGCTGCCACTATAGATGCCAGCACCACGAGCGAGATAAAGAGCGATATCATCGTGGCACCCACGCTGAGCATCACGCTTGGCTTGCGCTGCAGACCGTAGCGGCTCACGATAGGGTAGGACACAAGCGTATTTGACGACATGATACATCCCAATAGCAATATCGCCGTGGGCGTGTAGTCAAGCCAGAAATGAGCCATCACGAGCGTCAGTAGAAAAGGTATGGTGAAAGTCAGTAGGCCGAATATACCCATCCTCTTCGCATTATTCTTCACGCCCACCATGTCCATCTCCAGTGCGGCAAGAAACATGATGTAGTAGAGTCCCACCTTGCCAAAGAGTTCGAAGGAGTTGTCGCGCGTCAGTATGTTGAGTCCGTAGGGGCCCACCAGCATGCCCGCCAGCACGAGGCCGATGATATGCGGTATCCTCAGTTTACCCATGACGATGGGCGACAGTAGGATTATGAGCAATACTACGAAGAATATGAGTGTAGGATCGGTGATCGGAAAACTTATCATCGTGATGTGTGTGTAAGTCAGGATATGTATAGTCTGATTGCAAAGATACGGATTATATTTCTAAATAGAAAGAAATCGATGCCTCTTGTTTGCATATTTCTGCTTTTTACACTACCTTTGCAACACTTATTAATTTTTACTATTTGGAAATATGAAAGTAGCTATTGTAGGTGCAAGTGGTGCCGTCGGACAGGAGTTCCTTCGTATACTTGCAGAGAGAGATTTTCCCATCGATGACCTTGTCCTGTTTGGTTCGGAGCGTTCTGCCAGACGTAAATATTCTTTCAAGGGCAAGGACTATGAAGTGAAATTGCTACAGCACAATGATGATTTCAAAGATGTAGACGTGGCTTTCGTCTCTGCAGGTGGAGGTACATCTAAGGATTTCGCGGAGACCATCACTAAGTATGGTGCAGTGATGATTGATAACTCAAGCGCCTTCCGTATGGACAAGGACGTGCCACTGGTGGTGCCTGAGGTGAATGCAGAGGACGCTCTTGATCGTCCACGTGGCATCATTGCCAACCCTAACTGTACGACCATCATGATGGTGGTGGTGCTCAAACCTATCGAGGATATGAGCCACATCAAGCGCATACATATCTCTTCTTATCAGAGTGCTTCTGGTGCAGGAGCAGCTGCCATGGCAGAATTGCAGCAACAGTATAAGGAACTGGTGGAGAGCGGTGAAGTGAAGACAGTCAATAAGTTTCCTCACCAGTTGGCATACAATGTCATCCCTCAGATTGACGTGATGACTGCCAATGACTACACCAAGGAAGAGATGAAGATGTATAATGAGACCCGCAAGATAATGCACTCTGACGTGCGTACTTCCGCTACTTGCGTGCGTGTGTCTTCTCTGCGCTCTCACTCAGAGTCTGTGTGGGTGGAGACTGAGCAACCGCTGACAGTAGAGCAGGTGCGTGAGGCTCTCTCTAAGGCTGATGGCGTCACTCTCGTGGACGATCCGCAGAACTATGTCTACCCAATGCCTCTCGAAAGCGCTGGTAAGGACGATGTCTATGTGGGACGTGTGCGTCAAGACCTCGCCAATGATAATGGCATCACACTTTGGCTCACTGGTGACCAGATACGCAAGGGTGCAGCCCTCAATGCAGTGCAAATAGCAGAATATCTGATAAAGGTGGGAAATATCGGGTAATAGACTGATTACTCTTTACTTATCTATTTGATAAAATAAGAGCGCCGTACTTCCTTTTGGATATCCATAGGATGTACGGCGCCCTCGTTATTATTTAGCGGCAACGCATTCTATTTCCACGAGCGCATTCTTTGGCAGTGTCTTTACTGCTATGGCTGAACGTGCTGGGAATGGAGCCTGGAAGAATTCGGCATACACCTCATTCATGGCACCAAAGTCATTCATGTCAGCCAAGAAGACGGTGGTCTTCACCACATTGGTGAGTTCGAGTCCAGCTTCGCGCAGTATGGCCTGTGCATTGAGTAGTGACTGACGAGTCTGCTCCTTCACGCCACCCTCGGGGAATGCTCCTGTGGTAGGGTCGATGGGAAGCTGACCTGAGGCATAAACGAATCCGTTGGCCTCGATGGCCTGACTGTAAGGTCCGATGGCACCTGGTGCCGCTGTTGTTGAAATCTGTTTCATCTGTGTTTTTTATTTGTGTATAGTTGTAATTGTCTTATACTATGCCTTGAGCCATCATAGCCTTTGCCACCTTCATGAATCCTGCCACGTTGGCACCCTTCACGTAGTTGACATATCCGTCAGCCTGACGACCATACTTCACGCAACTCTCATGTATGCCGTGCATGATCTGATGCAGTTTGGCATCCACCTCCTCGTCTGACCAACTCAGACGCTCTGAGTTTTGTGTCATCTCAAGACCTGATGTAGCCACGCCACCAGCATTTACCGCCTTGCCAGGAGCAAAGAGTTGCTTGGCGGCAATGAATTTGTTGGTAGCCTCTTCGGTGCATCCCATGTTGCTGACCTCAGCCACGCACAGAGTGTTGTTGCGTAGGATGTTGTCTGCATCCTCGCCACTCACCTCATTCTGTGTAGCGCAAGGCAGAGCGATGTCCACCTTCTGCTCCCAAGGGCGCTTGCCCTCAAAGAAAGTAGACTCTGGATATTTCTCTGCGTAAGGTTCGCAGATGTCCTCGCCACTTGCACGGAGCTCGAGCATATAGTCTATCTTCTCGCCACTGATGCCCGTAGGGTCATATATGTAACCGTCAGGTCCGCTGATGGTCACCACCTTTGCACCCAGTTCGGTAGCCTTCTTTGCAGCGCCCCAAGCCACGTTGCCAAATCCGCTTATAGCCACAGTCTTGCCCTTGATGTCATGGCCGTGCTCCTTGAGCATCTGGCTGACAAAGTAGAGTGCGCCATAGCCAGTAGCCTCTGGGCGTATGCGAGAACCGCCCCATTCCAGACCCTTGCCTGTGAGCACACCCTGGAATTGGTGCGTGAGCTTCTTGTACATGCCAAAGAGATAACCTATCTCGCGTGTGCCTACGCCAATGTCTCCTGCCGGTATATCCTCGTCAGGACCGATGTGGCGATATAGTTCGGTCATGAAAGCTTGGCAGAAGCGCATCACTTCGCCATCGCTCTTGCCACGTGGAGAGAAGTCTGATCCTCCCTTGCCACCGCCCATAGGCAGAGTGGTGAGAGCATTCTTGAATGTCTGCTCAAAACCAAGGAACTTCAGTATACTGAGGTTTACTGACGCATGAAAGCGCAGACCACCCTTGTAAGGGCCGATGGCAGAGTTAAACTGCACGCGATAGCCTATGTTTACCTGCACGTCGCCATTGTCGTCCACCCATGGCACGCGGAATGTGATGATGCGTTCCGGTTCTACGAGGCGCTCTATGATTTTAGCCTTTTCAAATTCCGGATGCTTATTGTATACATCTTCCACTGATAGCAGCACCTCATGTACTGCTTGCAAATACTCCTTTTCACCTGGATGCTTGCGCTCCAGTTGTTGCATTATAGTGTTTACGTTCATAATAATAGGTACTTACGTTTTGTTCGTTATTTACATTGCAAATGTATGTCTTTTTATAATAACCAACAAGGTTTTCCATGGAAATATTCATTAAAACTTGCAAAAAGTCATGACGGGCGATTGTTCCTCGTAAAGGTAGAACGTGTGATAAGGCAAGATTACTTTAGCATCAAAGTGCACTGTATGCTCTCGCGTACAATATTATTATATATATGCAATCCTATTGTTTGGTGAACCGAGAAAAAACAATTACCTTTGCATGATAGATATGAATAATCTGATGCGTTTGCCGCTCAGTCTGCGGCTGATTGTTGTGTTGGTGGCATTGTGGATGTCATCCGCACAGAGCGTTTCTGCTTTTACCGAGGAAGATGTGCAGCCTGCATTGCCAGCGCTTGACACCGCTGCTTTGGCAAATG
The DNA here is from genome assembly GCA_963586965.1 of Gemmiger formicilis. Classification (GTDB taxonomy): domain Bacteria; phylum Bacteroidota; class Bacteroidia; order Bacteroidales; family Bacteroidaceae; genus Prevotella. Next base: position 7,507 of record CAVABU010000018.1, read on the forward strand.
TGGAGATAAGCCTTGTGACGTGTGAGCCTTACAATCAGGTGTATAGCCTCTATGGTCACACTGGTCTGCGCATCAATGACCCTGTACATGGCATTGACGTATTGGCCAACTGGGGTATATTTGATCTTAAGCAGAAGTTCTTTGTGCTCCGCTTCACGTTCGGTCTGACAGACTATAGGATGGCGATAGAACCGTGGCAGGAGTTTTGTGAGAGATACCGCTATATGGGTTGTGGCATACAAGAACAGGTGCTCAACCTCAAAGCGGATGAGAAGATGAAACTCATCGCAGCTGTGGCGGAGAACTACAAACCCGAGAATAGATACTATCGCTATAACTATTTCTATGACAACTGCACCACTCGTGCACGTGACATCATAGAGCAAAGCATAGATGGCAAGATAATCTATGACAGGGTGGGGGAGCAGAAGTCATTTCGCCATCTCATACATGAGTGGAACTCCAATCACCTGTGGGCACGCTGGGGAAATGATTTCCTACTTGGCGTGAAGGCTGACAGGAAGGTGACCGTCAGAGAGTCGCAGTTTCTGCCATATAGCCTTTATCATGACTTTGATAATGCACGCATAGTGAGCAAAGGTCAACCTGACCGAAACCTCGTCACCGCTACACGTTGGGCACTGCCCACGGCGTATGTGGATGCGCCAATGTCGACCGTAGACCAGTGGTTATTGCGTCCGCTATCAGTGGCAGTGGCATATCTGCTCGTCTTGACGGCAGTCATAGGTATAGAGCGTAAGCGTGGCAAAAGATTGTGGCAGTTTGATGCCTTCGTGCTTGCCGTGACGGGACTGATGGGCATGGTGTTGCTGGCAATGGTGTTCTCTCAGCATCCGACAGTGAGCCTCAATTTCCAGATACTTGTCTTCAATCCACTGTCACTGCTATTATTGAAACCTATCCTCAAGAATCTGCGTCAGGGGAAACCCTCGCCATATCTTAATGTACTTGCCATAATGGCATTCGTTGGTATTGTCATAGGACTATTCTTCCAGCGATATGCAGAGGGCGTAGGACTGTTGGCAATATTTTTGCTAGAAACATACATGAGGAGAACAGGACTCTCTAAAGATGAAACGAAGAAAGAATAAACGCGCTTCCATCCCATCATGGGGACTGGGTGGCATATGCTTGGCCGCCCTCATAGCCACCCTCTACGGATTAGAGGCGGAGGCACAGACTCTCAATATAGCGCCACGGCTTGTAGTCAACATAGCCGTAGATCAATTGCGCACTGACTACATAGAGCATTTCTCTCCGCTCTACAAGCAGGGAGGTTTTCGTCGTCTATTGCAGGAAGGACGTGTCTATGAGGCAGTGAGCTATCCCTTCTCGCCAGTAGATCGCGCTTCGGCTATAGCGTGTGTGGCTACGGGTGCCACTCCACAATACAACAAGATTATCTCTCAGCAGTGGCTCAATCGCGAGACATTGCGCCCCGAATATTGCGTCTATGACAAAAAGACAGTGGTGTCACCTGCACATATGGCGACGTCAACCATCGGTGATGAACTAAAGGTGCAGACAGATGGTGGTGCGCTAGTATTTGCCGTGGCACAGTCGCAAGATGCAGCCATACTCTCTGCTGGTCATGCTGCCAACGGCGCATTCTGGATGGATGACAATACATCGCAGTGGACCACATCCTCATATTATCCTGCCACAGCACATGCTTGGACTAAGGCATACAATGCTGTAAATCAACGGTCGAGCAAGCAACTAGTCAACGATGCCGTAGTGAAAGCGGCACTCAGTTGTGTGAGTGACAATGCCATGGGCAAGGACAATGTGACTGACTATTTGGCAGTGACACTCTCTGCATCCCTTGGCAATAGCATGGGCACACGCAGTGAGATGGAGGGTGTCTACACCACGCTTGACACCTCGCTTGCTACACTCATCAATGGCATAGAGTCAAAGGTGGGAGCAGACAATGTGATGTTTGTACTGACATCCACTGGCTATACGTCAGAACCGGAGGTGGACTACGCTAAATATCGCATACCCACAGGTACATTCTATATCAACCGCACGGCGCAGTTGCTCAATATGTATCTCTCTGCCGTCTATGGTAGCGGTAAATGGGTGGAGTCGTATTTTAAGAATCAGATATATCTCAACCATAAACTCATAGAGAATAGCAAGGCAAGTTATTCGGAGGTCATGCAGCGCTCCAAGGACCTGCTCATGATGACCTCTGGTGTGGCTTCCGTGGCAGATTCTCCATATGACACGGCGATATCGGGTGACCTTAAGGTAGAGGTGACACCAGGTTGGAGAATATACAATGAGGACACGGGTGAAAGTTATCAGGCGCGCTCTGCATTTGTGCCGTTCCCGATAATATTCCTTGGTGCAAACGTCAAGTCTGAACACATACAACAAGACGTCACCACTGAACGCATTGCTCCGACCATCGCCAAGTGTATACACATCCGTGCGCCCAATGCCTGCAAGGCTGCCCCGCTATTCTGACGAGGCATCATAGACAAGGAGCTGAGGCTCAGATGAAATACATATACCAATAACAACGAAAATAAAAATAATAGAATATGAGTTTTATATCATTCCTGCAGTCAGTGTTTGGCAACAAGTCTTCACGTGACATGAAACTTATCCAACCTCTCGTGGAAAAGGTGAAAGCCGCTTATCCTGCGATACAGGCACTGTCAAACGATGAACTGCGTGCAAAGACAAAGGAACTGCAACAGTATGTGCAGAATTCCGCTAACGAACAAAAGAATAAAATAGCTGAACTCAAGGCTAAGATCGAGGACACTCCGATAGATGAGCGTGAGGGTATCTTCAATCAGATTGACAAACTGGAGAAGGAAGTACTCGACATCTATGAGAAGGCTCTCGACGAGGTCATGCCTGTGGCTTTCAGTATCATGAAGGACACTGCGCGTCGCTTCAAGGAAAACGAAAACATAGTGGTCACTGCCACTGAGTTTGATCGCGACTTGGCTGCCAACCCTGCCAATGACTTCATCACTATCGATGGTGATAAGGCCATCTATCACAATGAGTGGACAGCCGGAGGCAACAAGGTGAAGTGGGATATGGTGCACTATGACGTGCAGATATTCGGTGGTATCGCCCTTCACCAAGGTAAAATCGCCGAGATGGCAACAGGTGAAGGTAAGACCCTTGTAGGTACGCTCCCAGTATTCCTAAATGCACTGACTGGCAACGGTGTGCACATGGTGACTGTCAACGACTATTTGGCAAAGCGTGACTCTGAGTGGATGGGACCTCTCTATATGTTCAATGGTCTATCCGTGGACTGTATCGACAAGCACCGTCCTAACTCAGCCGAGCGTCGCAAAGCTTACGAAGCAGACATCACATTCGGTACTAACAACGAGTTTGGTTTCGACTATCTGCGTGACAATATGGCAATATCGCCTGCTGACCTCGTGCAGCGCAAGCACAACTTTGCCATCGTCGATGAGGTGGACTCCGTGCTTATAGACGATGCACGTACACCTCTTATCATTTCTGGTCCTATACCGAAGGGTGATGACCAGATGTTTGAGGAGTATCAGCCACTCGTGGAGAGACTTGTAGGCGTACAGCGCACTCTCGCTACACAGTATCTGGCTGAGGCAAAGACCAAGATAGCTGAAGGTCAAAAGCTCACCGCTGAGGGCAAAAAGGATGAAGGATCTAAACTTACTGAGGAAGGTTTCCTGGCATTGTTCCGCTCATTCAAGGCTCTGCCAAAGAATAAGGCTCTCATCAAGTATCTCTCAGAAGAGGGTATCAAGAGTAGCATGCTCAAGACCGAAGAGTACTACATGCAGAATAACAACCGCGAGATGCCAAAGGCCGTAGAACCTCTGTATTTCGTTGTAGACGAGAAACTCAATTCTTGCGACCTTACTGACAAGGGTACTGCTTGGCTCGCTAATGAGGTGAAGGATGACAAACTCTTTGTCTTGCCTGACATCACAAGCGAACTGTCGGAACTCGAGACTCACAAGGAACTCACCGAAGAGCAGCGTCTGGAGAAGAAGGACGAGATGCTCGCACACTATGCCGTGCAGAGTGAGCGTGTGCACACTCTCCAGCAGTTGCTTAAGGCATACTGCATGTTTAATAAGGATGACGAGTATGTGGTCATTGACGGCGAGGTGAAGATTGTGGACGAGCAGACAGGACGTATCATGGAAGGTCGTCGCTGGTCTGATGGTCTGCACCAAGCTGTGGAAGCTAAGGAGCATGTGAAGGTAGAGGCTGCCACACAGACATTTGCTACCATCACTCTGCAGAATTATTTCCGTATGTACCATAAGTTGGGTGGTATGACCGGTACTGCAGTGACAGAGGCTGGCGAGTTCTGGGATATCTACAAACTTGATGTCGTAGAGATCCCTACCAACCGTCCTGTGCTTCGTCATGACCTTGAGGACCGCGTATATCGTACCAACCGTGAGAAGTATAAGGCTGTCATCCAGGAGATCATCGATATGAGAAATTCTGGTCGTCCTTGTCTTGTCGGTACTACATCTGTAGAAATATCCGAACTCCTCAAGCGTATGCTTGACCAAAACCATATCCCTTGTCAGGTGCTTAATGCTAAGTTGCACCAGAAGGAGGCTGACATCGTGGCTCAGGCTGGTCAGTGTGTGACTGGCACTGTGATGGTGGACGGCAAACCTGTGGAGAAGAAACTTGGTGTGGTGACCATCGCTACCAATATGGCTGGTCGTGGTACGGATATCAAATTGACTCAGGAGGTAAAGGATGCCGGTGGTCTTGCCATCATCGGTACTGAGCGTCATGAGAGCCGTCGTGTAGACCGTCAGTTGCGTGGTCGTGCTGGACGTCAGGGTGACCCAGGTTCGTCAGTATTCTATGTATCTCTTGAAGATAAGCTCATGCGCCTCTTCGGTTCTGACCGTATCTCTGGCGTTATGGACCGTTTGGGATTCAAGGATGGTGAGCGTATTGAGTCTTCCATGATATCAAAGTCAATAGAGAGAGCACAGAAGAAGGTGGAGGAGAACCACTTCGGCACACGTAAGCACTTGCTCGAATATGATGACGTGATGAACAAGCAGCGCACGGTGATCTATGAGAAGCGTCGCCACGCACTTATGGGTGAGCGTATCGGTATGGATATCTCCAACATCCTGTGGGACCGTGTTGTCAACATCACTACCAATAATGATTACGAAGGTTGTCGCGAGCAGTTCCTTAAGATTCTCGCTATGGAGTGTCCTTTCACTGAGGAGCAGTTCCTTAATGGTAAATTGGAAGACCTGCAGGAGAATGCATTCCAGTTGGCTATGACAAACTTCAAGCGTCGTACCGACCGCATACAGGAGGTGGCTTGGCCTGTCATCAAGCGCGTCTATGAAGAGCAGGGCATGCTTTATGAGCGCATTATGGTGCCAGTGACCAATGGTCGTATGGTATTCAATATCCCTTGCAACCTCGAGGAGTCTTATCGCACAGAGGCTAAGTCGGTGGTGAAGGAATTTGAGAAGGTGATAATGCTCCACATCATTGATGACTGTTGGAAGGAGAACCTCCGCCAGCTCGACGAACTGAAGCACTCAGTGCAGAATGCTTCTTACGAGCAGAAGGATCCATTGCTCATCTTCAAACTTGAGAGTGTGAAGCTGTTTGACAGCATGGTCAACGATATGAACAATCGCATCGCTTCCATCCTGATGCGTGCCATGATACCAGAACAGGTGGCATCGCAGGAAGTGCGTGAGGCAGAACCAGAGCAACACACACAGCGCTACAACGAGCAGAAGGAAGATGCTGACGAGGTGCTCAGCGGCGGTGGCATGCAGCAGGCTGCTGCTCAGGATACACGAGAGAGCGCGCAGCGTCCAGTGCAACCAATAGTAAAGGAGAAGATGCCTGGACGTAATGATCTATGTCCTTGTGGTTCTGGTAAAAAATTTAAGAACTGTCACGGCAGAGGTCTTGTGTAGACATGGACATTAAGGTCTCTGGGTTGAAGAAATGTTTTGGTGACAAGACGGCTGTCAATATCGACAACCTTCTTGTGCGCCAAGGCGAGATACTTGGTCTTGTCGGTAACAATGGTGCTGGCAAGACCACTCTTTTTCGTCTCATGCTTGATCTTGTCAAGGCAGACGAAGGTGAGGTGATTATCGGTGATATCAATCCTACTAAGAGTGAGGACTGGAAACGCTTTGTCGGTGCTTATATCGATGATGGTTTTCTTATAGACTTCCTTACGCCAGAAGAGTATTTCGAGTTTATTGGTAAAGTGTCACGTCTTGACAAAGCGGATGTGGATGCTACACTTGACTGGTGCGGACAGTTTATGGCAGATGAGATACTCGGGCAGAAGAAACTCATACGAGACTTCTCTGCTGGCAACAAGCAGAAGATAGGTATCGTGGCGGCATTGCTTTCCCATCCGCAGGTGGTCATCCTTGACGAACCATTCAATTTCCTTGACCCATCAAGTCAGAATATACTTAAGAAGATGCTCACGGATTATGCCCGAGAGACTGGTGCCACCGTGCTTGTCAGTAGCCATAATCTGCAGCACACGGTTGACATATCTTCCCGCATAGCACTACTTGAGCATGGCGTTATAGTGAAGGACCTTGCCAATGACAACCATTCGGCAGAACCCGAACTTGAGAGTTACTTTAGCGTCGGATAAGTCGTGCTGACATGTAGGTCAGCACAAAGATTATAGCATATATCAGTATCAATTGTATCCAGTTGATGCTGATATTTTCTATACTGCCCCATTCCCATGAGGCAAACATTTCTATAATGTATGACAATATTGAGGTGCACACCTTTACTGGTATTATCATTATAGTGCTCAGTAAAGGAATGAAGGAAAGCATGAGCATAAGGAAAACAAAATAGAGCAACGCAGTCACCAGCGGTATTGCTACTAAGTTGGTGAGGAGGAATATGAGTGGAAATCTGCTGAAATAATATATAGACAAAGGTGTGGTGCCTATCTGCGCTGCCACAGATATGGCTATGGTGGACCATATGAAGCGCATCAATGGATGTTCAAAGAAAAATGTTTGCGGTACTATATTATATATAGGTGGGAAGAATATGAATATTGATAGCACTGCGAGGAATGACAACTGAAACCCTACATCCCATATCATCATCGGACTACAGGCGAGCATGACGGCAAAGGTGAGGAATAGTGCATTGATGCTCATACTGTCTCTACCGCCTGCTGACACTAAGGCATAGATGGTGAGCATCGTGGCAGCTCTCACCACGCTTGACGGCATACCTACGAAGATGACGTATGCCCACACGGTGACCACGATGATGATACTTTTGAATAACTTATTGCGTAGTCTACCGAATACCATTGTAAGTAGCATAAACAATACGCCGAGGTGCATGCCCGATAATGCCAATAAATGGGCGGCTCCCGTTCGAGAATAGTCATCACGCAAGTCTTTTGTCAGCATACTCCTGTCACCGAATGCCATAGCAGCCACCAATGCTTGGCTTGTACCCTGAAGCCCCTTGTCATGGAGACTGGCAATCAGTCTGGCACGCATCAGTTTTGACTTAAGCATCACACGCTCCATAAACGGCATACTGTCGATGGCATCATCCGAGCGAATGACATTGCCATCGTAAACATACATCAGAGCAGATAGCGCATGGCTATCCGCCCATTTAGCATAGTTGAAGTTGGACTCTGATGTCCCGACATCAAAATGTCGAAGCCTTCCCTTTAGATTATATGTGGCACCAAGAATTGGCTTCTCCTTATTATATATATAGCAACGTATCTTGTGATTCTTCAGATATCCGTCGTTGACAAAGAAATCGGTGGATGCATATCGATCGTTATATTGTGGCTGTTCGATAACGACAGCGTGCATCTCTACCTGCGTATCAGGAATGTCGACATGTATGTGCTTTTTCTGCAAATCCATGAGCAAGGCGCCCACTATCAAGCATACCACACATAGAAATCCCGTACGCAGTGTTATGCTCTTTAGGAAGCAACTTGCTAGGCAAAGCGTCACGCTGACGGCAAGCAACAGCCATTCGTATTGCAGCGCAGAAGTGTGATAGCCGATGATGATGCCTATGGCAAAAGCCAGCGCAAACGGCAGGGCTGGCATCATGCGAAGACTATTCGTAGTCATCAATGACGGCATTAGTGAAGTCCATCATAGGTTTTGCCGTCTTTAGCATATCCACGGTCTTGTCTATCCATCCTTTACTCCCGAAGAAATCGTCAGCCACGCTGTGCCAGCAACAGTAGTCCTTCATCTTCAAGTAGTCAAGATATTCGTAGTCCTTAGGGAAATCCTTTGGTGCCTTTTTTAGATGTGATGTACCAAAACCCTTTGGTGGCATCTTGTCACCATCAGTGTATTCTCCCATATCTTTTCCGCCGGCATAACCGAAGAGGTTGACAAACTTACCATTCTCCACAGCCTTTCGCCAAGTGTCTATATTTGCCATGATTTCGTTGCGACAAGCAGTCAGGATGTTTGTTGGTAAGTAGTAAGAACCAGTGGCAATGAAGCAGTTGCCTGGTTGGATATGGATGTAGTAGCCTCCATGAAGCGACTTCTTGCCCTTCGCGCAGATATAGGCGCCAAAGTGACGTTTGTAAGGCGACTTGTCTGATGAGAAGCGCACGTCGCGATAAAATCTATATGTGCAGTCCTTCACCGTGAGATGCATCACCGACGGGTCAAATTCCGCTATAGCATGTATTAGTTGTTCCACACCTTTCTCAAATTCCTCATGTGCATGGTCATAACGTTTACGATTGGCGAGAAACCATTCACGGTTGTTGTGTGTAGCAATGTCGTGTAGGAAGTCAATGATTATTTTTGTATCCATATCCCAATGTCAGTATTTTTGTAATGCTAAGTTACGAATATTTTCCGACTGCATATTGCGTAAGAGATAAAAAAGAATACAATTCTTTTCATTTGTATATATTTACACATTTTTTATTTACCTTTGCACTTATGAGGGATGTCTGTTGTTAGATGTTCCTCACAATGTGCTACAACTACAGAATGAAAATAACCATTAAAAACAAAAACAAGTTATGAGAAAGACATTATCCAAGAAGAGATTGCTTCCCATGATGCTTACCGCCGGCATTATTGCCATGGCGGGATGTACAAGCGTGGATGACGGCTATGACCTCAGTGACCTTGACATGACGATTGGTGTCGGTGGCGATGGCATTACGCTACCTACGAGTTCCACAGACTCCATAATGCTCTCCGACGTGCTCGACCTGTCGGAAAATGGTGATGTGAAGACTTTGCCTAATGGCGACTATGTGTTCCAAATGGCAGGCAAGGAAATAGAGAGCGCACATCCAAGAGTGGAGAAGATAAGCCTTAACCCACTGAGTCAGATGTCAAGCCTCTTCCGCTTCAATCTATCATCATCGGCAAAGGCTGCTTCATCGGCTAAGCGCATCAGCGGACATATCGACGAGACCACAGCACTCCAGCAGATGTTTACCTTTACAGGACATTCCGACGTGGTGGAGAGTGTGTCGACTATAGAAGTTGAGCCATCGGCTATTAATATGCGACTTGCCTTCTCTGGTATCAAGAATGCAGTGTCGACAATCAACCAATTGCAACTTTTCCTACCTGACTATTTCGACCTGTCGTCAAGCGACATTACCTCTAATCAGAGCGTAGGTATCCAAGTATCCAAGGTTAGCGATGCCACTTGCATCACTATCAGCAATGTTTCCACTGCGTCAGACCTTACACTGCGTATCAATGTGACACGATTTGACTTTACAAAGACTGCTTCTGATAGCAAATACGGCAATATCACCGTTGATGCTGCAAACAATCACAAGATAACTCTATCTGGTAAATACAATGTGGCAATCAAAGCAGACTGGTCTGTCGATGACGCATCATCAGCAAGCGGTGTATCCATCACTTCGACAGTGTCAGCAGAGACCATGCTGATAAAAGAAGCCACTGGCAAGATCAATCCTGCCATCGACTTCGAAATAGGTGAGACAAGGGTGACAGGCATACCTGACTTCCTCTCTGACGGAAATGTGGTGGCTGACCTCGATAACCCACAGATACGCTTCACCGTGACAAGTGATTTGAGCGTGGCAGCAAAGATTGGAGGCAATGTTGATGGTAAGCAGACACACATCGTATCTTCCAAGAATGGTACCGTACTGGCAAGTGTGGATCTGCCAGAAATCAATGTCAAGGCTGGTTCGACATCAGCTCCTGTGACCACTACAATATGCATCTGCCGTGACGCATCAAAGCTCACAGATACTTATGACGTGGTGAAAGAAATCCCAAATCTGTCATCTCTCATAAAGACCATACCTGATGCCATAAAGGTGGAAAACATCAATCCTCGTGCTGACAACACCACGGAGTCTACACTGAAGATGGGATACACCTACACCGTATCTCCTTCTTATGAGGTGTACGCACCTATCGCTTTCGGTGAGGATGGACATATCGTCTATAAGGACACTCTCAATGACTGGGCTACTGACCTGAAGGATGTCACTCCTTACATTGACAAGAATGACCCATCTAAGAATACCAGCGTGGAACTCTCCGCAGACATCGTCAGCCGTATACCTGCTTATCTGACTCTCTCTATCCAACCTGTTGACAAAGATGGCAAGGCTATCAGTAGCAATGTCATCAAGGTGACAAACCCTGAGACCGTGGCAGCATCTGACGGCAAGAGCCTCGTGACATCCACCGTAGCAGCGCAGATGACACTCATGACCGAAGATGCTTTGGATGTGCTCGATGGTGTGATACTGACTATTGACGGTAGCGCGAGTGGCAAGAACGGCAAGGTGACAGGTGTCACTCTCAACTCGAAGACGCAGAAGATGAAGGTGGAAAACCTCAAACTGAAACTCATCGGTAAGGTGGTGACCGACCTCAACTAATGTAATAGAGAGAGTAAAGAAAGACAAAGATTATCCAAAAGACAATTTTGAAGATTATGAAACAATTATCATATATGAAAGGCCTGATGGTCGCTTGTCTGTTTGGCGTGACTGCCACAGTTGCCGCACAAGACCTCAATACTGCATATTACACGCGCGACTATATGTACCGCCACAATATGAACCCTGCCTTTGCCAATGACCACAATTATGTGGCAATCCCCGTACTTGGTAACATCAATGTCAATGTGCAGAGTAATTTCGGATATAAAGCCATCTTCTATAAGAATCCTCAGTATGGCACTGTGGCTGGAGCTAAGAAGACCGTCACTTTCATGAGTCCATATATCTCTAATGATGAGGCTTTGAAGGGCTTCAGTAAAGGTACAAATAGGCTGACAGCTTCCCTCGATATGCCTATCATCTCTATAGGATTCAAGGGCTTCGGTGGATACAACACCATCGAGTTAGCTTCGCGCAATAGAGTGGGCATGTCATTGCCTTATGACCTGTTTGCCTTTGCCAAGAATACTGGCAACGAGTGCTATGAGATAGGCAATATCAATATGACTGCACAGTCGTATGTGGAACTTGCTTTAGGTCACTCACGCGACATCAATGAGAAACTCCGTGTCGGTGCAAAGGCCAAGGTGCTCCTCGGTATCGGCCGTGGTGACCTCACGGTGAAGGACATGAAGGCTGACCTCTCTCAGCCAGACAAATGGACCTTGACAGCTGGAAAGATAGAGGCAAACGCGTCTATGTCAGGATTTAGCTATGGTAGCGAAGAGAAGGAATACAACAGTTCGGATGAAAAATATGACCGCATCAATGAGGTAAATGTTGATGGCGGTGGCATTGGAGGTTTCGGTCTTGCTTTCGATTTCGGTGCTATCTATAAGATTGATGAGGACTGGACGGTAAATGCTGCCGTAAAGGATCTCGGATTCATCAGTTGGTCAAAGACTCAGCAGGCTAAAGCCAAGACAAACACATTCGAGTTTGATGGTTTCCATGACGTGTCAGTCAACTCTGGCACAGGCACTACCGTCGATGACCAGGCAGACAAGTATGGCGACCAGTTGTCAGACTTCTTCAATCTGAGCGACAATGGTAATGCTGGCGGACGCACCACAGGCATTGGCGCCACGGTAAACCTCGGTGCCACATACAATCTTCCTGTATATCGCAAGATGACATTCGGCGCACTCAGCACCACACATATCAATGGTGCTTACTCTTGGACCGAAGGCCGTCTGAGCGCTAACTGGGAACCGCTGAAGTGGCTTGATGGAGGTATGAGCTTCGCTGTCAATAGTTACACGACAAGTGTGGGTTGGATCATCAACATCCATCCGACTGGATTCAACTTCTTCCTTGCCACCGACCATATCGTCGGCAAGGTGAGCAAAGAGGGTATACCTCTGAGTGGCAACGCCAATGTGGCGCTGGGTATGAACATCATATTTTAAGTTATCTCTGATAACGATAAGACATAAAAAAAAGGCTGCGCTTGATGGCGCAGCCTTTTTTTATGTCAATATGTTAAGCCTCTCTTAGTCGAGCCACTTCACATAAGCGAAGTCCTGACGGTAAGGCAGCAAGTCACTCTTTGGATACATACGTACGCACACCTTGTAAGTTCCAGCTGTGTCAGGATTGTATGTAGCCTTGAAGGTATAGAGGTTACCATCGTTGGATACCATCTCGAAAGGATATATGGCATTGATCTTGTCCTCACCGTTATCATTGATGATGGTGACAAGTTCCAGACCTACTGCATCGTTGAGGCCAGCCTCGTCGATGGTGTAGCTGAATGTGTAGTCAGTGCCAGTCTTAGCTCCGTCAACAGGGTAGTCAGTCTCACTTGCTACCACCTTGATGCTATCCCAACGCTCAGCCACAGTCTCCTTCCAGAGAGCGATGTCGCTGGCAAGTTTGCAGTTGTCTGCTGCGAGCTTAGCGAAGCGCTCAGCCTGAGAGTTATAGAACTTGCTATAGTAATCGTCCAACTGACGCTTCATCGTGTAGTGAGGAGCGATAGTAGCGATAGAGTTCTTGATTACCTTTATCCACTCAGACGAGAATCCGTTCTTGTTCTTATTATAGTACATTGGCACGATCTCATTCTCGAGCAGACCATAGATGGTAGCAGCGTCGAGCTGATCCTGGTAAGCCTGGTTCTGATAGGTGCGCTTCTCGGTCAAAGCCCATCCTGCACCCTCGCGGTAACCCTCAAGCCACCATCCGTCGAGCACTGACAGGTTGACTACGCCATTGAGCTCAGCCTTCTCACCTGATGTACCTGATGCCTCGAGAGGACGTGTAGGAGTATTCATCCAGATGTCCACGCCAGACACGAGGCGACGAGCAAGCTGCATGTCATAGTCCTCGAGGAAGATAATCTTGCCAAGGAACTCAGGACGCTGGCTTATCTCAAATATCTTCTTTATCAAGCCCTGACCACCGCCGTCAGCTGGGTGAGCCTTACCTGAGAAGATAAACTGTACTGGGTGCTCAGGATTGTTGACGATCTTGTTGAGTCTATCAAGGTCGGTGAAGAGCAGGTGTGCACGCTTGTAAGTAGCGAAACGACGGCAGAAACCGATCATCAGCGCGTTAGGATTGATCTTCTCAAGCAGAGAAACCACACGAGCAGGATCACCCTGATTCTTGAGCCAAGTGCCACGGAACTGCTCCTTGATATAGTCAGTGAGCTTCTTCTTCAGAGCCATACGTGTAGCCCAGATTTCCTCGTCAGGCACATTGTAGATGGCATGCCAGATGTTTTCGTTTGACTGATCGCTGAGGAATGTTGGGTCAAAGTACTTGTCATACACCTTGCGCCACTCTGTGGCTGTCCATGTAGGCAGGTGCACACCGTTGGTGACATAACCCACTGCGTTCTCCTCTGGGAAGTATCCCTTCCATATGCCAGCAAACATCTTCTGTGATACCCATCCGTGGAGCTTTGACACACCATTTACGCCCTGGCAAGTGTTGATAGCGAAGGTAGACATAGAGAACTTCTCTGAGTGGTCGTATGGATTTGTACGTCCCATACCGATGAATTCGTCCCAAGAGATACCAAGCTTCTCTGGATATCTGCCCATGTATTTGCCGAAGAGAGCCTCGTCAAAGTAGTCATGTCCTGCAGGTACTGGAGTGTGGCAAGTGTAGAGACCTGAAGCACGCACCAGTTCCATAGCCTGATTGAATGACATACCCTGTGCTCTGTAGTCGCAGAGACGCTCGAGGTTGCAGAATGCAGCGTGACCCTCATTGCAGTGGTAGATGTCCTTCTTGATGCCGAGAGCCTTCAGAGTGAGCATACCACCGATACCGAGGAGGATCTCCTGCTTGATACGATTCTCCCAGTCACCGCCATAGAGAGCGTGTGTGATAGGACGGTCGTATTCAGAGTTCTTGTCATTGTCGGTGTCGAGGAGGTAGAGGCTTACGCGACCCACGTTGGCACGCCATACGCATGCGTATACATTATAATTATTATAAGGCACGGCGATGAAGAGAGGATTGCCGTCAGCATCCTTCACTCTCTCCACTGGCATGGAGTTGAAGTCCTGCGCATCATAGTTGGCTATCTGCTGTCCGTCGATAGAGAGGCTCTGACGGAAATAACCTGATCTGTAGAGGAAACCAACAGCGCACATGTCTACATTAGAGTCGGAAGCCTCTTTCAGGTAGTCACCTGCGAGCATTCCCAGACCACCTGAGTAGATTTTCACTGTCTGGTCAATACCATACTCCATACAGAAGTAAGCCACAGAAGCGCGCTTGCTATCTGGCTTCACGCTCATGTAGTCCTTAAACTTCTTGCACACGTCGTGCACATTCTTCATGATCTTCTTGTCCTTCACAATCTCCTCCTTGCGCTCGTAAGAGAGACGCTCGAGCAGTTGCACAGGATTCTTGTTTACCTCCTTGTAGAGCTCTGGGTCAAGGCTGCTAAACAAGTCGCGTGCCTCATAATTCCATGCCCACCAAAGGTTGTGTGCAAGTTCGTTAAGACACTCAAGTTCTTTAGGTAGTGCTGATTTCACTGTAAGCTCCTTCCATACAGGAGCATTGGTGTAGTCTGCTTTAATCTTCATTGGTGTAGTTCTTTGTTATTTATTTTCGTGTTTGAGTTTTCTTGTCTCTGCCTTGCGCAGTGCTATGTCGTAGGCAGTGTTATAGTAAGCGATAAATTCTTTCCACAACGCTTTCTTCGACAACTTTGAAGCATTGCTTCTTGCCTTTGTCACCTCGGCGTCCGTCATGCATGAGAATTCCACTATGGTATTCTCGATGGCATCTGACACCTCGTGATAGTTGTAGTCATCGCGGAAGACCACTTTCACGCCGTCCTTGAGTTCGCCATTTTTGTGCAGTTCGTTGTTTGCCCACATGCCAAAACCTGACAGGTTGGTGACAACGCATGGCGTCTTAAATGCTACTGCCTCAAGCGGAGTGTATCCCCATGGCTCATAGTAAGAAGCATACACGCACAAGTCACTGGCAGGCAGTGTGTCATAGTATGACAGATTGAGTATGCCGTCATTGCCAGTGAGATAGCATGGCAGGAATATCACGGTGACATTCTCCTCCTTGCAGTTCCACATGCCTAGGCAAGCGAAGGTGTTCATCACCTTGTCCTCATTCATATTGTGCAGATAATGCGTCAGTTGAGGATTGCCAAGCGGTGTGTCATACTCCAAGTTTGTGGCAAGTCTTTCCTGTAGTGCTGTGCGAGGTCCTGCGACCCATCCTGGCACTTCTACGAATGCTAGCACGCGCTTCTTCAGACGATTGTCATAGCGCAAGCGGTTGACAGAGTCGAGGAATACGTCGATGCCCTTATTGCGGAATTCGTAGCGCCCGCTGGTAGACACGATGATGGTGTCATCATCAAAGTGGATGCCTGTGAGGCAGTTGGCGATGTGCATCAATTCCTTGCGTGCCTTGCGACGCTTTGCGGTGAAGGAAGCACCTTTGGGTACAAAACTGTCTTCGAAACCGTTTGGCAACACCACGTCACACTCCTTGTCAAGCAGCTCCTTGCATTCAGTAGCGGTGATGTCGCTCACCGTGGTGAAGCAGTCCACATGGAGAGCCGTCTGCTTCTCTATGGAGTGCTTGCTCTGCATGTTGAGCTCCCAAGCCATTTGGTCGCCGTTGTAGGCAGAGAGATAGTTATAAAGCGGTTTGTTGTTTCCGCAGATGCTGCGTCCGATGCTTGTGGCATGAGTGGTGAAGATGGTAGCCACCTGTGGCAACACCTTATTAATATATAGTGCTCCCATGCCAGTCATCCATTCGTTGGCATGATATACCACGCGCTTTGAGTCGTCAAGGAAGAAGTGGTAATAGCTTTCCACCACCTTGCCCGCTGCATAAGAAAACATGCTTGCTTCGTCATAGTCACCATAGGCATGAAGGCTATCCACCTGATAGTCTTCCCACATACGGGCATAGATATTGTTCTTCTCTTCGAAGAACGGTTTGAAATCTACGAGTACGGAGACTGGTTGTCCAGGGATGTCCCATCTGCCTATCTTGAGGTTGAGTCCCTCTTCTTTGGCTTTCTCCTTCCAGTCTATCATCAATGATGTGTCTTCCTTAAAATATGGGCATGGCGCATCATTCCAAACGTCAGGTCCGATGAATATGAGGTTGTCACCGAGTTTCTCAGTCAGGGTCTTCGCCCTTGTAGATAGTACGGTGTATATACCTCCGACCTTATTGCATACTTCCCAACTAGATTCGAGTATTACGTCGGGGAATAACATCTTATTATCCATTCGTGTACACATTTTGTTGCAAAGTTACCATAAATGAAGGAGAAAATAACGGAGAACTCATGTAAAAATATGAGAAAATAAGATTTTTCTTGATTTATATAGGTAACTTTGCCGGCGGTTAAACACAACAATATGAGAAAGTTATTTCTTCTTGCCTTTATGGCGCTGATATTTGGGGCAAAAGCCTTGGCTCAGACTAACAAACCCTTTGTGGGAACTGTATATAATAAAGAGTATAGCATCTATCTTGTCATCAATTCGGTGGACAAGAATGTGGTGATACCCAATCAGGACGTGATGGGCGAGATGGTGGGGTATATCGGTGACCAAAAGGATTTCCGCAAGTGGCTGATCCTTGACTGTGAACCCAAGACGGCGAATTCGCTTGTCTTGCAGATCAGCAATGATGAGGGTAGCGAGGATCTTGAGGCGTTGCTGACATGCGAGAATGACTCGGTGTATAAGTTGAAACAGTTGGGTGGCAGCACCTTGAAGATTGCCCGCAATCGCAAATGGCAGAAGTTGCCACAGACATTGCAGTTTGTGAGCAAGGCCAGGAAACCTTGATGCTGCAAAACTCCTGTTTTCCTTTGTTTTGTCATGGTGTAAATGTAGTTCCCATGATGTAATAACTCAATTCTCATAATGTAAATACCTTACCTTCTACGAATGTGTGGCGGTCGTCAGCAATGTTGCTGACGGTCGCCATCAATTGTGCTGACGGTCGCCATCAATTGTGTTGACGGTCGCCATCAATTGTGCTGACGACCGCCGTAACATCAACAGACTTGACTTTTTGCACGATTGTATGCAACTTTTCACATCGTCTTATTCGTCTTACTTACTCATGATTTCGATTTGCAATAAAGTAGGAGGTACGGCGCCCCCGCCGTACCATCTATAGCTTTGACACACCTTCATTCTTAGGAAAGGAAATTGGTATATAGAAGACCTCTTAGCGAGTGGTACGGCGAGGGCGCCGTACCTCCTACTTTAC